>JBMOFP010000218.1:0-8979 GCA_049318805.1 Bradymonadia bacterium
GCTCAGCGCGCAGGTGGCGATGAACAGGAGGCTCGCGGTGAGTCCACTACGACGGGCAAACGGTGCGAACGGCGTCGCGTGCATGGGGCAACTCCTCTTCCAGTCGAGATGGGGCGTGCTCTCGGAGACGGACGCGCTGGGGTCGGCGCCGATTCGAGGCGACGGCCGACGAACTCAGGCCTTCTTCGGTGTCTTCGCGACGGCGGGCTTCGCGGCGGGCTTCGCGGCGGGCTTCGCCGCCGCGCGCTTGGTCGCCGCGGGCTTGGTCGCCGCGGGTTTCGGCGCCTCCGTCGGGATGGAGTAGGCCGTCTCGGCGCGCGCGACCGTGACCTTGCGTCCGGCCTCGTCGGCCTTCTGGCGCGCGGAGTCCGCGGCACGGGCCGCGATGCGCGCGGTCTCCACCGCTTCGGACGTCTGCGCCGCGTTCTCCTCGACCGTGCGGCGCAGCGCGGTGAGCTCCCGCTCGAGTCGCTCCATGTTGCGGCGCAGAGTCTTGAGGTCATCGCGGGTCGCGAGCTTCAACGACTTCACGACGGAGGCCACCTGCTGGTCGATGGCCTGCCGCACCTCGGTCGTCGCCGTGAAGGCCTTGGTCAGCGCCTTGACGACCCCTTCGTTCTGCATGAGCTTCATGGCCTGTTCGCTCTGCATGAGCTTGCCGACTCCCTGAAGGAGGGCGTCTTTCACCTGTGCCACAATGACCTCCGCGATTGAGCGGCGCGAGCATGGCGACGCGATGCACGGGTGTCAACGCGCACGAGAACGGCGTCGCGTCGCGTTGTACGCCCCCCGGAACGCTGTTAGCGTGCGCGACCGAAAGCCCCTTCGGGGCGTCCCACACCCGCGGTGCATGTGCGAAACCGAGCCCCCATCGAGAACGTCGATGCGCTGCCCATGTTGGCCAGCGACCCTCGGGGGCTCGACAGCGTGCGCGGCGACCCGCTGACCGACCGCTCGCAGCGCCGCATCCGGTATCTCCGGGTCTCGGTCACGGACCGGTGCAACTACGCGTGTGCGTACTGCATGCCGACGCAGGGCTTTCCCAAAAGCGAGCGCGCCGACGTCATGCGCTTCGAGGAGATCGAGGCGCTCGTCGGTTTGCTGGTGTCTCTCGGGGTGGAGCGGGTGCGCATCACCGGCGGGGAACCCCTCGTCCGGCGAGGCATCGTCGACCTCGTCGGCCGCGTCGCCCGCCTCGAGGGCGTCCGTGAGGTCGCCCTCACGACCAACGGGCACCTGCTGGCGCAGAACGCGGCCGCGCTGCGCGATGCGGGGCTGGGCACGCTGAACGTCAGCGTCGACTCGAGCCGACCCGAGACCTTCGCGCGCCTCACACGCGGCGGCGACCTGGCCGCGGTCGTCCGTGGACTTGAAGCGGCGCGCGCCGCGGGCTTCGACGACCTCAAGCTCAACGCGGTCGTGGTCCGCGGCGAGAACGACGACGAGTTGGAGTCACTCTGTCTCTGGGCGTGGTCCAACGGGTGGGTGCCCCGGTTCATCGAGCTGATGCCCATCGGGCAGCTCGAATTCGGGCGCGCGGAGCACGTGGTCCCGACGGCGGAGATGCGCCGCGGGCTCGAGTCGGCCTTCGCCCTCGTGCCGGTAGAGGCGGGTCACGACGCGCCCGGCCCACGCGGGCCCGCGAAGTACTGGCGCGCGACCCGCGGACCCTACGTGGGCGCGCGGGTCGGGCTGATCAGCCCCATGTCGGACGACGGCTTTTGTGGCGCGTGCAATCGGGCTCGGCTGACCGCCCAGGGTGCATTGCGCGCGTGTCTCGGTCACGATGACGAGGTTTCGCTGCTTCAGGCACTTCGCGCAGGTGCGACGCGTGAGGCGCTGGTCGAGTTGGTCCGCCAGGCCGTGTACGGGAAGCGCCCCGGACACGAAATGCGCGCTTTTGACAGCGCTCCGCGGAAGGTCATGACGGCCCTCGGCGGTTGACGGGTTACGGAGGACACCGATGAACGACGAGAATGAGCGGCACGAGGTCTCGGGTGCGGTCGAGAGAGCGCCCGAGCACGCCGCCGAGTTGGGCGCCCGCCTTTCACCGTGGCGACGCCTTCGCGGGATCCTCGGCCTCGTCGGGCTGGTGGGCGGCTTCTACCTCGTGGCGAACAGCATGATGAGCGGCGGTGAAGGCACCGCGTACTTCCTCGACGTCGCCGAGGTGGGCCAGCGTCTCGCCCAGGTCGAGGGCCGCGTCGCGCGGGTCAAAGGGAACGTGATCATCGGCTCGTACGCCTTCGAGGCCGAGGCGAAGACCCACCGCTTCAAGCTCGAGGAGAAGGGCGCGGTCCTGCTCGTCGCCTACAAGGGACCGCTGCCGGACGTCTTCAAGGAAGGCATCCCGGTCGTCGTCGAGGGCACGGTCCGCAGCGACATGTCCATGGAAGCCCGAGAGGTCACCGCGAAGTGCCCCTCGAAGTACGAAGAGGGCAAGGTCTCGGAGCAGGCGAAGGAGCGGATGTGAACGTTTTCGAGCTGAACGTTCACCACCTGGGTGACTTCCTGCTGCACGCGTCCATCGTGGTGTGCGCGTTCGTCGTGGTCGCGAGCGTCGTCGGTCAGCTTCGGTCGGACGGCCGGCTGCTCCTGGCCGCCGAGCGGGGCGGCTACGTCGTCTCGGCCTTCGTGGGCACGGGCGCGCTGCTCCTGCTGCACGCCTTCCTGACCCACGACTACCAGAACAAGTACGTCGCGCATTACAGCGACAACAACATGCCCTGGTACTACCTGCTGGCCTCGTTCTGGGGCGGCCAGGCGGGCTCACTCATGTTCTGGTCCACGACGCTCGCCGTCGTGACGACGCTCGTGATTCGCCAGAATCGCGACCAGAACCGAGACCTGCTGCCGACGGTCCTGAGCGTGCTGTGTACGTTCCAGGCGTTCTTCTTGATGCTGATGGTCCTCGAGGCGAACCCCTTCGAGTCGTTCCGCATCAACGAGCCGCCGGTGAACGGCAAGGGCCTCGAACCCTTGCTGCAGAACCCCGCGATGACCTTCCACCCGCCCAGCATCCTGAGCGGCTATGTCTGGTTCTCGGTGCCCTTCGCGTTCGCGATCGCCGCGCTCATCCACCGCCGACTCGATGACGTGTGGATTCGTGCGACGCGGCGCTACGCGGTCATCTCCTGGGCGTTCCTCTCCATGGGCAACCTTTTCGGGGGCATGTGGGCGTATCAGGAGCTGGGGTGGGGCGGTTTCTGGGGCTGGGACCCGGTCGAGAACGCCGCGCTGATGCCGTGGATCTCGGCCACGGCCTATCTGCACTCCGTGATGATTCAGGAGCGACGCGGGCTGCTGAAGGTCTGGAACGTCCATCTGGTGCTCCTCACGGGGTTCTTGACCTTCTTCGGCACCTTCCTGACCCGCGCCGGGGTCATCGACTCCGTGCACACCTTTGCCCAGAGCGACATCGGCGAGTACTTCGTCGTCATGCTCATCGTCGTGCTCGGTGTGTCCCATGGCCTGATGGCTTGGCGCGTCGCCGATGGCTCTCTTGCGCCCGGGAACGAGGCGGACGCGTGGCGCACGGCCCACCAACGGTGGGGGGCCGCCGTGGCACGCCGGCCCATCATCGCCGCATTGGGCTTCGTCGCCGTTCTGCACACGGTCCTTTGGACCATCGCCGTGAACATCCCGGACAAGGAGCTGCGCAGCGCGATGTGGCTCTTCGGCTACGCGACGCTGGCGATCTTCGGTCCGTCCCTCATCTCGATGGTGGCGTTGTTCTTCCGGGACCTCTTCGCCCGGGACCAGGCCCCTCGGCCCCTCGCGGGCGTCGAGCACCTGGCGAGCCGGGAAGGGGTCTTCCTGCTCAACAACTTCATCCTGATGACGATCCTGGCCGTCGTCATGTTCGGCACCATCGGCGACAAGCTGAGCATGCTGTTCTGGTCGGAAACGAAGTTCAGCGCCCCCTGGTACAACAGCTGGATCGCGCCGCTGGGCGTGGTCCTGCTGCTCTTGATGGGCGTCGGGCCGCTCGTGCCGTGGCGCAAGATGTCGGTGCGGTCCTTCCGAGCGAATATGTTCTCGCCGGCGGTGGCGGCCATTGCCCTCACCGCCGCCGTGGTGGCCCTGAACCCCTACAACCTTCAGGCGCACCTCGCGAAGACCTCGATCCCGTTCGGAGAGGTCCCCATCGGCCAGCTGATGCAGGCGACGAACCTGACGGGCGTGTATTCGGTCCTCGGCTTCTACGGCTTCTTCTTCACGGTGCTGGCCCTCGGGCTCGAGTTCTGGCGGAACGCGCGCGTCCGCGCGGAGAACGCCGGTGAGTCGGCGCCGACGGCCCTGGCGCGTCTCATCTCCAAGAACCGGCGCCGCTACGGCGGCTACATCACCCACCTGGGCTTCGCGTCGCTCTTCCTGGGGTTTGTGGGGACCGGCCTCAAGACGGAGCTCGACCTGACGTTCCACGCCGAGGGTGAGCGACACCTGCTCGAAGGGCATGTGTTGACGTTCCGCGGGTTCCACAACACGGACAGCCGCGAGTACGAGGAGTGGTTCGCGCGTTTCGACGTTCACACGGCGAACGCGGACGGCACGCCAGACGAGTTCCTGGGCCAGCTCCATCCCTCGCGGCGCTTCTATCACGGCGCCAACGTCCAGATGTCGCGCACCACCACCGAGAAGGACGAACTCGACGGCCTCTCCGCCAACCTGTATCTGGCCCTGGTCTCGTTCAAGCCCGGGCTGAAGACCGCGGAGATCATGGCGCACTACAACCCGATGATTCTCTGGATGTGGATCGGCGGCGCCTTCCTGCTCGTCGGGGTCGTTTTCGCGGTCTGGCCCGAGCGCGAAGCCTACCCGGTGTTCTCGGCCGCGCGTCGGCGCGCCCGCCGAGCGGAGCCCGCCGCGGCGACCCCTGACACGGCCACCGGATCCTGAGCCGATGTTTCTGCTGCTCGCGATCCTCGTGTCGCTGCTCGCGCTCTATTTGCTGCACCTGGCGCTCAAGCCGCTCCTGGACCGCGAGGTCGTCACCGCCGCCGAGTGGGACCGCCTCGAGGACGACTCGGCCGAGCTGATCGCGCGCCGAGACCGGCTCGTCGACGAGCTGCGAGACCTCGAGTCCGAGGCGGCGCTGAGCAAGCTCGACCCCGACGACCTCTTGCACCTGCGCACGCGCTTCGAGAGAGAAGCCCTCGAGGTCGTCGGTCGCCTCGACGAGCGCGCGCGCGACTACAACGAACGCATCGCCTCCGGATCGGGGGGCGTGGAAGCGCCGAGCGACTCGCCGGCGTCCAGTGCGGCTTCGACGACCGGAGAGGGCAACCCTTGACCCGGACTGCCCTGTGTTGTTTGGCATCGCTCGTCGCCCTTGCGCTGGGGCTGCCCGCACCTTACGCCCAGCCCGCCGCGAGCGCGGTCGCGGACTCGGGCGGCCTGCCGCCGTTCCTCGCGAAGATGCAGCGTCAGCCCCTCGAGGTCCGCGTGGTCGAAAAGGACGGCGCGGGCGGGCTCAGGCCTGCGCCGGCCGGACTCAAGGCGACGGTCACGATCCTCGCCGGCGGCGGCAAGGTGAAGGACTACGTCGCCCAGACCGTCGAGGGCGGCGTCGTGCGGTTCGAGGGCATCCCCACGAACCCCGAGGTGCAGCGGATGATCGGGTACGTCGTTTCCGTGGAGCGGGACGGCGTGCGGTATCCATCCGAGATCGCGGCTCTCCCGGCTGCAGGGGGTTGGATCGAGGTCGAGGCGTCCGCGGCGCGGGTCTCGACCGCCGACCTCGTCGCGGAGCACGCGCACATCGACCTCATCCCGGACGAGGAGAACCTCGTCGTTCGCCAGTCCATTCGACTCTCGAATCGGGGCGCCCAGGTCGCGAACCTCGCGGCCTTGCCCGGCGGCGGGCTGCGCATTCCGGTTCCCGAGGGCGGCAAGCACCCGGAGCTCCACGACGACGCGGACCCCAAGGTCGTCGAGGTCCGCGGCACCGACATCTGGTTCAAGGGCGCGCTCGTGCCCGGGGCCGAACCGACCCAGATCACCTTCATCTACACCATCAAGTACGACGAGCCGGTCTACGAGTGGAGCCAACGTCTCCCCGTGCGGACCCGCGGGGCCTTTGTCGTCGCGCCCGTCGGACGCCAGCCCGGTCAACGGGTCGACACCACGTTGGACCTCTTGCCGAGAACGGAAGGCCACCGCGCCGAGCGCACGAGCAATGGCCAGGGGCGGGACTTCGAGGTCCTCCGGATGGAGCTGGACCTGGCACCGGACGAGCCGCTTCGGTTTGCAATCGGCGGCCTGCCCGTCGGGTCGAGCTGGAAGGCCTGGTCGCTGCTCGGCTGTGTCGTGGCCGTGGTGCTCGGGGTCGTCCTCGGCTTTCGTCGGCAAGGGGCCGAGGGCGAGGCGCGCCTCTCTCGGGCGCACCTGGAGAACGAGCGTGACCGCCTTCTGAAGGCCCTGGCGCGGATGCGGAAGGCGGTCGAACGCGGCCGCTTGCCCGCCGCTCGATTCGAGCGCGAGCAGGAGGCCATCACGGCGCGGCTCGTGTCGCTCTATCGCGCTCTCGACCGGCTCGACGAGCGCGAGTGAACCCGCAGTCGCGACGGGGACTCGGGCTCGTGCGGACCGAGGGGCTGGGCCGGATTTACGACGAGACGTACGCCCTCGTCGACGTCTCGGTGGCGTTCGGTCCGGGGCGGATCGCGGCGCTCCTCGGCGCAAACGGCGCCGGCAAGAGCACCCTGATGGGCATGCTCGCCACGGTGCTCCGGCCCTCGGAGGGGCGCATCGTCTACGGGGAACAGGCCGAAAGCCTCACGGGGCCCGACCTTCGACGCCACATTGGCTACGTCGGGCATCGCCCGATGCTCTACGCCGAGCTGACGGCCCGCGAGAACCTACGCTTCTTCGCGTCGCTCTACGGTCTCGGAGCCGCCGAGGCGGATCCATGGCTCGACCGTGTGCAGCTCGGGCGCGCCGCCGACCGCGCCGTCGGGACCTTCAGCCGCGGCATGGCCCAGAGACTCGCGCTCGCGCGCGCGCTGCTGCACGCGCCGTCGCTGGTCCTGCTCGACGAGCCCTTCACGGGCCTCGACCCTGCCGGCACGGACCTGCTCCTGGGCCTCTTGGACGCCCTCCGACGCACCGAGACCGTCGTGGTGCTGGTCACCCACGACCTCGGGCTCTCGGACCCGGTCGCCGACGACGTCGTCATTCTGCGCGGCGGTCGCCTCGCCTTCGCGGGGCCGCGCGAGGAGCGCCTCGAGCGCCTGTACCGCGCCCACGCCGAGGCCCGGGGACGCGCCGCATGACCTATTGGAGCACCTACCGCGCCGTGCTCTCGAAGGACCTGCGCATCGAGCTCCGCTCACGCGAGACCGTCGTGACGCTCGCCTTCTTCGCGGTCGTGCTCGCGCTGGTCTTCACCTTCGGCTTCTCGGCCGACGAGACGACGAATCGGATGATCTTCCCGGGGTGCCTGTGGGCCATCGTGCTCTTCGCGGGCACGCTGGCCACGGGGCGGACCTTCGCACGCGAGGCGCGCGAGGGGGCGTTCCAGGCGCTCGTGCTCTCGCCTGCGCATCGCGGCGCGTTGCTCGCCGCCAAGACGACCCTGAACTTCGGCCTCTCCCTCTTCGTGATGCTGATCGCGGCGCCGCTGCTCGCCGTGCTGCTCCGAGTCGACGCGACGCCGCACCTGCTCGAGCTCGGCGTCCAGCTGGTGCTCGGAGCGCTCGGCTTTGCGCTGGTCGGCACACCACTGGCGGTCGTCGCTGTGCACGCCCGCTTCGCCGAGGTGCTCTTGCCCATGCTCGTTTTCCCGCTGGTGACCCCCGTCATCATCGGTGGGGTCGCCGCGACCGCCGGCACCCTGGGGACCACGCCGGACCAGGACATCGGTCCCTGGATCCAACTCCTGCTCGCCTTCGACGTGGTCTATGGTGTCGGCGGACAGCTCGTCTTCGACCAGATGGTCACGGAGTGAACTGATGCGAGGCACCGCAGTGCTTCTCACCCTGGCCCTGCTGGCCATGATCCTGGGCCACTACCTCGTCTTCGAGTGGGCCCCCATCGAAGCGAAGATGGGGGTCGTCCAGAAGATCTTCTACTACCACGTGAACAGCGCGTTCATGTGTTACCTGGGCTTCCTCGTCTGCTTCGCCGGAAGCTTGGCCTACCTGTACAACCGCAAAGGTCGCTGGGACGCGCTGGCCCTCGCGGGCGCCGAGGTCGGGCTGGTCTTCGGCCTCATCGTGCTCGTCACGGGACCCATCTGGGCGCGGGCGGCGTGGGGTGTGTGGTGGAAGTGGGAGCCTCGCCTCACGTCCATGGCGCTCATGGCCCTCATGTTCTGCGCCTACTGGGTCCTGCAGACCTTCGGCGGCGCGGGCGAGGGGGTCCGTCGACTGGCGGCGGGCATCGCGGTCTTCGCGACCCCGAACATCTTCTTCGTCCGCATTGCCGTCCAGCGTTGGGGTGGGCTGCACCCCGAGCTCGAGGACAAGTCGAGCGGCGGTCTCCACCCCGACATGCGGATCACGTTCAGCACGGTGGGGCTGGTGCTGCTGCTGACGTTCATCGTCTTTCTGCGTATGCGGTATCGCATGCACTTTCAGGAACGCCAGGTGGCGGCCGTGCGTCGCCGGTTGCAGCGGATCGGAGTCGAAGCATGAGCACCCGAGAGAGCCTCTGCGCGGTCGCGCTCGTCTGCGCGATGGCGCTCCCGACCACGGCACACGCCCAGGACGGGGAGGGCGCGGTCAAGGCCTTCCAAGCCGCGAGCGACGAGACCCTTCAGGACCAACGGCATCGGCACCTGTGGATCGCCTACGCCGCGCTTTGGGCCATCGCCTTCGGTTTCGTGTGGCGCACGAGCGCGCGTCAGGCCCAGGCCGAGAGCGCCCTGACCGTGCTCAACGCGCGCCTCGACGCCTTGGAGAAGGACCGTGCCTGAGACCAGCTTCTTCGCCGTCCCACCGCCGACCCACGTCGTCTACATCCCGTTTGTCCTGCTCA
>JBMOFP010000219.1:0-8956 GCA_049318805.1 Bradymonadia bacterium
TCAGCGCCCCGCCATCGGGTGGTCGAGCCACGCGGGCAGGTCGGCGACGGCGTCGCGGGTCTCGGCGGTGAGGGGGAAGCCCCAGGCGCCGTAGAAGTCCGTGAGGTCGAAGCCGAAGGCCCGGCTCGACCGCACGACCCAGGCCTGCACGGCGGCGGCTTCGTCGGCCGGGCGCTCAGGGTCGGCGAGCCCGCGGTACTCGACGAAGAGCGCCGTGAACGGCGCCCAGCCGAAGCGCTCTTCGAGCTGCAAGTAGGTCTCGAGCGCGGTCCACACGCTCCAGTCCTCGAACCGCCGCCCCGCAGCCAGGAACTCGACGATGCGGGCCTCCCGCTCGGCGGGATCGAGCGCGGGGTGCGCGCGGCCGCGGTCGATGCCGAGCACCTCCTCGGAGGCGTAGACCGAGAAGAGGTTCACGTTGCCCTCGGTCGTGCCCGGCAGCACCCAGTCAATCCACTGGTGGTTGTGTCCGAGCTCGTGCAGCGGTCCCCAGATGCCGTCGCGCCGAATGAGCGCGAGGTCGACCGCCTCGGGCACGGACGGCAGGTGCGCCATGATCGGGTAGCCGGAGTGCATCCACCCGGCGGAGATCTGGCGGTCGAAGACGAAGCGTTCGGCGCGCGCGCGACCTACGGGCAGGCCAGAGAGCGCCGCCTGGGCGTCGAGCAGGGTGTTCCACGTCTCCGCCAGGGCGACGGGGTCGTCGGCGGCGTCGAGCGCGTCCGTCGGCACCAGGTGCGTCACGCGGTCGGTCTCGAGCTCGGCCCACGGCGCGGCGCTCGTGCCACGGTCCGCCTGCCACGTCGCGGGGTCGGTCCGACCGTGCACGTAGTGCCGCATGGGTGTTCCACCCGTCACGACGACGCGGACCACGGCGCGCGGTGACCCGATCGCCTGGCGCACGTAGATCGGTCCACCGAAGCCGTTGGCGATTCGGACAGTGCCCTCGGAGAAATCGCCCACGCGCACCAGCGCAGGGGCACGCGTCCATGAGTCGAGGTCCCACAGTGTGTCGGTGTGCGCACCGATCTGAACGCTCAGGCCCTCGGCGTCGCCCTCTGCCGTCGCGGAGACCACCTCGCCCGGCGCGGCATAGAGCCCGGTCGAGTGCCACAGCGGCGAGCCGGGGTTCGAGTAGGCGAAGGCGTCGGGCCGACCGACATACTCGGGTTCGAGGGTCACGACCGCCTCGCCGGTCGGGGCACCGCGTGCTACGGCCCCGGGGAAGTCGACGGCCATGGGGCTCGCGACGACCGCGTCCACGGGGGCCTCGAGTGCCAACCGCGTGGCGTACGCGACGACGACGCGCTCCGTCGGCTGGGCCTGGGCGTCCAGCGGCGCGGCCTCGGTGGGGATGACCTCGCCGACCTCGGCCGAGAGCGCCTCGACCACCTCGAAGAAGGTGTCGAGGTCCAGCGGGAGCCCCGCGACACCGGCCGTCGCACGGGCGGCGCAGAGGCGTCGGCGGGCCGGCGTGAGCGCCGGACCCTCTCGCTGGTCGCGGCGCAGCGCGTCGACCGCCGTACGTACGTTCGTGCACGGATCGGGCGGCGAATCGCCGACCATATCGAGGCCCGCCGTGACGTCGGTATTGGGCGTGACGAGCAGCCCCATGGGCACGAGGAACTGATTGCCGGGGTAGTCGTGGGCCGCGTCGGGGTTGTTCTGGGAGTAGGACCACCACCACGCTTGGCCGCCGACCACGAGCCCACCGCCGCCCTCGACGTGGGCGATGATCGCGTCTCGCTCTTCGGCGGTGCGCTCGGGATAGGTGGTGGTGACCCAGGCCTGCGCGGGCAGGGCCTGGTACCCGCCGAAGCGCGGGGTGTGGCCGAGAGCGCGCAGGTCGTCGGCGAGCGCGTCGAGCCCCGGATCGAGGAGAATGTCGAGGGCGGGCGCGCCCTGCGCTGCCGCGATCCACCCGAAGGTGTTCTCCAACAGGCGCCCGTTGTCGTCGGGCTGCCCCGAGATGCCGTTGAGCGGGGCCTCGTGCCCGTAGAGCACCACACGCCCTGCGCCGTGGCGGGCGGCGGCGATGAACGGGCGTCCGGACTCGTCGAGCAGGACGGCGAAAGCCTCGGGTCCGAAGACCACGAGTGAGCTCGGCAGGGCGTCCCCCGAGTTGAAGGTGCGCACGCCGTTCGTCAGCGCGCGCCAGTCGTCCGTAGGGTCGAAGGGCGGGGGCACGTCGCCGCCGACGGGGGGCACGTCGCCGCCGACTGGGGGCGCCTCGCCGCCGGACGGCAGGGGTGGGGTGTCGCCGCCGACCGGGGGTGGGGCGTCGCCGCCGACCGGGGGTGGGGCGTCGCCGCCAGGAGCCGGCGCATCGCCCCCGGGGGCGGGTGTCTCCCCACCGGGCACGGGCGCCGCATCGGGCTCGACGAGCCCTCCGCCGACGTTCTGCGGGTCTGAGTTCGAGCTCTCCGAGCAGGCGAAGAGCGTGGCACAAACGACGAGCGCGAGGTGCTTCATAGGCCGCGGATCGTGCGGCCCCGACGCGCCTACGCGCAAGCGCGTTCCAGCGACGCGCGTTCCGCGATCAGACGCGCGTTCCGCGATCAAAGGACCGTGACGGTGACGTCGACCTGTCCGGTTCGGGCAGGGCTCGAGAACGCCCCGATGAAGACGTAGTACGCGCCCGGCACGTCCGCCCTGAACTCGATGTGCGACGCGAGCCCGTTGAAGTCGTCGTTGCAGGCCAGCTCGGTCCCCGGATCGTCACAGGTACGCCGTGCGAAGATCGCGGTGTCGAAGGTGTTGTTCTGGAGGTCCACGATGACCGTGACCGGCGCCTCGTCGATCACCACCGCGATGATCTGCTCGGGACCGACCGAGCTGCAGCCACCGTCGTACAGGTCCTGATTCATCGTGGTGTCGACCCGAACGAAGCCACCCTCCTGCCCGAAGAGGATGAGGTTGTCGGTGAGCATACACGCGGCGTCCGCCTCGCGGTCCTCGCCGGCCGCTTCGCACTGCGGATCCCCCGGGTAGTCGGTCTGGCCGTCACCGTCGTTGTCCATGCCGTCGGCGCACTCGGGGGGCATCGGCGGATCGGTCTCATCGTCGTCGGCCTCTTCGAGACACCCCGGATCGGCGAGGTCGACCGCGCCATCCTGGTCGTTGTCGCGCCGGTCGCTGCAGCGAGGCGCTTCGACCCTGTTCACCCCAACGCGCACCGCGCCGACTCGGTCGCGCAAGCTCGTGTCGACGACGATGTAGTAGACGCCGGGCTCGGCGTTCTGGAGTCGGACGTCCGTGCCGTTGAGTTCACCGACGGACCGGTTGCAGACGAGGTCCATGGGCGCATCACAGGTGGTTCGCACGTACATGACCGTCGGCACGGTCGTCTCCGGGAAGGCCGTCGTGAACTCGAGCGCGCCCACGTACTCCTCGAGGCGATATGCGAGCACGATCTCCGGACCCGCAGCGCCGCCGCAGCTCCCCACGAAGCCCTCGGACCCGCTGCTCAGGTCCACGTCCAGGTAGCCGACCTCTCGCACTGCCGAGGAGAGGTCGAGAATCCGCCGTCCGGCGCCGCACCCTCCGGCCTCGACCTCGCTGGCGCCGGCGGCGCGGGTGCACGCGAAGTCCTCGGGGTAGTCCGTGGCGCCGTCGCCGTCGTCGTCCAGCCCGTTGGCGCAGGCCGGAGCCGGCGTCGGGTCCGACTCGTCGTCGTCCCCGCGCCCCTGGCAGCCGGGTTCTGCGGGAAAGTCCGTGACGCCGTCGGCGTCGTCGTCCTGACCGTTGGCACACGCGGGCGAAGTCGCCGGATCGGCCTCGTCGCCATCGCCTGCGGCCACGCACCCCGGGTCCTCCGGCCAGTCGGTGCGGTCGTCGGCGTCATCGTCCACGCCGTTCGCACAGACCGTCGGTGGGCGATCGCCCTGCTCCGTAGGGTCCGCGGCGCTCGCGCAGTCGCCGTCGTCCAGGTCGACCAGCCCGTCCTCGTCGTCGTCCTGCCCGTTGGCACACTGGGTCGCAGGCGGCGCCGGCGGTACGTCCACGGGGAGCGCCGCGTCGACCGGCGCGGCGTCGGGCGCGGCGTCGGCGGTGCCGGCGTCGCCCGGGGTGACCGCGAGGTCGGCTTCCAGGGCGGTCGCATCGCCGAGTCTTCCGATGGGCTCCGCATCTCGCGCGCGCGGCACGGGCTCGGGTGTGTCATCCGTGGCGTCGCCGTCGTCGGCGGCGCACGCCACAAGAGTCATCGCGACGAGAAGAGGGGCAAGGCGTCGGAGGCATCGCATCCGCCCATCCGACTCCTCGCGGCCGGCATACGTCAAGATCAGCGATTCGGCAACGGATGCGGCGCGCGGCGCCCGCGGTGGTTCCGGTCCGGCATGTTGACGCGCGCGCGCTTCAGGACCACCTTCTCGGGCTCGGTGCCGCCCGCGCGGCGCACCAGGAGCGTGACGCTCGAGCCGAGCTCGCCCCGGATGGCGTTGGCGACGTCCCCCATGTCCATGCCCCGGGTCGCGCGGCCGTCCACCTGGAGCAAGACGTCCCCCGTGCTCAACACGGCGGAGGCCGGCCCGCCCTCGACCAGGTGTCCAAGGCGGACGCCGTCGGGCGCGGCCTCGAGCACGGCGCCGATACCGACGAGCTCGCCCCCGGGCGTCTCCCCGCGACGGGCGGGATTCAAGGAGAAATCGCGTTGAATCTTCTGCCCCCGGGCCACCTGAACCCCGCCTCCCAGTAGGGTCCGATAGCCCTCGGCGCTGACCTCGATGGAGCTCCGTTTGTCGGGCAGCGCCCGCAGCACGTATCGGCCGTCGGCGCCGGTGGTCGCCCCGACGCTCTCGGCCAGGTGGGACGCGCCCCACTCCGTCGGCACGATGAGCGCACCCTCGATGGGGCGCCCGGTCGAGGCGTCCGTCACGCGCCCGTGCACCTCGCCCGACCGCTCGAGGACCAGCGTGATGCCGGTCGTCGTCTCCCCGCTGGCGACCGTGGCCACGACGGGTGCCGACGGCTGGAAACCCTCGGAAGCCGCGGTGATGCGGTGGCTGCCCGGGGCGACGGGCCCCAGGCGAAAGCGGCCGTCGCGTGTGTCGAAGGACTGGGTCTCGTTGCCGAAACGGCCGCGTCCCTCGGGTGAGGCCGCAACGGCGAAGGTCTGGAGCCCCTCGCCGTCCTCGTCGACGACGCGCCCCTCGAGGAAGCCGCCCCCGGGCAGCGCGAGTGTGTACTCTCCGGGTCCGTGCGCGTCGACGACGGCCTCGCCGTAGCCGCTGTGTGATGCTCGAAGCTGGAGCGACCCCTCGGCCTCGGCGTCGTCCGAGCCCTCGGGCGCCTTGAGCGAGAAGCGCCCCTTCGAGTCGGTGCGGGTGAAGCCGGCGGGGAATCGCCCGGAGCGGATGAGTCCGACCCACGCCTGCGCGACGGGGCCTTCAGGGCTCGTGACCTGCCCGCGGTATGCGTCGGGGTCCGGGGCCTCGCTGCGTGCCGAACTCGACGCGACAGGGCTCGGGGGCGCGCTCCGCGGCGAACGCGCAGCCCCCGACGAGGGCGGCTCGTCGGGGACCGCCGGGGCCGGAGTTTTGGACTCGGCGCTCGCGCTGCCGGGCGTGGCGACGGGCGCAGGTGCGCTGCTCCCGAGGAGCCAAACGAGGAGCGCCACCAGCAGCAAGCCGGGCAGCAGCACGAGCAGAAGGGCGCGTCGCATCGCGGGGAGGATAGCCCTCGCGGAGCGCGGGTTGCACCCCGTCGTGAGAAAGTTACGGCGCGGTGGGTGCGGCGGAGGGGGTGGCGGTCGCCGGCGCCGAGGCGGCCGCGGCCTCCGTCGGGGCGGCCGACACCGCGCCCACCGTGGCCGGCGCGGCCGAGCTCGGGGGCGGGAGCAGCTTCGGATCGAGCCCGCGCGTGGGCGCCTTCTCGTACATGGGCGTGCTGCGCATGTACAGGTACCACCCACCGAGGCTTGCGACCGCCAGGGCGCCGATGATTGCGATGAGCTGAAGCGGCTTCATTTCAGTCTCCTCCTCCCGATCCAGACCGGGCATCATGCACCCATGTCGCGATTTCAACACCACCTGTTCATCTGCCAGAACGAACGCTCCGCCGACGACCCCCGAGGGAGTTGCCGGGCAAGAGGCGCCGATGCCCTGGCCGAGACGGCGAAGGAAGAGGTACACCGCCTCGGCCTCAAGGGCAAAGTCCGCGCGAACAAGGCCGGCTGCCTGGACGCCTGCGGTCGCGGGCCGGTCTGCGTCGTCTACCCCGAGGGCGTGTGGTACGCGCCGCGGAACGCCGACGACATGCGGGAGATCGTCGCGTCGCATCTGGCGAACGGCGTGACGGTCGAGCGTCTCCGCATCGAGCAGTTCGACTGACCCCGCGGAGCGGGGTTGAAAAAGTCCATGGACGGACTTTTTCAGCGTCCTGCTAACCCGCCGTGGGGTTCAGCCCGGCTTCGACGAAGAACGCGCCGAAGTCCGTCTGGAAGGGCACCTGCACGACCGGCGAGCGCAGGGTGGTCGTGAACTTCTGGCCCGTTCGAGTGATGACCGACGGCACGGCCAGCCGGAACGAGTAGCCTCGGGACTCGAGGTCGGCTCGGGCCGCGCCCGAGATCATGTTCGTCAGCTCCCCGACGGCGTCCTCGATCTCGTGGTTGAGGGCGTTGACCTCCGCGCCGAGCATGTTCGAGACGACCCGAAGGATGCAGGGCGCCTCGAAGCTGATCGCGAGGGTGCCCTCGACCCCTTCTCCCATCAAGCCGATGAGACCGGTCACATCCGCGTAGACGCGCAGGTCTTGCTTCAGCCGAGGCCGCTGAGCGACGGGCTGAATGCCCGACATCGCCGAGACGACACGCACGGTCGAGGTGATGAACGGATTGATGAAGTCGGCGCGCATTGCGGAGAGGTTGTCTCTGCGAGGCGGCTCGGCAGAGGTCGTGGTGTCGGTCATGGTGTTCACCCCGGGGCGTCTCGGTGTCCCCGACTTCCTCGGCCAATGGGACTACGGGCTTTCCCGGGGGGTCCCGGCGTACCCGCATGGACTCAGCGTTTACAGACCTGGCGGGCGTCGCCCTGGATCACGCGCGACAGCGCATCGTTCACGCGGACCATGTCGAACGGCTTGTCGATGCAGGCGTTGCGGACCTGGGACAGGAAGGCGCGGGCGCCGGGTGTGAACGCGCCTCCAGTGATGAAGACGACACGGTCCGCCAGGGACGGGCACGCGTTCGTCAGCTCCGCGTGGAACGCCATTCCGCTCATCGCGGGCATTTGCAGGTCGCAGAAGATCGCGTCGAACCACTCGCCGGCCTCGATCCGGTCGAGCGCGTCGCGGGCGCGCGTGAGCGTCACGACCTCATGGTCGCGGTCGAGGGTGCGCCGGAGCGCGCTCGCCACGAGCGGCTCGTCGTCGACGAGCAGAATGCGCAGCGCCGGCAGGCCGTGGCGAATGGGCCCCGTTCGACGGCGCGCGTCCTCCACACTCTCGGCCGCCGGCAGGCTGATGCGCACGGTGGTCCCGTAGCCGGGCTCGCTCTGGAGGGTGATCGTGCCGCCCATGCTCTGCAGGATCTCCCTGCAGATGGTCAGGCCGAGGCCGGTGGCGCGGACGCCTTTGCGGGTCGTGTAGAAGGGCTCGAACGCCCGGGCGAGCTGGTCCTCGCTCATGCCCTGGCCCGTGTCGGAGAGGTCGATGTGCACCCGACCCGCGGACGCGTAGGTTCGAACTCGAATTTCGTTCGTCTCGCTCTCGCCCTCGGGGATCGACTGCGCGGCGTTCTGCAGCAGGTGCAGGAAGACCTGGCAGAGCCTGCGCTCGGAGACCCGGACCGGGGGAATCTCGAGGTACTGCCGCTCGAAGCGTGCGCGGTGTCGGATGTCGTTGAAGAGCACGTTGACCGCGGCGTCGACCGCACGCTCCACGTGGGTGGTCTGGGTCGAGTCGTCCTCGCTCGAGTGGGCGACGCCGCGGAGGGACGCGACGGTCTCGCGAATGCGACCCGCGCCCTCGTGGACCTCGTCGAGGGCGTGGGCGATCTCCTCGAGGCGCGCGGCGATGTCGTCGAGCGCCGGCGAGGACTCCAGGCCGGTGCCCGCCAGGGCGCGCCCGGGATCACGCAACATCGTCGAGAGCCTGCGCAGCTCCAGGCGTCCGAACTGGGCGTTGCCGAGCACGTAGGTCAGCGGGTTGTTGATGTCGTGGCTGATGGTCGCCGCGAGGTCACCGGCGGCGATCGCGTTGTCCATCTCCATCATGCGGCGCGTGAGCTGCTTGCGCTCCGTCAGGTCGTGGGCGACGAGCACGATGGCCGGTTTGCCGTCGAACTCGAGCACGAAGTCGATGGCGTCGACGACGACGGGGGTCCCGTCCAGTCGCCGGAACCGAAGCTCGCGACCGCCCGGACGGGGCGGCTCGACGCTGTCCTCCGGGCCGGGGAAGAGCAGACGGCGGTCGCTGGGGTGCACGAAGTCGGCGAGGGGTTGCCCGACCATGTGACGCCAGTCCGTCGCCCCCAGGAGGCGCACGAATCCGGGGTTCGCGTAGACGATCTGACCGCCGCGATGGACAGTGATCGCCTCCGGTGAGCCCTCGATCAGAGCGCGAAAGTTGGCCTCGGAGCGCCGCAGCGCCTGTTGGGCCCGGACACGTTCACCGACGTCGCGCACGGCGACGCAGCACAGCCACTCGCCGTCGTGCTGGGCCGCCCGCATCGCCAACTCCACGGGCAGGGTCTCGCCGTCGCCCAACAGCGCCGTGAGCTGCACCGTGGCGCGTCCCGCGTCCTCGGCCTTGCCCGTACTCCGCGCCCCGAAGGCCGAACGGAGCAACGTCGCGACCTCATGCAGGTGGTACTCGTGCAGCCGCTCCGCGAGGGGACGTCCGATGGCCTGGGCGCGCCGAACTCGGAAGATCTCCTCCGCCGCACGGTTGAAGGTCCGGACGGTCCCGTCGGCCGCGACGAGCAGCACACCGTCGGGCAGGGTCTCGATGAGCAGGT
>JBMOFP010000220.1:0-8953 GCA_049318805.1 Bradymonadia bacterium
GCGTCGGTCACCTCGAGCTCGAGCACGTACTCGCCCTGAAGATCCGCGAAGATCTCCGTGGACAAGGCGTTCGCGGGCATCGGCCGCGCCGTGGAACCGCCGGGCTGAGTGACGATCCGCCAGGTCGCGCTGGCCATCGGATCACCGTCCGGGTCTTCGTAGCCGCCCTCGACGGCGTAGGTCGCCAACGGCGGACCCGACTGGTCCGGGGGACAAATCGCCACGGGCGGCACGTTGTCGCAGTCCCCGACGTCGTCCACGCGACCGTCGCAGTCGTTGTCGAGGCCGTCGCAGACCTCGGCGCTCGGGAGTACGAAGTCCTCGCACGGGCCGTAGATCTCGAATTGGCATACCTGTCGGCCGGCGCGGCACTGGGTCGAAGGCGCCGTCAGGTCGTCCGGGTGTCCCGGGTAACACGCCTTCTCGGGCCCCATGCAGACGCAGCCCTCGTCGACGAAGCCGTCACAGTTGTCGTCCAGGTCGTTGCAGGTCTCCTCGCGACCCTCGGCGCAGTAGGGTCCGCGCGCGTCGCCCCCTGCCCCGGCCCCACCGCCGCCGGCCGAGCCGCCTGTGCCCGGTGCCCCCGCGTCGGCCACGGGGATCGGACCACCACCACCGGGCTCCTCGCCGATGACCGGCGGCAGCCCGGTGTCCGGGGGCGCGACCTGCCCACCCAACGGGATCGCGTTCGGGTCATTGTCCGTCGTGCAGCCGACGGGGACACACACCCCCCAAAGGAACAGCCAACGTCGAGATAGCGTACGCACGGACCCTCCCCGCCGGTTCGATCAGCAACACTCCATATTTCGCGTCGGCCGTCCTCGGCAAGCGGACTTTACGTCTCGACCGCCGTGGAGGACGATGTGCCATGCGTTTGCCCCTCGCCATCGACGGTGGCCCGCCGGTTCGGACCACGCTGCTGCCCTACGGGCGCCAGTGCATCGAGGACGACGACGTCGAGGCCGTGGCCTCGATGCTCCGGGAGCCGATGCTGACCACGGGCCCCCACGTCGCACGCTTCGAGGCCGCGCTGGCGACCCGGTGCGGGGTCGAGGCGGCGGTGGCCGTGAACAACGGCACCACCGCGCTGCATGCAATGTACGTGGCTGCGGGGCTCGAAGCCGGCGACGAGGTCATCGTGCCGCCGCTCACTTTCGCGGCCACGGCGGTCGCGGCGCTGTGGTGCGGCGCGCGCCCGGTCTTCGCGGACCTCGACCCGGACACGCTGAACCTCTCGCCCGCCGCGGCGTCGCGGGCGGTGACCGAACGGACGCGCTTCGTCGTGACCGTCGACTTCGCCGGCCTGCCCTCCGACGCGGACGCACTTACCGGCGCCACGGGCCTCCCGATCTACTGCGATGGGGCCCACAGCCTCGGCGCCACCCGAAACGGTCGGCCGGTCCAGACCACCTTCACCGCGGCGACGACGAGCTTCCACCCGGTCAAACACATCACGACGGGCGAGGGCGGCGCGGTCCTGACGAACGACCTCGAGCTGGCCGCCCGCGTGCGCCGGTTTCGCCACCACAACCTCGTGCCGACCCCGGACGTCGGTCCCTGGGCGTACGACCTCTTTGCGCCGGGCATGAACTACCGTCTGCCGGACATCAACGCCGCGCTCGGGGTCTCGCAGCTCGCCAAGCTCGACCGGTTCCTCGCCCGGCGCCGGGCCCTCGTCGCCCGGTATCGCACGCTCCTCGAGCCGCTGACGACCTGGCTCGAGCTGCCGCCCGGGCATGTCGACACCCACGCCTGGCACCTCTTCGTCGTGCGGGTGACCGAACGCTTCGCCGACCGCCGGCGTTGGGTCTTCGACGCGCTGCGCGCCGAGAACATCGGTGTGCAGATGCACTACGCCCCGCTCCATCTGCACCCCCTTTTCCGAGAGCGTTTCGGCTACGCCGAGGGGCACTTCCCCGTGGCCGAGGACTACGGCCGTCGCGCGCTCTCTCTGCCGCTGTTCCCGTCCATGACCGACGCGGACCAGGACGACGTGGTGCTCGCCCTCGCGCGGGTGTTGGGAGTCGAGCGGTGAAACATCCCTGGGAGTTCGACGAAACACGCTTCGGCTTCGCCGGTCGCCGGGTGCTGGTGACCGGCGCCGCGGGTGTGCTCGGCTACGAGCTCTGCCGACAGCTCGTCACGGAGCACGGGCCTGCGCTCCTTCGACTCTTCGACCAGAACGAGTCGGGGCTCTTTTTCGCAGACCAGGCGCTGCGGACCGTCGATCCGGCCTGCGGCCCGCGCCTCCGGCTGCTGCTGGGGGACGTCCGTGAACGCGACCGCCTGGTGCGCGCCTTCGAGGGGATCGACGTCGTCATCCACACGGCGACGCTCCAGAACGCCGCACTGTGCGAGTACAACCCGTTCGAGGCCGTGCAGACGAACCTCATCGGCGTGCAGAACGTCGTCGGCGCGGCCATCGAGGCCGGCGTGAAGCGGGTCGTGCTCGTCTCGCAGGGCGCCGCCGTCGACCCCGTGGGTGTGCTCGGCGCCTCACACCTCATGGCCGAGCGCCTCGTGACCGCGGCTCACCAGGCGAGCGGCCGCGCGGGCACGGTCTTAGCGAGCGTGCGGGTCGGAGAGCTCGCCTACCCGGACGCGGCGTGGGTCGCCACGGCCGTCGAGCAGTTTCGTGCAGGGGTGCCGGTCCCCCTGCCGGATCCCGAGTCGCGTCGGTTTCTGCTCCCCCTCGGGGACGCCGCACGGCTCGTCCTCACGGCGACGCAGACGGCCCTGGGCGGCGAGGTCTTCGTGTGCCGGATGCCTGCGCTGCGCATGCGCGACCTGCTCTCGCTCTTGTCCCGCGCCCATCACGGCACGGTGGTCGAGCGTGACCCGACCGCACCCGGGGCGTTCGTCCCAAACTCGGCCCCCGCGGCCTTCGACCTCGAGCCCGAGGCGCTGCTGTCGGAGAGCGAGGTCCCTCACACGCTCGAGACGCCGGACTTCCTCGTGGTTCTCCCGACCGACCGGCCGGCCCCACCCGATGCCCCGCTGGCGACGCACCCCCACCGCGTCGACGCGCAGACACCGCTCACGCTCGGCGGGCTCGAGAGTTTCCTGCGCACGGCGAGCGCGCTGCCTTAGCAGGCTGCTGAAAGAGCAGCCTGCCCGGGCCAGGATGGCCCGGCGGAATCACCGAGGCTTTGAAAAAGCCGAATGATTCCGGGAGCGGAGCCGAATTCACTTCGGCGGAGCGGGGCTGAAAAAGTCCATGGACGGACTTTTTCAGCGTCCTGATAGGTCGCAACCTCGGTCACGCCGAGTCGCGGGGCACCCTTCGGTCTCGTGGCGCGCGGGCCATGCCGATGAAGGGGACAGGAGGTCCCCATGAGCACCGAGCGGATCCTGGTCCTCGCGGCCGCACTGCTGGCCCACCTGAGCCTCGCGACGACGCTGCAGGGCCTTTGGCGTGCCCCCCGTGAGCTTCGGGCCGTCCTACGGGGCATAGCGGTCGTGACCGTGCTGTCCATTGCGGCGCAACTCCACGCGCTGGTCAACGCGCCCGAGGTGCTCTTGTCCTCTTCCGTCGCGGCGCTCGCCCTGCTCCTGGGCGCGAACCTGCTCCTGTGGTCGGGCTCGAGCATCGACCGCGCCCAGGTGCGACATCCCGTCTTCATGGCGTCGCTCATGACCTGGCTCGCCGGGCCGCTCGCGACGGGCTGGCCGGACCTGGCGGTCTCCTTCGTCGGCCTCGGCGCGCTCTCCTTCCTGGCCGCGCGCGGCAGCGAACGTGGGTTCGAGCTGTCCATCGACGTGACCTCTCCGCCGGAGATGCCGTCGCACTGAGCGGTGAAGCGGACTGCCCTTGTGACGGCTCGTGCGCCTCGGGATACTGCCCAGGGTCTGGGTAGATCTTCGAGGGGGTGAGCTGAAATGCGAGTCTTCGGCGGGCTGTGTGGGGTCGTTCTTGGGCTGGCAGGCTGCGGCAACGACAGCTCGACGGTCACCTCCGAAAAAGAGACGGCCGGCGACGTCGGGCCCGCGCCCGCGGACCTGGGTCCAGAGACCGCCGAGTGCCGGCTCGCGGCGACGCCCGATGCGCTCGCGCTGGGCACGGTGCGCATCGGCAGGATGGGCGAGGTGTCCGTTCAGTTGCTCAACGCCGGAACGCAGAGTCTGGCGCTGGCGTCGGCCCGCCTCGACGGCGCACCCGGCTTCACGCTCCGCCTGGGGGACGTCGACCCGCGCACGGAGCCGGCCATCCTCGCGGATCCGGATGGGGACGAGGTCCCCGGTCTCGAGCCCGGCGCCGCCGCAACGCTCGTGGTCGGCTACGCGCCCCAGGTCGAGGCGATGGTCTCGGGAGAGCTGCGTCTTGCGTATACCTGCGACGCGAACCAAACCGGCGACCTTCGGGTGCCGGTCTCGGCGGCCGGCGTCGGCGCGTGCCTGTCCCTGGAGCCGGAGGGCCTCTCGATCCGGAGCCTCCTCGGGCGCGCGGCCAACGGCCTTCTGACGCTGCGCGGCTGCGCGGATCGCGCCGTGACCGTCGTTTCCGCCGCGTTCGAGGGTCCGGACGCCGACGCATTTGCGCTGCTCGACGACGAGAGCCCGCCCTGGGTACTCACCCCCGAGGCGGGCGGGCCCGCGCCTGCGCTGGCCCGCAGCGTGAGGTTCCAGCCCAATCGTCCCGGGAACCACGCCGCCACACTTCGGCTCGAGACGGACGACCCCGACTTTCCGTCCGTCGAGGTCAGCCTCGCGGGTCTCGGCGCCGAGGCACAGTGTCCGATCGCACTGCCCACGCCCGTGAGCTGGACAGGTCGAGTCGGGACGCCCGTGCCGCTCGACGGCGCGGCCTCCACCGACCCGGACGGCGACATCACCCGGTACGAGTGGGTCGTGGTTGCTCGCCCGTCGGGCTCGTTGGCCCCCGTCCTCGAAGCGCTCGAAGCCGACCTGCCGAACGAAGAGGCCGCCGACGACCCGGCGACGCCCGTCGCGGTCTTCACGCCGGACGTGAGCGGCCGCTTCGTCCTCGAGCTTCGGGTTTGGGATGACCTCGGGGACCCCGGCGACGCCTGCGCGGCCACGGCTCGGTCCGAGGTCGTGCTGGAGAGTCACGCCGCCCTCGACCTGCGCCTGGAGGGCGAGCCCGGGCTCGAGCTGCGGGTCCTGCCGCCGGGCGTCGAGGACTTCGGCGGGGTGGGTCTCCCGGTCCAGCTCGGCGTCCAGGAGGGTGACACACTCGCCGCCGTGGTCCTCGGCACGCCCGACGAGCCCTTCCCTGTCGCCACATCGCTGCGGGTCGGTGTGCTCAACCCGACCGCCCGGCCGCTCACGGGTCGCCTGCGCCTGAGCTGCGACGGCATGTCGACCTACCCCGACGAGGCGGCTCTCCCGGACGACCCCTGGAGCCGCACGATCCCACCGACCAGCGGTCTCGAGGTCTTGGCGTTCTCGTGGCCCGACTGCGCGCCGACACTGGTCGACGCGCCCTTCGCCCTGCCCTGACGCCCGAAATCTATCCTACATTGACCGACCCGCACGTACCGTCTATCGTCGTGCGCGTTGGCCGCCGACGCCGAGGATGGCTTCCGGGACAGGCGTGTCTGTGCAGCCGTGCGAACGACGGCACATGGTAGAAGAACGACGTCGGGGACCGAGAAGACCGGGAGAGGGCACCTATGTTCCGTGAAGACGCGATCCGGGCCGACCGACTGCGCGCCGGCCAGCTCGAGGCCGTTCAGCATGACGTGCGCTGGCTCGTCGAGCACTCCCCAGAGTTCATCGAGGTCGACTGCCCGGCCTGCGGCGCCGGTGTGGCGGACCGGGTTGAACCCTTCACCAAGGGGCCGATGCGCTACAACCGTTGCAAGCCGTGCAACACGCTGTACGTGAGCCCACGCCCGGACGCCCAGCTCCTGAGCGCCTTCTACGCCCAGAGTCGGAACTATGCGTACTGGAACGAGCACATCTTCCCGGCCTCCGAGGCGGCACGGCGAGCGCACATCTTCGAGCCCCGGGCCGCGCGCACCCGAGCGCTCGTCGAGCGCCACCTCGAGCTCGGCGCCGACGGGAAGCTCGGCGCTCTGGTCGAGGTCGGCGCGGGCTTCGGGACCTTCGGCGAGTGCATGACGGCCCTCGGCGTGTTCAAGCGAATCGTCGTCGTCGAGCCTACCCCGGACCTCGCGCGGACCTGCCGCAACCGGGGGCTCGAGGTCGTCGAATCCCCCATCGAGTCCGCGGACTTCGGCGATCTGAGCGTCGACGTGCTCGCGAGCTTCGAGGTCATCGAGCATTTGTTCTCACCCGCGGCGTTCCTGGCGCGCTGCGCCCAGCTCGTGCGGCCCGGCGGCATCCTGCTGTTGACCTGCCCAAACATCGAGGGCTTCGACCTCACCGTGCTCCGGGAGGCGAGCGACACCATCGAGCACGGGCATCTCAACTACTTCAACCCGTCGAGCCTTTCGAGCCTCGTCGAGTCCGCCGGCTTCACCGTGATTGAAACACTCACGCCCGGGCAGCTCGACGTCGAGCTGGTTCGCAAGAAGGTCCAGGCAGGCCTATTCACCTTCGGTCGGACAGGCGCCGAGCGCTTCCTCGAGCGGGTGGTCGGCGACGTCGCCCTGGGCGACCTGTACCAGCGATTCCTCGCGGACAACGGCCTGAGCTCGCACCTCTGGCTCGTCGCGCGTCGCCCCGTCGAGTCGTCGGAGAGCCTGGGTCGATCCGGACCCCCAGAACGGGCGCCCAGCCCCTGAAAACGCAAGAGTAGGACCATGTCGAACGCAGTCTGGCCCACCAGGTCCGAGCTCGCCGCCCTCGCAATCGAACGACGCGTCGTCCTGAGCGTTTATGCCCCGAGGAGCGCCCGGTGAATTTTCTCGTTCTCTACACGCACCTCACGTGGCCGATGCACTACTTCCACGCCGGGGTGCTCGCCCGGGCGTTGAAGAACGAGGGCCACGAGGTCCTGTGGGTCACGTGCGAACGCACGATGCCGGGCTGCCACGCGCACTTCATCGTGCCGAACGTCTCCCGCGAGGACGTGTGCGGCGCCTGCACTCAGCGAAGGGGCTGGCTCGACGAGCTCGGCATCAAGAATCTCTCGCTGGATCAATGGCTTACGGAAGACGACCGCGAGGCGGCGCGCCAGGTGCGGAGCGTCACGGACCTCAACGTGCTCCAGGCGTGGACCGACGGCGGCGCGCCCGTGGGCATCATGGCGCGGAGCTCGCCGGTGGGTGCGGCGCGCATGCTCAGCATGGACGACCCCGCCCCAGGCTTTCTCCAGAACTACCAGCAGGCCATCGAGAGCGCGATTCTCGTGCACCGCGCTCTGCAGCGCATTCTGCCGGGCTCGGAGCACAACGGCCGCATCGACCGGTTCTTGCTGCATCTCGGCCGCCTCGTGCCCGAGCAGGTCGCCCAGCACCACGCCGCCGAACGCGGTCTCCCGTTCTTCTGTTTCGAGACGGGCGCCCAGCGCAACTCGTTGCTGCTGTACCGGGACCACACGGTCTACAGCCGCCGCTTCTTCCGCGAGAAGTGGGCACCATTCGCCGACCAGCCGCTGTCGACCGAGCAGATCGACCACGTCCAGCATTGGCTCGCGATTCGGCGCCAGAGCCGCGCCAAGGCCGGCATCTACACCTACAGTCCACTCCCGACCTCGACGCGCACGCTCTTCGAGCAGCTCGGCGTCGCCCCGAACCGCAAGGTCGCGGCGCTGTTCACGAGCAGCGTCGACGAGATCAACATGATCTCGCAGTTCATGGATCCGGAATGGACGCCGCCCTTCGGTGAACAGTTCGACTTCGTCCGCGAGGCCATCGAGTGGGCCAGGGCGCGTCCGGACTGGCTCCTCGTCGTGCGTATCCATCCGAACGAGGGCGCGCGCGCGAACCACCTGGGCATGGTCGGTCGCAAGGCGATGCAACGTTACGCGGACCTCATCCAGAGCGCGGACCTCCCGCCAAACGTCCGGGTCGTTCTCCCAGACGCCCCCGTCAGCAGCTACACCCTCATGGAGGTCGCCGCCGTCGGCCTCGTTTGGGCATCGTCCACCGGCCTCGAGATGACGACTATGGGGCGACCGGTCGTGTGCGTCGACAACCCGACGTACCGCACCGCGGGCTTCACCTGGAACTGTCCGGGTCCCTCGCATCTCGCCGAGAGCATCGACGCCGCTCTCTCGTCGGACGTGTCGACCCGTCGGGCGAACGCCATCACCGCCCAACGCTTCGCCTACCACCTGGCGCATCGCTACATCCTGCCTTTCCCGTTGGTCATCGACCACGGCCGGATGGAGCGCATCAGCCTGGGCTTCAAGGATCCCAACGAGCTTCGGCACGGCTTTGCCCCGGGGCTCGACGCGGCCCTCGACTACCTGGTGCGCGACCGTTTCCCCTACGAGCAGCCGGGCCACGCGGACGCGTCGAACGCACCGTGGGAGGCCGCGAGCATCGACCGCCTGTGGGTCCCGTCCTTCGACGATGCGCCGCCGCCCGTCGCCCCCGAGAGCGTCCAGAGTGTGTCGGACTTCGTCGCCGCGTCCGCGCCGCTGGGTGTGCCCGAGGCCGAGGCCCGTACGCTGTGGGACGACCTGCAGCGACTTCTGAGGGAGACACCCGCCGAGGGTCTGCTCATCACCGTGGGCCCGCTGGCGGACCTCGTGCGCGCAGCATCGCCCATGCGCTCCCACCTGAGCGTCGATCCCCGCGACGAGGGCCCCTTCGGCGCCGATCTCGGGGGCCCGCCCAGCGCCCTGCCCATCGCCGACCGGAGTGCGGCGGCCGTCTTCGCCTGGGGCCCGCTGGGCGAGGGTCTCGAGGTGGCCGTCCGCGCGATGCGTCGCTGGCTCCGCCCCGGCGCACAGCTCATCTTGGCCCGCGGCGCCACGCCCCCGGAGTCGCCTGCGCACATCCTCGGGACAGGGGCGCGCGGCGCACTCGTGGCCGCCGGGCTCGAACGGGTCTTCGTGCGTCCGGCCTCCGACGGTGGG
>JBMOFP010000221.1:0-8911 GCA_049318805.1 Bradymonadia bacterium
GGCGGAGCGGGGCTGAAAAAGTCCATGGACGGACTTTTTCAGCGTCCTGCTAGTTGCAATCACATGATTCAAAGACATCTGTGGGCGGCGGCCGTCTTCGTCGGAAGCTGTTTGTCGGGGTGCGGACCCGACGCCTCGGGCGACGTCACGGTCGATGTCGGTGTGGAGAGCGTCGATGGGGCGGACGGCCCCGCCCGCGACGCGACCGCCGAGCCCGGCGACGACGCGAACAGGGGCGAATGCGCGCCGCGGTGCCCCGATCCCATGGCGGACGCCGCGCCTCCCGTGCCGGACGCCGCGCGGCCTGAGCCAGACGCCGCGCCTCCCGAGCCGGACGCCGCGCCTCCCGAGCCGGACGCCGCGCCTCCCGAGCCGGACGCCGCGCCTCCCGAGCCAGACGCCGCGCCTCCGGAGCCGGACGCCGCGCAACCCGAGTGTGCCTCGCCGGCCGTCTGTGTCCCCGGCGACCGACGCTGCCAACAGGGCGGGCCGGCGACCTGCGAACTCGATCCGAACGGCTGCGCCGAGTGGGTCGTGGGCCAGCCCTGCGCCGACGACGCGTCGTGCCAGCTCGACCGCTGCGTGCCCCGCTGCCAGGACGAGTGCGCGGCCGGCGCCTCCACGTGCGAAGTGGGCGGCCCCGTGGGCGTCCGAGTCTGCGGCCAGCACGACGACGACCTGTGCCTCGAGTGGGGCCCTGCCCTGCCCTGCCCCGCCGGCGACGTCTGCGCCGACGGCGCCTGCGCGGCGTGCGCCGACCGACCCGAGGCCCCGAACGGGCGAGACGACAACTGCAACGGTCTCATCGACGAAGCGCCTCGGGGCACCCTGCCCACCTGGTGCATCGTGCAATGGCCGCCCGTCCTCGAGACCCGGCCGGGCACGCCGACGTCGACCACCTACGGCCGCGTCTACACCGAGGGGCTCACCGAGGCTGCCGGAGCGCATCCGGGCGTCGTCGCCCAGGTCGGCTTCGGTCCGGTCGGGAGCGATCCCTCGGGCCCTGGCTGGCAGTTCACCGGCGCGGCGTGCAACCTCCAGATCGGCAATGACGACGAGTACATGGCCGTCCTGGTCCCTGAGCTCGCGGGCCAGTACGACTATGCGTGGCGGTTCTCGGTGGACGGCGGCCAGACGTTCGGCCACTGCGACGTGGCCGGGACCGCGCAGGGTGCCTACGTCCCCGCGGCCGCGGGGCACCTCGGGGTCTTCGACTCTCCCCAGTGGGGTAACCTCCAGTCTCCGCACGAGCTCCTCGCCACCTCGGGCGAAGAGACCGACGTCGTCTACGGTCAGGTCTTCTTGGCCGGCGTGACCGACCGGCCCGGACCCGGCGCCGGCCTCCGCGCCGAGCTGGGGGTCGGCACCGAGGGGGCCGATCCTGCCCAGTTCCCGCAGTTCTGGCGGTGGGCGCCCGGCGTCTACAACGTCGACGTCGGCGCCAACGACGAGTACATGGCCAGGCTCACGGCCGGCGCACCCGGCCGCTACGACTATGCCTGGCGCTACAGCGCCGACGACGGCCGCACCTGGCTCTACGCCGACACCAACGGCACCGACGACGGCTACGATCCGGGGCATGCGGGCGCGCTCACCGTCCGTGAGCGAAACCCCATTCCCGGCTGCGCGGACGACTGGATGGAGGACAACGACACCCGCGACACCGCCTTCCTCACCGGGCCGGGCTTCAGGAACGACCTGCAGCTGTGCAACGGCGACCACGACTGGTACGCGATCGAGGTCTGCGCCGGGGGAGTCGTCGGCCTGGACGCCACGTTCGACGACGACAACCTGGACATGGCCGCGCGGCTCTTCGACGGTCGCGGCGCGCTCGTGGACGTGTCCGACAACGCCTTCCCCGCTTCACATCTCAACTACGCTTCGCCTCGGGCCCAGACGGTCTACGCCGAGGTCTACGGGGACGTCGGCCCCTACAGCCTGGCCGTCCGGGTCGACTGCGAGGCCGGCCTGTGCTTCGAGGACCGCCACGAGCCCAACGACCAACAGGCCGATGCCGTCGCCCTCCCGGAGGGCTGGCAGCGGGACCTCTCGATCTGCGCCAACGAGGCCGACTTCTTCGCCGTGGACGTCTGCGCCCGTGCGGAGGTGGGCGCCATCGTCACGTTCGAGCAGGCGCGCGGAGAGCTCGAAGTCCATGTGCTGGATGCGCGCGGACGCATCGTCGGGATGTCCCCGCTGAACGTGGACGGCCGCCGCATCTCGAACTACACGGCGTTCGCCGCCCAGACGGTGTTCGTTCGCGTCCGGGGCCGCCAGGCGCAACAGAACCGGTACGACATGCTGCTCCTGGTCACCGGCTGCGACTGAAGGCACCGCGACCTGGGGCCTCGCGCCTCAACTTCGCCCTCGATTCGCTCCCCCTGATTCCGCCGCCGAAGCGGCAGTTACCCTGACGAAGTCAGCTCTCGTCGAGGATGTTCCGCACCTTTCGGCTCAGGTGCGAGGGTGTGAACGGCTTCTGAATGAAAGAATCGGTCGACGCCTCGATGCCGTGTTTGACCACAGCATCATCGGTGTATCCGCTCATGTAGAGAACGCGGATCCCGGGCCGCTGCGCACGGATCGCGTCGGCCACCTCACGGCCCCCCCGGTCCGGCATCACCACGTCCGTCAGCAGCAGGTGGATCTGCCCCTGGTGGCGGTGGGCGACCTCGAGGGCCTCGGTCGCGCCGCGCGCCTCCAGCACGACATAACCCTGGCGCTCGAGCGCGCGGCGCACCAGCGTCCGCACCGCCTCCTCGTCCTCGGCCACCAGGATGGTCTCGTTGCCACAGGCCGCGACGCTTCCGGAGGCGCGAGGGAGCGGCGTGGCGGGTGCCACGATCGCGGGGAGGAGGATGCGGAACGAGCTCCCCTTGTCGGGCTGGCTCTCGACCCAAATGCTGCCCCCGGCCTGGCTGACGATTCCATAGACCGTCGCGAGGCCGAGCCCGGTCCCGAGCCCTGGCCCCTTGGTGGTGAAGAACGGCTCGAAGACTCGGGCACGCACCTGCTCACTCATGCCCACGCCCGTGTCCATGACACGGATCTCGACGTACCGGCCGGGCGGCAGCTCACCCGAGTCGATCGCGAGCGCTTCGCCGAGCTCGATTTCGCTCGTTCTAAGGGTCAGGCGTCCGCCCCGTGGCATGGCGTCGCGCGCGTTGACCGCGAGGTTCATGAGCACCTGCTCGAGCTGGACTGGATCCGCCAGCACGCGCGCGTGGGCACCCAGCTCGCGCACCAGTCGGACGTCCTCGCCGATCAGCCGCTCGAGCATCCGCGAGGCGGTCTCGATGGACGCGTCGACATCGAGCGGCTTGGGCTCGACGATCGCCTTGCGGCTGAAGGCGAGGAGCTGCGCCGTGAGGCTCGCCGCCCGCTCGCCCGCATCGCGAATGTCCTGGATCAGCTCCGTGTGTAGGTCCGTGTGCCCCCTGTCTTCCAAGAGGAGGTCGGCGTACCCGTTGATGATGGTGAGAAGGTTGTTGAAGTCGTGGGCCACGCCCCCCGCGAGCTGACCGACCGCTTCCATTTTTTGCGCCCGCCAGAACTGCTCCTGCAGCTCCTTCTCGTCCGTTACGTCCCGGGCGAAGCCGTAGAACCGCGCGCCGTCGGGCAGTGGAATCGCGTTCCAGGAGAACCACCGGTACGCGCCGTTCGCCGCGCGCATCCGCATCGAGACGGCGCGCACCGCGCTGCCCGACGACAACCTCGACCTCCCTTGCTCCATGACCTCGCGATCGCTGGGGTGCACCAGATCCATCCACGGCGTCTGCAGCAGCTCGGACGCGGACCACCCGAGCTTTTGGCCCCAGGCCGGGTTCACCTGGCGGAACCGACCATCGAGGCCTGCAACACACACCGGGTCGGGGGAGTCATTCCAGAGCCGGTCGCGCTCCGCCTGCGCCTCCTTGCGGTCGGTGACGTCCTCCTGAACGCGCACGCAGTAACGGGCTCCATCGTCGAACTCGAGGCTGGTGAGATGCACGGCCGACTCGAACGTCGTGCCGTCGAGCCGGGTGGAGATCATCTGGCCGCGCCATGAGCCATAGCGATGCACCGCCGCGTGGGCGGCGTCGCGCTCGGCGACGCGCTCGCGCGAGCCATCGTGCTGGACAGCGACGTTTTTCCCGACGAGGCCGCCCGGCTCGTAGCCGAACATGCGTTCTTCGGCAGGATTGGTGTAGACGATGGTTCCGTCGTCTGCAGTGAGGCTGACGCCTTCGGTCATGCGGTCGAGGACCTCGGACTGCAGCTTCAGCGCCTGCTCGGCGCGCTTGCGCTCGGTGATGTCCGTCGAGATGCCACAGACCAAGTACGGCTGCCCGTCCGCGTTCCGGAGGGCGAACCTGACCGTCAGCAACGTGATGCGTCGCCCGGCCGGTGTGGTGCCCGTCTCTTCGACCTGGACGGGCTCGGCGGTCTCGAGCACGCGCCGCCCGCTCTGCTCGCTCTGCTCGGCGAGGGTTCCGGGAAAGATCTCGTGGGGCAGGCGCCCGAGACACGCGGACGATTCTACGCCCATGGTCTCCGACATCCGCCGGTTGACGAAAACGTACCGGCCCGAAAGGTCGGCCAGGTGGATGAGCGTGGGCGAGTGGTCGAGCACGCTGTGGAAGCGCTCCTGGCTCTCCCGCAGCGCGTGCTCGGCCCGCTCGCGCTCGATGGCGACGCCGGCGAGCTGAGCCGCGCCCGCGACTGCGGGCAGTGGGCCCCCGCGGAGCTGGATCGCTTCGCGCGCGAGCCGCTGGGCGCCCGACAGGACGGGAAACGCCAAGGGATCCGGGTCGCCGACGTCTCGCCGATAGAGCGCGAACGTGCCCAACACCTGGCCGCGCTCGATCCCGGACACGTTCCCGCTCGAGAGGATGGGCACCGAGAGGCACGAGCGCAGGCCGTGCTCCAGCGCCACCGCCCGATAGTCTGTCCAAAGCGGATCGTTCGCGATGTCGGTCACCACGACGGTCTTTCCCCGGAAGGCCGCGGTGCCGCAGGAGCCCGCGGCCGGACCGATGGGGACCCCGTCCACGGCGCGGTTGTACGCGGCCGGCAGGCCCGCTCCCGCCGCGAACCGCAGCCGGCCCTCGTGGGCCACGAGCACCGAGCACAGCCCACCTGGAAGCTGCTCTTCGACCAGCCGTACGACCGCCTCGAGCGTGTCCTGCAGGGGCATGCCGGCCGCGATGAGTTCGAGGACCTGGTTGTGGCCGCGAAGCGCCCGCTCCGTCCGTCGGCGATCGGTCACATCGACCGATACACCCGTGAGTCGAAGCGGAGCGCCCGCCGCGTCCCGCTCGAGCGAACCCCACTCCTCGAGCCAGCGGGTGCTCCCGTCGGGTCGCACGATACGATAGAGGTTTCGGTACTCGCCCCCGCGGACGATGCACGCCTCCACCCCCGCGTCGAAGGCGTCGCGATCGTCCGGATGCACCCGCGCGCGTACGGCCGCGACAGGCTCGGGCGACCCGATGTTGGTCGGCAGCGCAGGCTCGGTGCTGTAGAAGCGCGTCACCGAGTCGGACGCCGCGTCCCAAACGAAGGCGATGGCGCCGGCCGCCTGGAGGGCGATGCGAAGTCGCTCCTCGCTCTCCCGGAGGGCCGCCTCGTGCCCCTTCCGCTTCTGGACGTCCTCGACCACCGAGATGAAGTGCAGGGGCTCGCCATGCTCGGCTCGCCGCAGGGACTTCGTCACACTCGCCCAGATGGCCGCCCCCGACCGGTGCAAGTATCGCTTCTCGTAGTGCGCCGGCCCGAAGTCGCGCGCGAGTATCCGCCGACGGGACTCGGCGTCGTACGGTCGGTCCTCCGGATGCGTGATCGCCTCCACACGCACGCCAATCAACTCGTCGGGCTCGTAGCCGAGCATGTGCGAGAACTGTGCGTTGACGCGAAGCAAGCGACCGTCGACCCCGGTGTGGGTGATGCCCGTCCCCGCCTGTTCGAAACTGGCGCGGTACTGCGCCAAACTCTCGTGCTCGCCGCGCCGCTTCGCCTCGTCGACGGCGCCTTTCCGAGCGGTGACGTTGTGGTGCGCGACCAACACAGCGGTTCCCGGCGGCCCGAGCGGTGTCACCTGGACCATGAACCATTGCTCCCCCGAGGGACAATGGCACGGATAGTCGAGCTTGAATGAGGGGGTCTCCCCGTGCAGCACGGCTTCGATGCCGTCGGCCACCTCACGGGCAGTCGGCTCCTCGGCCTCGGCCGCACGGCAGATCTCCAGGTAGCTCGCCCCCACGTCCGTGCTCTGGGGAGCCCCTCGCTCGTCGGGCGCGTTGTCCCGCGCGTATTGCCGCCACGCGCTGTTCACCGCCCGAATGCACCCGCTGGCATCGACGATGGCGACGTGCGCCGGGAGGGAGTCGAGCACGTCTACGACACCCAGCGGTAGGCCCTGAACTGGCTCAGACATTTCGAAAAGCCTTGCATGAACCAGAGCGTGAGTCGGCGCAGGGTCCGACCTCCCTCCCATACGGTCGTCGGCGACCGAGCGGGGTGAGGCGGAGCACCCGATGATTGCTTCGAGGTGCGCGGCGGGGCTGGCCCTCCAGGGTTGTAGCTAACATAAACACGATAGTGCGGCGCTTGCCCGCCGACCGCAACGGGTTATCCTGTACCCCGTGTCGAGGTTGACACGATGGGCGTAGATAATCCCCCTCAGAGATCGGCGATTCGAGGAGCGACGTGAGGAAGCGAGACGTGTCGGTGAAGACGAGCGGCGAGGTCGTCACGCCAAGCGTGGGGCTGGAGCCGGAGGTCGAAGTACACGCCCTCGAAAATCGAGGTGTGGACGTGCACGCTCAGTGCGCGCGCCGAGTCGAATCGCTGTTGAAAAGTGTTCTCAGGGCTGGGCGTAGAGGGAGACGGCCTCGCTGCGGCCGACCTCGGCGTCGTCGAGGAGAGTGATGAGCGTGAGCCCCACCCGCCCGGGCGTGGCGCCCGCCGTGAACGAGAACTGCGCGGTCACCGTGTCGCCGGCGGGACACAGCGTGACGCCGACCAGGTCGAGTTCGCCCTCGAAGTCGCTCATCTCGACCAGGTAGGCGAGCCGCGGATTGATCGCCACATATTGCTTGCCCGCGTACCCGGATTGCTCCACGTGGCGCTGGAACGACGCGTCGGTTGGCGCAGCCAGCGCGGCCGCCTTGCCCGCGTCCGTCGTCACAGGGACCGCGTCGACGAGCACCTCGTCGTTCGGCGTCACCACGGCGGTCCCATCAGCGTCGCGGGCCAGCGCCGCCAACGCCTGCGCAGGTGCCTTCGAGGCGCCCGGGTCACCCGCGATGCTCACGTGAATACATGCGTCCTGCCGGTTCGTGTGGGTCAACGCCTGCGGGGGCGGGGCCTCGCACTGGGGTGCGCCGCCTCGGTCGTCACACACCCAGGCCTCGCACGACTCGCCCACCCAGCCCGGGTACTCGTCGGACTGACAGGTGACGACGGCGTTCCCATCACACCGGGGCGGGTCGTCGCCAGGGTCGCATTCCCCCTGGTTCTGTCCAAAGTCGCAACCGGTGACGGCGAGGGCGGGGAGGACGGCGAGCAGCAGGCCGTTGAGTCGAGCGAACATGTGCATCTCCTGTGTGTCTGGTCTCGAAGGGAGTGAGCACTGTCCATGCCAGCCCTTCGGACCGCGCGCGCCGGCGCTTGGGGTCGTCGAGGCCAGGAGCGTCGGCGTAGAGCTACCCCAGCGGCGTGCGGCAGAAGCCTCCCCACGGAGTGCGCCTGCACCGCGTTCGTCCGCGAAGTGTCTCGGCCGATACGAGGGCCGAGGCATCGACGACGACCGCCTCAAGTCGGGCAGGTAGAAGAGGTTCCACGAGCTGCGAAGGCGAGCGGCTCGGGTCAGCGCCTCATCGTCGACCTCGAAGTCCGGGCCGAGCGCGTCGACCAACGCATCGACCTAACAGGCTGCTGAAAAAGCAGCCTGCCCGGGCCAGGATGGCCCGGCGGAATCACCGAGGCTTTGAAAAAGCCGAATGATTCCGGGAGCGGAGCCGAATTCACTTCGGCGGAGCGGGGCTGGAAAAGTCCATGGACGGACTTTTTCAGCGTCCTGCTAAGTCGCATCGGCCTCGAGCACGAAGTCGAGATCGTTGGTCATGCGAGGCTCACCGTGGAACGTGGTCGCCGCGCTGCCCCCGAGAAAGTACGGGACCCCTGCCGCCTCGCAAGCCGCGCCGAAGCGGCCCGCCGCATCAAGAAACGGGAACATGCGGCAGGTCCAGGTCGCCCACGGGTTCCACGGCGTCGGCCGGGATGGGACCGAGGCACGCAGCGGCATCGCGACCGTAAAGCAACACGGCGAGCCTGATCTCGATCTCTCGCGCGTCGGCATCGGGGTGGCGAGCGCGGAGGCCGGCCCGGGCGAGCGCACGGGCATCGGCCACCAGTCGGCCGAGGAGCAACCAGCGCTGGTGGACGCCGAGCGCGCGCAGGTGCTCGACGTATCGCGCCCACTGCGCGGGATCCGCGTCCGACCTGGCCTCAGGAAACATGAACGCCCCTATACAACGACGCCGCCCGCAAGTTCTCCGTCGCGCAGGACACTCTGATCATGAACGATCCTGCCTTCGCCGGAGCGCTCATCGTCCGTCGACCCTCAGCGTGCGGACTTCACATCGGTTCGCGAGAAGTCGTCGCCCACAAACAGCAGGGTCGCGCCGCGTTCGCGAGCGAGCGCATACGCGAAGCAGTCGCCGAAGTTGAGGCCCGCCGGATGGAAGCCCTTGCCCCAACGCGCATAGGCCTCGCCCACCTGCCGGGCACGGTCGGCGGTGACCTCGACAATCTCGAGATCGATGCCGTTCATCAGGCGTCCCATTTCGGAGCGCAGTCCACGCCGGGCGGCCACCACCATGCATTCCGCCATTGTGCCGCCAGACATCTGGAGGCCGGTGGCCTGGGC
>JBMOFP010000222.1:0-8898 GCA_049318805.1 Bradymonadia bacterium
TGTAGCGTCTGCGTCGAACCAGCGAGGAAGAGCCGCGATGACCACACGCATTCGACCGTTCGTTCATCATCGACGCGCCTTGCTCGCGGCGTTGGGTTTGCTGACGCCCACGTGCACGGTGGACGAATCGACAGACCTGGACCCGGTCGAAGATGCCGGGAGTACGGGCGATGCCCTACCACGCCCGGACCGTGTGGACGGCAGCGCGGGCGATGCACTTGCGGCCGATGCCATGGCGGGCGCGGGCGATGCCATGGCCGGCACGGGCGGCGTCGATGGCGCCGTCAGGCCTCCGCGCTGCGAGGATCCGCGCCCCATCTTGCAAGTCGGTTCAGCTGAAGCCGCGCCCACCGGCTTCGTCGAGTGCGCGAATGGCTCCATCAATCGGGTCGTCGCCGAGGCGTGCGCGGATCCGATGCCCCCAGGGCGAGCGTGCGCGGGGGAGGGCGGCAGCTGCATCGTCGACGCCGACTGCACGGCCGCGCCGTACGGACGATGCCTCTACTGGGGGGTCGATGCGCCTGCCTGTCAGTGTGTGTACGGGTGCAAGACCGACGCCGATTGCGCCGAGGGGACGGTCTGCATGTGCGGCGGGATCGCGGGAGACTCGTACCCCGACGGCGCGATCTGCATTTCCGCCTCGTGTCGTACGGACGCGGAATGCGGTGAGGAGGGCTGTGGACTCAGCGCGTTCGAGACCGGTTGCGGGTACGACCGTTGGTTGACGTGCAGAACCGCGCAGGACACCTGCAATGCGAATCGCGACTGTGATGAGTCGCGCGGCGGGGGCTTGTGTCTCGGGAACCGGGGGTCAGCCTGGACGTGCACCTACGGCTCGGTCTGCGGTCGACCTCTCCGGGTCGAAGGCCGCGCACTGGTGGCGCCCCACTTGGAGCGGGCCGATTGGTGCGGCGCTCCGCATGTCGCAAGCGCCGAGAGACTCAGTCGAGCGGACCGCGAACGCCTTGCGGCCTACAGCCTGGAGCTGGCGGCGCTGGAGCACGCTTCGGTGGCCTCGTTTGCCCGCTTCGCGCTGGACCTCATGGTGTTCGGCGCCCCTCCGAAGCTGCTCGCCGACACAGCCGCCGCGATGACGGACGAGGTGGCCCATGCGTGCGCCTTGTACGCCTTGGCGACGGCGTACGGGGGGAGACCTGTGGGACCGGGAGCGTTGCCGCTCCCGGCATCGACCCAGATCTCGGAGCTGCACGCGCTGGTCTTTTCGGTCATTCGCGAGGCGTGTGTCGGGGAGCTGCTCGGCGCCTGTGAGGCGGAGTGCATCGCGACGTGGGCCGTCGATCCCGCGGTTCGGTCCGTCTTCGCTCAGATCGCCGAGGACGAACGTCGCCACGCCGAGCTGGGGTGGCGTTCCCTGCAGTGGTTGCTCACCTTGCCGGGTGCACCCGGGGCCGCCGAGGTCTCTCGCGTTTTCGACGCCGCGGTGGCCGACTTTGCCCACCCGGACGGCGCCGCCGAGGACCGCCTGTTGAGCCACGGGTTGCCCTCGGCCGAGACGCGACGCGAGATCTTCGCCGCCGCCACGCGCGACGTGATCGGCCCTTGCGCCGAGCGGTTGCTCGCCCACCTCGAGGCGGCCGTCCGCGCCGCGTGAGGGCCAAGGGGGCAGTTCGTGGTCACGCCACCCGAGATCGCTCCGCCAACACCGACAGCGGTCTCAGCGCGCCGTCCAGAACCGCGCGCCGCTCCCGCCTTCGCCGATCTTGAACTGCACCCGGGCGGCACATCGAGGGCAATGGCCCACGTAGTGCGACCCGGCGGCGTTGCGGTGGGCCCGCGAGTACACGCGGCAGCAGTCGAAGAAGACACCGAGCCAGGGTTTCCCATCGGCGTCCGTGCCCGATTGCGCGGCGGCCCCGCGGTCCGGGGGGATGTCGTAGAAGTCCATGTCGCGATCATCGGCCGCTTGCGACCGACCTCCAAAAAAATCAGCATGCGCCGGTGCTGAACGACCTGATGTCGGCCTTCGTGCCGATGGCGACGCTCCTGGGCGCGATCGGCGCGGGGGCCGTGGTGGGAGCGATGCGGCCGGCGCTCGGGCCGGCAGCAGGCGTGTGGATGGGCCGCACGACGCCGGTGCTCGTGGCGTTGCAGGGCGTGCTCGTCGGGAGCGCGCCCCAGGTGGTGGCCGAGCTGCCGAGCCTGGGGGGGCGTGCGCTGGCGGTCGCGGTTGCGGCCATGGCCGGCTCCGCGTTGCTCGTGCGTCTCTTCGCTGCGGGCCGGGTGCTCCGGGCCGGGGCGACCTTGCACAGCCACGCGGCCGAGTCCGCCGCACACCCGCTGCGCGCCACACTCGTCCTGGCGACGGCGCTCGTCGTCGGCGTGGCGTTGGGCATCGCCGCGGTGTGGCCGGCGGGTCCATGGATACCGACGCCGCAGGCCATGGCGTGGTGGGGTCTCGTCGTGCTGTGCGCCCTCGTCGGGATCGACCTCGGCTCGAGCGGCCTGGGGCGCCGCGTGCGGGAGACCGGCGTCGCGACGCTCCGTGTGCCGGTCGCGACGGTGCTGGGTTCGCTCGCGGGCGGCCTCGCGCTCTGGCCGCTCTTCGGCCGCGAGGCCCTGGCGGCCGCCTCCGGGTGCGGCTGGTACTCGCTCGCGGGGCCGATGCTGACGCAATCCATGGGACCCGAGGCCGGGGCCGTGGGCTTCCTCGCGAACCTGCTGCGCGAGGTCCTGTCCCTGCTGATGCTGCCGTGGCTCGTAGGCTACGGGCGCGTGGGCGGAACGCTGTCCGTCGCCGTCGCGGGGGCGACGGCCATGGACACCTCGCTGCCTTTCCTCGCGCGCTACGGCGGTGGGGATGTCGCGCTGCTCGGGCTGGTCTCGGGGGCGGTCGTGACCTCGGCCGTGCCGGTGCTGCTCGTGGTGTTCGGGGCGTAGGGGCGTCCCGCCGCCGCCTCGAGCGTGAGGCCGAGCATCAGCACCGTGCGCGCCGGCTGCTCGAGCCACTGGTAGTTCTCGAGCCGGCGCAGGCGCAGCCACGGGCGCACCTGCCCGAGCTCACCGTGGAAGGGCGCCGACACCTCCGCGGAGAGGTCGAGGTCCAGGTACGCGGGCTCGTGGTCCCGGGCGCGCAAGGCGATGACCTCGTTGCGGGTGCCCAGCTCGAGGTGCGGATGCAGAGGCCAGCGCGCCTCGACCTCGACCCCGGCCAGCATGTGGCGAAACGGAAGGGACTGCCGTTCGAGCGCGCGCGTCGTCCCACGGTCCCAGTAGAGTCCGCCGCCGATCCGCAACGGCCAGAAGGTCGGCAGCCACTCCGCGCCGTAGACCTCGTAGGCGATGGTCTCGCGGACCAGCAATGGGTCGGGCACGTCCACGTCGTGGTTCGAGCGATGGAAAGCGAAGAGCCCCCATTCCCCGTCGTCCTGCGTGCGAAACCGCAGGCGCGCCGCCACGGGGTATCCGACCTGCTCCGGGGACAGGCGCACGACGGTCTCGTCGGCGCGGTTCTCGCGGAACCAGGTGACCAGGCCAGCGTCGACCATCAGGCGCCAGTCGTCTCCGGAGACGACCGTGGGCCGCACGCGGAACTCGACGAGCCCACGCACGCGCGGATCGAGCCCGAGGTCGTGCCCGGCCTCGACGCTGGCCTCGACCGCGGGCATGAGGCGCGGGGCGGAAAGCGCGACCGACAGGGCAGGGGAGAGCCACCACGACATGCGGGCGCAGGCTTACCGCGTCCGCCCGAGAGCAGGCAACGCAGGTGCGCATCGACCGATGGTCTGGCATGTTCGCGGTCATGGGGACGACGGATCGCAGCATCGCGGGGGCGGTCGTTTTGGGGCTGATGTGCTGGGCCTCGACCGCGCATGCCGAGCGGCCGCTGTACCTCGACCGGCCTGACCTCCACGCCCACTTCTGGCTCTCGTACGGCCTCGCGCTGACCACGACCGAGGTGCTCGAAGGGCCCGAACCCCAGTGGGGACCGTCCCTGGGCACCGGGATGGGGTTGGCGATCTCGACGGGCGCCGTCGGCGCGCTCGGTCTGTTCAAGGAGTGGGTCGTCGACGACGAGGTGAGCGCCGAGGACCTGGTCGCCGATGCCTTCGGCCTTGCTTTGAACGCGGTGGTTCAGGTTCTGATTGTCTTCTGAGTCTACGGGGAACGGGGAGAGCGACATGTCAGGTCGAATGAAGCTGCGCGGTACGACCGCGTTGATCGTCGGGAATGCGGTGCTCTTCGGGGCCATCGCGTGCGAGTCGGATGAAACGGGCGGCGGCGCCGGAGGCAGCGGGGGCACGGTCGGCGGTTCGCCGGGGGGCAACGTGCCGGGCCTGGACGCATCGACGGGCGGCAGCCCCGTGGGCGGCACCCCGGTGGGCGGGACGCCGGTCGGCGGTACACCCGTCGGCGGCAGCCCCGTGGGCGGGACCCCGGTCGGCGGCACCCCGGTCGGCGGGACCCCGGTCGGCGGCACCCCGGTCGGCGGGACCCCGGTCGGCGGGACCCCGGTCGGCGGTACACCCGTGGGCGGTACACCGGTCGGCGGTACACCCGTGGGCGGGACCCCGGTCGGCGGCGAGCTCCCCATCCTCGACGCGGGCGTCGTCGACGCGGCACCGGCCGACGCAGCGCCGGTCGACGCGGCGCCGGCCGATGTCGGCGGGCCGGCCGTCTGCGCCGACCTGCTCGGGCTGCCCTGCGAGATGCAGTCCGATGGCTGCTGCGACTCCGCCGACACCGCTCAGGCGATGTGCGACTTCGACCAGAACCAGAACCTGACGTGGATGCCCATCCCCCCGGACTGGTTCTGCGGCTGCGACAGCTCGTCCGGTCGTACCCAGGTCTTCTGTGCGGTGCCGGGTTTCGTGGGCATCACGCACGCGGGACGCCGCGCGCTCTCGGGTCGACGCCTGCGCCGCGCGGCCTGACACGCGTCAGCGGCGGGCGAGCATCTCTCGCGCCAGGGCGCGGGTGGTCTCGGTCACCGTGGCGCCGCCGACCATGCGGGCGAGCTCCTCGACGCGGTCGTTCGCCTCGAGGGTCACGACCTCGCTGTAGGTCCGGTCGCCCTCGATCCGCTTCTCGACGTGCAGGTGCGCGTCGCCCATGGCCGCGATCTGCGGCAGATGCGTGATGCACAGCGCCTGTCGCTGCCCGCTCACGGCACGCAGCTTTCGACCGATGGCTTCAGCGGTCGGACCACCGACCCCGGTGTCGACCTCGTCGAAGACATACGTCCCCACGGAGTCGCGCTCGGCGATCACCCGCTTGACCGCGAGCATGAAGCGCGAGAGCTCGCCCCCGCTGGCGATGCGCGCCAGCGACTGCGGCGGCTCCCCGGGGTTCGCCGAGAGCAGCAGCTCGACCTTGTCCGCGCCCCGCGCCGACACGACCAGGTCGTCGGCCTCGAGGCCCGCGCCGCGGCTCAGGGGCTCGATGCGCACCTGGATCACCGCGCGGCCCATGCCCAGGTCGGCGAGCTCGCCCTGAATCGAGCTGCCGAGCTTCTCGCCGGCGTCGCGCCGTGCCTTCGTCAGCTTGCGGGCGCGCTTCGCCGTTTCAGACGCGGCCTTCGCGCGGCCCTTCTCCAGCGCGTCGATCGCTTCGTCGGCGTGCTCGAGCGTCGAGAGCTCGTCGCGCAGCGCGTCGCGGCGGGCCAGCACCTCGGCGAGCGTGGCGCCGTACTTGCGCCGCAGCTTCGAGAGCAAAGCCAGTCGCGACTCGACCTGCTCGAGGCGCTCCGGGTCCGCGTGGACGCGGCGCGCGTAGGCGCCGAGGGTCCGGGCCGCCTCCTCGGCCAGCGCGGCCGCGGCGTCCAGGTCCTGGGCCACGGGCGCGAGTGTGGGATCGACCTCGGCCAGCTCGCGAATCGATCGCGCGGCGCGGCTCAGACGCTCCACGGCGGCGCCGTCGTCGGCGTAGAGCGCCGACTCCGCCTGCTGAGACGCGACCCGCAGCTTCTCGGCGTTGCGCAGCAGCCGGCGCTCGGCGTCGAGGGTGTCCTCCTCGTTCGGGTCCTTCAACCCCGCGGCCTCGAGCTCGCTCTGCTGGAATCTGAGCACCTCGAGGCGCTCGCCCTTCTGGCGCTGCGCCGTGAGCAGCGCCTCGAGCCGCGCCTCGACGTCCGCCTGCGCCGCGTGGGCCGCGGCGACCTCGGCGCGCAGTGCCCCGTGACCGGCCATGCGGTCGAGCAGGTCCAGGTGGAACTCGGTGCGCAGCAGGCTGTAGTGCTCGTGCTGGCCCGAGATGTCGACGAGCCCCGCGGTGACCTGGGCGAGAGTGCTCAGCGTCACGGGCACGTCGTTGAGGAAGATGCGGTGGCGTCCGTTCCGGGCCAAGACGCGGCGCACGATGAGGGGGCCCTCGGCCTCGACGCCGGCCTCGGCGAGGCGCGCGCGCAGCTCGGGCGCCTCGCCGGGGTCGAAGACCGCCTCGACCGTGGCCGATTCGGCGCCGGTGCGTACGACCTCCGTCGTCGCGCGGCCGCCCAGGACAAGGTTCAGCGCATTGATCAGGATCGACTTGCCCGCGCCGGTCTCGCCGGTGATCACCGTCAGGCCCGGCCCCAGCTCGAGGGTCACGCGGTCGATGATCGCAAAGTCCCGAATCGTCAACGACGACAGCATGGTCGGGCTTATGTCGGAAGCCACCAAAGGCTGCAAGGGGGCCGCGCGCGGGGTGACTCGATGCCGCCCGACAGACCGGTTGCGCCCGAGCCGTGCACTCGCCAGACTGACCGTATGCCCGGACCCGAAACCCAGACCACGCAGCAGGCGCGCGCTCCGCAGCAGACCCAGCAGACCGAGGGTCAGCGGACCGACGCGTCCCAGGGCGCGCAGCGCGGCGCCAACCCACAGGCCGACTACAATCGGCAGCTCGCCCAGGGCGGCACCCCCGCCGACCGCGCTCGCGCCGCGTTGAAGGCCGCAGGCCTGCCCATCGGGCAGTACCTGCCGGACAACGTCGCCGCCTTCGAGCAGAAGCCCGATGGGAGCTTCACCCTCACGTTGCCGAGCGAGGTTCGCGCCAAGATGGGCGACGTGACGCTCGTGCTCAGTACGAAGGTCGGTGGCAAGCTCAGCGCGGGTGAGATGAGCAGCGTGTCGGGCATCCGCGGCGAGAAGAAGATCGCGTTCATCACCGCGGGCGCCAACGTGCTCAAGGTGCGGCGCGAGGGCGAGGAGCTCGTCGTGAACACCGACAGCTCCGCCGCCCAGGAGATCCGCATCAAGCTCGCGTCGATGGGCGCGAGCTGACGGCGCCGATCCGCAGGCTCAGCGCTTCGAGCAGGCGTCCACGACGACCGGCAGCGCCTCGTCGAAGACCGTGTCGTACTGCTCGGCGCAGATGTCACCCAGGTAGCCGTTCTCGCCGAACAGTCCGGTGAAGCCGATGAGCTTCGCGGCGGGCACGGCGCCACAGGCGTTGTCGCCGCGTCGGCCGAGGATCGAGATCACGACGATCCCCTCGGCGGTGCCGCCCCGCGCGGCGACCAGCTCGTCGTACCACGCTTGTTTGTCGCCCCCGGAGCCGTAGGTCTGGCACACCCCGTCTCCGTCGCAGAGGTCGGGCACGTCGTCCTCGTCCGTGAGCAGGATCAGCACGAGCAGAGAGTCGGGGCGCAGAAAGCCCTCGTTGCACCCGCCGGGCCCGTTCTTCTCCGGCGAGACCGCGTCGAGCATCGCGCGCATCATCCGCTCGTCGTCGGCGCCGCCCGCACCGACCCGCGCGATGCAGTCGAAGCTGTCGACGAGGTCGGGCTCACGCTCCGTGAGAAAACGTTGGCCGTCCGCGAAGGGCGTGCAGACCTCGCCGAGAGCCTCGGGGCCACCGGTCTGGGTGACCAGGTCACCGATGGCCGTGCACCCGGGCGCGTTCCACGGGTAGTCGCTCGTCGTCGTGAGGCCGAGGTGGTAGCTGCGTGAGAACGACAGCCGCTCACGCAGCTTCTGGATGAAGCCCGGCACGCTCGCCGCCACGCTCACCTGGTTGTCGACCATGCTCCCGGAGCTGTCGAGCACGACCAGCACGTCGACCGAGGTGCAGCCCTGCGCGTTCGGCGGCGCGGCGTCGGTCCCTGGAGGCACCGCGTCCGCGCCCGGGCCCGCGTCACCTCTGGGCGCGCCGAAATCGAGCAGGGCCAGGGGCGGAACGTCCGGCGCGTCGGGTCCAACGTCGCCCACGGTCGGGCGCATCCCCAGGTCGAGCGCCACCGCGGGACCGCCGCCGTCCGAGCTCGAGGTGTCGTCGCAGCCGAAGCCCATCACCGCGAGCAGCGCAAGCGCGCGGCGGCCTGGAGACAAGGTCATCGGTCCCTCCTCGCTGTCCCAAGCCTGAACAGAGCAGCGGCGACGCCCCCGGGGGAGGCGTCTCGCGGAGCCCGACCGTGGTATCAAGCGGACGCCGAGCCGGCGTGATCGGCTCGATCCGGAGGGGCAGCCTGTCGATGGAGACACCGGTGGACGAGCGGGCACTCTGGCAAGCAGAGCGGCGGCGCGCGCGCCTCGCGACCTGGTGCTTGCGCCTCGGCACCCTCTTTGGGGCCGGCGCCTACCTGTCCGTGATGATCGGCCTGCGCCGGGTCGACCTCTTCTACCTCTTGCTCAACCTCTTCGCGGTCTTCAGCGGGCTGTCGCAGTTCATCGTCATCGAGCGCTTCCGCATCCCGGACTTTCTGACCCGCGCGGCCTTCGGGGGCCCCCTCGACGAGACCGCGGCGCGCAGCTTGTGGGCGGAGCTCGTGCACGAGCACGGCTTCGCCATCACCGCGCTCACACGCCGCCGCTACAGCATCGAAGAGACGCGCGCGCTGCCCTTCGACGAAGCCGTGGCGATCGTACGGGCCGCCGAACGCGCCCCGTGGCCTCGAATCGCCCGGGTGTGGATCGGGGTCTACGTGGCGACGGCGGCGCTGCTGGTCGTCTCGATGTGGCG
>JBMOFP010000223.1:0-8849 GCA_049318805.1 Bradymonadia bacterium
TCGACGACGACTGCGACGGCCAGACCGACGAGGCGCTGCCTGGGCGCGTCTGCGGCTTCGGGGTGTGCCGTCGGGAGGCGGCGGCGTGTGTCGACGGCGAGGTGCCGCCCTGTGAGCCGGGGATCGGCTCGCCGGAGCTGTGCAACGGCATCGACGACGACTGCGACGGCCCCGCCGACGAAGACCTCGGCGTGGAGTCCTGCGGAGTCGGGGCGTGCGCGCGCACACAACCCCTCTGCCGCCAGGGTCGCCTTCGGGTCTGTGAGCCCGGGCGCCCGGGGGTCGAGACCTGCGACGGGCTCGACAACGACTGCGACGGCGCTACGGACGAGGCCGGCGCTTCCGGGTCCTGCGGGGTCGGGCAATGTGCACGTCAGGTCGAAGGGTGCGTGAACGGCGCCCCCGCGCCCTGTGTGCCCGGCGAGCCCTCCGCCGAGACCTGTGACGGGGCCGACAACGACTGCGACGACCGCGTGGACGAGGACTTCGTCGGCCGCCGCGCGTCGTGCGGCCTGGGGGCCTGCACGCGAACGGTCGAGGTGTGCCAGGCGGGCCGGCCCGTAGACTGTGAACCCGGTGCGCCCACCCCCGAGACCTGTGACGGTACGGACGAGGACTGCGACGGCCGGGTCGACGACGCGCCCCGCCCCGAACTCTGCGGCCTGGGGAACTGCACTGCGGAGTCGGCGTTCTGCCGGGATGGACGCGCCGAAGGCTGTTGGCCCGGAGAGCCCGCCGAAGAGCTCTGCAACCTGGAGGACGACGACTGCGACGGCGCCACGGACGAGGACTTCGTCGGGCTGGTCTCGACGTGCGGCGTCGGCGCTTGCCAGAGTTCGGTGCCGCGGTGCCTGGACGGCGAACGGGTCCGGTGTCTGCCCGGTGCGCCGAGCCTCGAAGTGTGCGACGGCGTGGACGACGACTGCGACGGTGCGACGGACGAGCAATGCGCGGCGCCCGACGCGACCCCATCCGGGGAGCCGGACCTCGGGTCCCTCGATGGGGGCGCCCTCGCGGGCGACGTGCCCGCGCCCCTGCCCGACGCAGGGGGCTCGTCGCCCGACGCGCGGTCGCCGGATACGGGCGTCGACGCAGCCTCGGCGGTCGATGCGGCGCTCGCGACCGACGTCGGGAACCCGCGCGCGGACCTCTCGGCGAACGACGCGGCACCGAGCGCCGACGCGGCGCCGACGCCTCGAGATGGCGTCGCCGTAGAGTCGGGGCTCGAAGACGGGGCGCGGCCCTCACCCGAGGCCGACGTGCCGTTCGTCCTGGACGCGGGCGACGTGGGCTCTCCGTCGCGGGCGACGGACGCCGGCACCGCGGGGTGCGCTTCGACGCGGGCCTACCCGGACGCCGACCCACGATTTTGGGTCTTCGTCTGGCTGTCCGTATTCTGGGTACACAGACGCGGCAGACGTGGAAAACGCCCAGGCGCCCACGCGGGAGACGAACCTTGAGGTCCAGTGGGCAGAGAGCAGTAGGGCGCCTTGGCCGACGCAGCGGCGCGCTCGCCCTGGGTTTGTGGACCGCGGCGTGTGGGGACGAGTCCGCCGTAGAGTCGAATCGGGCCGAGGTGCCCGTCGACGATGCGGCGTCGAGGACGGACGCCGCCCCGACGGTCGACGCCTCTTCGAGCAGCCCGCCCGTGGAGCGCCCTGTCCCCGAGACCTTCATCGAGACTCGACCCCCGGCGCGCTCAGGCTCTTCCTCGGCGCTCTTCCGCTTCACCGCGAGCCTCGGCTTCTCCACCTTCGAGTGCGGCCTCGATACGGTCGACTTCACCCGCTGTAGCTCCGAGACCACCTTCGAAGGGCTCTCGGACGGGCCTCACACCCTTCAGGTTCGGGCGTACTCCCGCGACGGCGTCTACGACGACACCCCCGCCGAGCACACCTGGACCGTGGACACCCGCCCCCCCAACGTCGAGTGGGGCGCCCAGGTCCCGGCCCGAGTCGGCCCTGTGGACGTGGTGGTCGTCTTCGACGTGGACGAGCCCGCGAGCTTCGAGTGCACGCTGGACGGCGGCCGCACCACGGCCTGCAGCTCGCCCCACACACTCAGCGGACTGTCCGAAGGCCTCCACAGCCTGCGTGTGGGCGCCGTGGACCTCACGGGCAACCCGGACCCGACGCCCGCGAGCGTCGAGCTGACGGTCGACCTGACGCCCCCGGAGACCGACGCGCTCTCGGCCCCCGCGCGTGTCGGCCCGGGCACCCTCGAGCTGGCTTTGAGTTCCCCCGCGGACGATCTCGCCGGCTTCGAGTGCCGCGTGGGCAACGCGCCGTTCGCGCCGTGTGTGTCCCCGTGGCGCCATGAGGCGCTGCCTGAGGGTGAGCACCTCTTCGAGGTCCGCGCCGTCGACACGGTCGGCCTCACGGACCCGACACCGAGCCCGGTGACCGTCGAGGTCGACCTGACCCCGCCCGGCACCCCGGTACTCGTCGAAGGCCCGGACACGCCGAGCGCCGAGCCGGTCTTCGCCTTCGTTTTCGAGACCGAAGGGGCCGTGACGCATACGTGCCGCCTCGACGAGGGCGCCGCCGCCCCCTGCGCCTCGCCTCACCGCATCGCGGCGCCCGGCGAGGGCCCTCACACCCTACGGGTGGCTGGGGTCGACGACGTCGGCAACGAGGGTCCGTCGCTCGAGGTGCCCTTCGAGCTCGACACCGTCCCGCCCGGGCTCGAGGTTCAGGAAGGCCCGCTGGAGCGCACACGCCACCCAGGCGCGCGCTTCGTCGTGGCGCTGGAGCCCGGCGCCACGCTCGTCTGCCGCGTGGACGCCGGACCGTTCGAGGTGTGCACGCCCTCCGAGGACGGCGTGCTGAACCTCGGTGACCAGGCCGACGGCGCGCACGTCTTCTCGATGCGCGCGTCGGACGCCGCGGGGAACACCCGCGCCGTCGACTGGCGCTGGGAGGTCGACACCACGCCCCCCGTGACGCTGCTGGTCGATACCCCACCCAGCCGCACCGCGTCGACCGGCGCGCGGATCCGGATGACGACGCTCGGCGACGAGGGCGACGTCGCCTTCGAGTGCGCCCTGGACGACGCCGCCGACCTCGCGCCCTGCGCATCACCGCTCGAGCTCGACGGTCTCCCGGACGGCGAGCACGTGCTGCGTGTGCAGGCGACGGACGCCCTGGGCAACCGTGAGGCCCTCCCGGTCGAAGCGCGGTGGACCGTCGACACCGTACCCGCGGAGACCCGCATCACCTCGGCGCCGGCACGACTCACGCGGGAGGGCCTCGCCGCGTTCACCTTCGACGCCGAGCCCGACGCCCGCTACGAGTGCCGCTTCGACGGCGAGCCCTGGGCCGACTGCGTCTCACCGGCCACGCGCGCGCTCGACGGCGACGGCGACCACGCCTTCGAGGTGCGCGCCCGGGATGACGTCGGCAACGTCGACCGTACGCCGGCCCGCCACGTTTGGGCCGTGGACCGGTCGCCCCCGGAGACCGGCCTGGAGGGCGGGCCGCCCGCCGCGTCGGCGAGTCCAGACGCGGCCTTCACGCTGCTGCCCCAGGACGCGCTCTTCGTGTGCACGGTCGACGACGCCCCGACGGACTGCGTCTCCAGCTGGCAGCTCACCGGACTCCCCGAGGGCGAGCACACGGTGACCGTGACGGCCTTCGATGAGGCCGGCAACGCCGGGGAGACCCTGGCCTTCGCGTGGCGCGTCGACCTCACGCCCCCGACGCTTCAGTGGCTCTCGACCCCATCGCCCCGCACGCTGGAGTCGCTCTCCACGTTCACGGCGGGCGCAGACGAAAGGGTCACGGGCTTCTTGTGGGCCGGCGCTCCGGGCCTCGACGCCGTCGTCCTCGACACGGCGACCCTCGCCGACCTGCCCGAGGGGCGGTATCGCATCGAGGTCCACGCCACCGACGAGGCCGGCAATCCGTCGAACCGACTCGCCCACGACTTCGAGGTCGACCGCACGCCTCCGAATGCCCCGAGCGCGCCCGTGGTGTGGCCGGGGGATCGGACGGCGCTGGTGCAGTGGTCCGTAGAGTCTCCGGAGGTCCGCGGCTTCGACCTGGAGCGCGCCGCCTCGGTCGACGGGCCGTGGACCCTGGTCGCCGAGGGCCTCGTGCCCACGGATGGCGTCGGCCAGTGGCTCGACCGCGGCGTGGCCAACGACACCTCCGTCGCCTATCGCCTCACGGCGACCGATGATCTCGGCTTGCGCGGAGCGGCCGGGGCCTCGACGGCGAGCACGCCGACACGACGCGGCGTCTTCGAACAGGTGCCGAACGTCACGGTGCGGCCGTGGGCCGCGGCGATGTTGCCGACGGGCAAGCTGCTGCTGAGCCAGAACAACGACGTGGACGCCGCGAGCGCGCTCTTCGACCCGGAGACACGGACGCTCGCCCCCGTCTCCCGCCCCCTGAGCAACACCTTCTGCGCGGGCCTCGCTCATCTCGACGACGGGCGCGTCCTCGTCGTGGGTGGCCACGAGGGCACCGTGGACATCCGTGGGCAGGTCGGGTGGCTCGGCTTGAATCGAGCCCAGACCTTCGACCCGGTCACGGAGACGTGGACGGCGCTGCCGAACATGCCGGGCGGCTATCGTTGGTACCCGAGCGCGCTCACGCTGGCGGACGGGCGCGTGCTCGTGACCGGCGGCATCGACTCGCACTCGGGTGAGCAGATCTTCAATCGAAACGTGGACTTGTACGATCCGAGCACGAACACGTGGCGCACGGTCACCCAGGCCCCGGGCGACATCTCGAGCACGTACCCGCGAAAGCGTCTGCTGCCCGACGGGTCGGTTCACTACTACGGCCCGCAGACGGCGAACTGGCGCTTGAACCCCGTCGACTGGACCTGGACCCGCCTGGGCAACATGGCGCAGTGGCACAACGGCGGCGCCGCCGTCGACCTCGAGTCGGGGCACGTCCTGTACTTCGGTGGGCAAGAGCCACCGACCACCCGGGCCGAGCGCTACGATCCCTTCACGAACCGGTGGTCAGCGACCCCGAACATGGCCTACCCGCGGCTCTGGCCGAACGGGGTCACCCTGCCGGGTGGCCTGGTGCTCGCGGTCGGCGGCCGGGATGCGCAGCAGAACATCCGCACCTCGGAGCTCTACGACCCGGCGCGCAACGCCTGGGAAATCGCGGGTGACAACCACTACGGCCACGAGTACCACAGCACGGCGCTGCTGCAGCCGGACGGCAGCGTCTTCAGCGGGGGCCCCGAGCCGCAGATTGAGATCTTCGAGCCCTGGTACCTGAACGCCGGGCCAAGGCCGTCCCTCGAGGCGCCGCCCGCGGAGTTGGCCTACGAGGTGCCGTTCGAGTTCACGGTCCGCGCCCCTCTCGCCATCACGGACGTCGTGCTGGTGCGGTTGGGCACGGTGACCCACGCGATGGACCTGGACCAGCGGCACGTCACCCTGGACTTCGAGGCGGTCGACGACGCGGTCTACAGGGTTACGCCCCCCTCGAGCCGCGCCCTCGCGCGCGCCGGGCACTATTACCTCGTCGCTCTCGACGAGCGGGGTGTGCCGAGCCCCGGGCACATCGTTCGACTGCGCTGAGGGCCCGACGGGGCCGGCCTGGCCCCGGCAGGCTGCTTTTTCAGCAGCCTGCTAGCTCGCCTGGGCCTGAAGGGCGAGAAAGTCCCGCGCGAGGCCTCGGATCTTGTGCTGCCAGTTGTAGACGACCTGGAGCTGGACGCCGAGCAGACGCGCGGCCTCCTCGGGGCTGCGACCGTCGACATAGACCAGCGCGAGCACGAGCCGCCCCTTTTCGGACAGCTCGGCCGAGAGATGGGCTTCGAGGGCCCGCGTGAGGTCATCGGCCTCGACGACCTGCTCGGGCGACGCGCCCGGTGCAGCCACCTCGAGGTCGTCGCGACCGCTCGGTCCCGCGGCGTGAAACGAGTCCGTCTGGGACTCACCGCGTCGCAGCGCAGTCACCCGCTGGAGGTGATTGCCCGTCTCGCGCTCCGTGATCATGCCGACATAGGCCTCGAGCGAGATGCCACGGTCGGGGCTCCAGGCCCGGAGTTGGCGGCCGTCGTCCTTCCACAGGACGAGCCACACGGACTGAACGACGTCGTCCACCTCGTCCAGGCGCCTCACCGCACGACTGCGCAGGACACGCAAGGCGCGCGCGCGGACGACCGGGGTCAGGCGGTTCACGAGGGCGCGTCTCGAACGCAAGTCACCGGCAAGCGCCTCGCGCACCACGGCCGTGTCGCCTGCGGACACGGGCAGGAAGGCGAAGAAGAGCGCGCCGAGCAACGTCATTCGTTGCCGACCTCCGCCATCAGCTCTACAGGGAACTCGAAGACACGGACACCCAGGGCGGCCGCCTGCGACTGCAGCTCGGTGGCGGTGAGTCCGTCGACGGACGGCGTGCGCATCCCCAAGGTGACGTAGACGACGCGCGGTCCTGGCGTCGTGCCGAGCAGCACGTCGCCGCGGGCGCTCACCTGGAGCGCACCGCCCTCGAGGACCTCGACGGACGCCGAGGGCACCGAACGGAGCGCGGCGCCGGGCTCGGCCACAAACGCCGCGATGGCGGGGGGCGCCTTACGCCCCTCTGTGCCGGGCGCGGGCTTGAGCCTGATCTTCACTTCGCTGTAGGTCAGGAAGACCACGGGCTTGCCCGGCGCGGCGCTCGCGCCCGCGTCGTGACCCCGGTTTTCCGCGACGCCCCCCATGGGGCGCAGCGGGCGGTACCACTGCCAGTCCGGGATGGTCACCCCGGCCTCGGGGCCGGAGCCCGTCGACATCTGCGAGACGCCGAAGCTGAGCACGAGGCCCGCCGCGGCCAGGACCCCCACGACGGGCATCCACCGGCGCTGCGCCTTCCGGGGCGCGCTCTCGAGCACCGCCTCCAAGACCGCGGGCGCGGGCGCGTCCGCCAGGTCGGCCCACAGCGAGCGGCACTCCGCGCAGGCCGCGAGGTGGCCCTCGACCTGCGTCGCCCGCGCCGTGTCGAGTCGGTCCGCGCGCAACGCGACGAGCTCCGCGTCGTCGATGTGGGCGCCGGTCGAGGTCGACGTCAGACGGCCCAGCTGCGCGGTCAGGGCGTCGTTCATGGGCGGTGGGGTGTGCTCGGCGGTCATGGGCAAGAGTTTCACCGGGATTACCTCAGGGGCAGGCGCCACGCAACTCGGGGTCTCCGACCTGCGCGACATTTGCCCTTGTGTACTGACCCCGACCGTCGCGCCTTTTTTCTTCGCGGCCCGAAATGCGCGTCGAAGTGCTCAGCGCGCGGTCGCGAAGAGCCTGAACTCGCGCCACGACACGTCGCCCTCGCGGTGGGCCGCTTCGGTGGCGCGACGATAGGCCGTCCCGGGGTCGCTCTGGGGCCCGGCCGCGTAGAAGCGGGTGATGAAGCGGCGGGCCGCGGTGTCGTCGACGTCGTCGCCGGTGGCGAGCACCGCATGTGCGCCCGCAACGAGAAAGGCCTCCGGCAAGCCGACACGTTCGTGACGGCCCATCGCGAGGCGCTTGCCGGTCGAGCAACCGTTGAGGACCACCAGCTCGGCGCGGTGCGGTACGAGGAAGAGGTCCGAGAGCGTGAGCGATTGCTCTCCGGCGAGGCGAACGCGGGCGTCCCACGGCTGGTCGGGCGCGAGCTCGCCGTGGCCCGCGAAGTGGAAGAGGCGCGCGGAGGCGAGGGCGTCGAGGACCGAAGTGCGGTCGGCCGCGTCGCCGACGAGGAGGGTCGCGCCCTTCAGAGAGCCGTCGACGAGCTGGCGCCCTTCGGCGCGGGCGGCGGGCAGGTTGTTCTCGGGATCCGCGACGACCACGTCGACGCCCCCTGCCCCATTCGACCGAGGCGCGGCCCGGGCCCAGAGGCCGGCGTAGGGTGCGAACTCGACCTCGAGGCGCGTGGCCAGAGGTGGAGAGCCGGCCTCGGGCAGAGAGAAGGCCGCGATGAGCTCGCCGGGCACGACCGTGAGCCGGTCGAGCCCCGAGAGCAGCGGCTCCAGGGCCGTCAACGGTGCCTGAGGATCGACCGGCACACTCTGGAGCCGGGTGCGGGTCACCCACAGGGCTTGCGTGCCCTGTTGCAAAGGCATGAACGCGAGCAGGGCATGCCGCTCGCCCAGTCGGGCCTGGACCGCCTCGAGCGTCGCGCCCTCGGGGAGTGTGCTCGGGGCCTCGCGATCGAGCAGATCGTAGGCGGCCTCGAAGTGGACCCCGACGGCGCGCTCGGCCTCACGGCGGGCGGCCCGCCAGGCCGCGAGCTTCTTCCCGGACAGTCGGGTCGCCGTGGAGGCATCGTCTTCGTAGGCCTGTCGTGCCTTGAGATACACCCCGACCCGCTCGAGCCAGGTGCGACGGGCCTCGGGGCTGAGGCGCTCGGCGCGCAGGCCTGACTCCAGGGTGCGCAAGACGCGCCCGCCGACGGCGTCGTTCACGGCGAAGGCCTCGGCGAGGCGGCCGCGCTCCACGAGGAGCGCGAGCAGGTCGTTCACCACGCCCCGGCGGTCGTCGTAGTAGGTCGCGCGCCCCGCGCGGACCAGGGTACGCAGGCCGGCGCGCGCCTGGACTTCGAGTGCGGTGTGAAACCGTTTCACGGCCTCGTCCACGCGACCGCGCGCGCGCAGCACCCGCGCTTGTCCGTAGAGCGCGCGCCACACGGGGTCGGCGTCGAGGCCGGCGGCCTCTTCGCGGGCACGCTCCAGGGCGCGGTCGAAGACCCGTGTCGCGCGTCGGGTGTCGCCGCGGGCGAGAGCCACGTCTCCTTGAACGAGTAGGGCCTCGACGGCGCCGAAGGTCCGGTCGGCGCCGGGGAGTTGGTCGAAGGCGCGGAGGGCGGCTTCGGCGGCGTCGAGCTGGCCGACGTGGTGTTCGAAGGAGGCGAGGTTTGTGTACGTGG
>JBMOFP010000224.1:0-8804 GCA_049318805.1 Bradymonadia bacterium
GCGATGCCGAAGTCGAGCACCTTCACGAAGTCCTTCTGACCTCCGCGTGTCGTCAGGAAGATGTTCTCGGGCTTGAGGTCACGGTGGATGATGCCCTGCTGATGGGCCTCCTCGAGGCTGCCGCAGATCTGCTGGAAGACCTTGCGGGTCCGGCTCGGATCCAGGTGCGTCTCGGTGGTCAGCAGCCGCGCGAGCGTCTCGCCCTCGAGGTACTCCATCGCGAGGAAGAGTGTGCCGTCCGGACTCTGTCCGAAGTCGTGCACGATCACGGTGTTGGGGTGCGTCAGGCGGCTGATCGCCTGGGCCTCCCGTTTGAAACGCTCGACCTGGTGTGGGTCCTCGGCGAGCCCGGCGCGCAGCACCTTGAGCGCGACCATGCGGCCGATGGGCTGTTGCTCGGCGAGGAAGACCTCGCCCATGCCCCCGTCGCCGAGCTTCCGAACGAGCTGGAACCGCCCGGCGATCAGGCGACCGCGCCACGGATCGGGCCCTCCGCCGTCACCGGCGCGCACCAGGGAGGGGGCAATGGCCTCTCCGCACTCGAGGCAGTAACGAGCGTTCTCGTCGGCGAAGGCCCCGCAGCCGGGGCAGACAACATTCGACGTGCTCAAGTGCGGGGCTCCGCTTCCGCTCGGTAGATCAGACGCCCGGGGCCGGAAACCCCGTGCAGAGCGCGCGGACGTCGGCCGCGATGGCCTCGAGGCGAGGGCCGTCGTCGGGGGCCGAGACGACCGCATCGATCCAGTCGGCCAACCGCACCATTTCGTCGGCGCCCATGCCCCGCGTCGTGAGTGCGGGCGTCCCGATGCGGATGCCGCTCGGATCGAAGGGTTTCCGCGGGTCGAAGGGGATGGAGTTCGCGTTGCACACGATGCCCGCCCGCTCGAGCGCGGCGGCGGCGATCTTGCCCGAGACCCCTTTGTTGTTGAGGTCGATGAGAATCAGGTGGTTGTCGGTGCCGCCGGAGATCAGCGTGAAGCCATGTGTGAGCAGGCGTTCGGCCAGGACCTTCGCGTTCTCGACGACCTTGTGCGCGTAGGTTGCGAAGCTCGGCTGGGCGGCTTCGTGCAGCGCGACCGCGATGCCCGCGGTCGTGTGATTGTGCGGGCCGCCCTGGAGACCGGGGAAGACCCCGCGGTCGATGGCCTTGGCGTGGGCCTCACGGCAGAGGATCATGCCGCCTCGAGGCCCGCGGAGGGTCTTGTGCGTCGTCGTGGTGACGACGTCCGCGTAGGGGACCGGGGAGGGGTGGGCGCCGCCGGCGACCAGGCCCGCAATGTGCGCGATGTCGGCCAGGAGCAGCGCACCGACCTCGCGGGCGATCTCGGCGAACGCGGCGAAGTCGAGGATTCGGGGATAGGCCGACGCGCCGCAGATGAGCATGCGGGGCTTGTGCTCGAGGGCCATCCGGCGCACCTCGGCATAGTCGATGCGGTGGTCGTCGGCGCGGACGCCGTACTGCTTCACGTCGTGCAGTCGACCCGAGATGGTGACGTTCCAGCCGTGGGTGAGGTGGCCGCCGTGAGGCAGCGACATCGACAGGATCCGGTCCCCGGTCTGGAGCAGGCCGAAGTACACCGCGAGGTTCGCCGGTGAGCCCGAGTAGGGCTGCACGTTCGCGTGCTCCGCGCCGAAAAGCGCGCGGGCTCGATCGATGGCGAGCTGTTCGACGGCGTCGATGTTCACCTGGCCCTGGTAGTACCGCTTGCCCGGGTAGCCCTCGCTGTACTTGTTCGCGAGGCAGCTCGCCGTCGCCGCGGCGACGGCGGTCGACGCGTAGTTCTCGGAAGGAATCAGTCGCAGAACGTCGCGCTGCCGCTGGGCTTCGCGTCGGATCAGGTCTGCGATGGCCGGATCGGCCGCCTCGAGTGCCGGGTGTGCGTTCAGATCCATCGGGCAGGTCTCATAACATGGTCCGGCTTGCGTGCCCAAGCGGTGTGTGAGAAACGAGGCGTCCGGCGTCGGGGAGCCGCGCCGAGCGGAGAGGTGCATCGCTCTTGAGTCGTCTTGACCAGTAGTCGCCCATCGGGCTCGTCGAGCCCGTCCAGCGAGCTCCCGCCCGCCCGACGCGGGCTCGGTTGTCTCGTCGTGGCGATGGTCGGCCTCGCGGTGGTCGGCGGCTTCGGGCTGATGCTCGCGGCGGCCGGCGGCGCGGCGTCGCCCATGATCCGCGAGACGGTGCTCGAGGCCCCGGCCGGCGCGACGAAGCGCCTGGTCCGTATCCCGGCCCGTGGCTTGCTCCTCGAGGGAGGCGGTCCGATGGGCGAGGGCCCCGGCATCACCCGCCCGCTCCTCGACATGCTCGCCCAAGCGGAACGAGACCCGCGGGTCGAGGGCGTGCTCCTCGAGCTCGATACACCGGGAGGCTCGGTCACGGACTCCGACCTGCTGCACGCGCGGGTGAAGGCGCTCCGCGAGAAGGGCAAGCGGGTGCATGTTTTGATGGGCGACCTGTGCGCCTCGGGCGGGGTCTACGTGGCGGTCGCCGCCGAGCGCATCCAAGCCCTCCCCACGGCCGTGACGGGGAGCGTCGGCGTCGTCATCTCCGCGGTGAATTTTTCGGGCCTGATGGAGCGACACGGCGTCCAGGACACGTCGGTCGTGTCCGGACCGAACAAGGCGCTGCTCAGCCCGACACGGCCGGTCGACCCGGAGCACCAACGCATCCTCCAGGGCATCGTGGACGCGATGTACGCCCGCTTCGTGAAGCTCGTGGCGGAGGGCCGCGGCCTCGCCGTGGAGCGTGTCCAGGCCTTCGCGGACGGTCGGCTGTTGACCGCCGACCAGGCGCTCGCTTTCGGGTTGATCGACGCCGTGGGCTACGGGGACGCGGCGCTGGACGCGTTGCGGGAGGCCGCGGGGGGTGGCCCCTACGAGGTCGTGCGGTACGAGGTCGAGCCGACCCTCATCGACCTTCTCAAGGCGCGGGCCGCGGCGCCGGAGCCGCGGTCGATGCTCGGTTCGCTCGCGCGCCCGCCCCGCGCGATGTATGTCTTCGCGCCTGCCCTGCCGTGAACCGTACGGCTGCGGGCGCACGGGGAGTGGCATGAGTCGAATTCGAGTCGGGTGCGCAGGATGGACCGGACGCGCCGGCGCCTATTGGAAGGCCTTCGACGTGCTGGAGCTGAGCGAGGCGCAGACGCGTGCGCGCGGGCCGACCCAGCGTCGTTGGCGCGGTCGGGCCCCGTCGGACGCCGAGATCGTGCCGCAGCTCTTGCCCGACGCGGCGTTGGCGGGCTTTCAGGGCCCTGTGGCCGAGAAGGCCTGGACGGCCGCCCTGCAGGCGGTCGAGCGTCTCGGCGCGCGCACCCTGCTGGTGCGGACGCCGACCCAGTTTCGGCCGAGCCGTGAGAACCGGGACTCGCTGGTGGAGTTCTTCACGCGACCACGGCCTGAAGGCCTGACGGTCGCGTGGCGCGCCGAGGGCCTTTGGGACGGCCAACCCGAGGACCGGAACGCGGTCTGCGAACGGGCCGGGCTGGTGCCGGTGCTCGATCCGCTCGCGCTCGACGAAGACGATCTCATGGATCCCGAGGTCCTGCCGCCGGGTCCCTTCGTCTACTGGCGCCTACTCGGGCGACCCGGCGGAGGGACACGCTTCTCCGAGACCCACTTCGACCGGCTCGCGGCGTTGCTCGAGTCCCGGACGTCGGGGATCGTGGTCTTCGGCGCAGCGGTCATGGCCGGGGACGCGCGTCGGTTCCGAACGCTGCTTCAGCTCGACTCGGCGACGCAGGACGAGCTCGACATGGCCCCCGACGACGAGTCGGATCTGGAAGCCGACGACTTCGAGCCGGACGACGAGGTCTCGTGAGCGCGCTCCCGAATCGACTCGGGCCCTACGAGCTCGGCGCGCCCCTCGGCGTCGGCGGTATGGGCACGGTCGTGGGCGCCGTGCACACCGATCTGGGGCGAGCCGTGGCGCTGAAGGTGCGCCTGCGCTCCACGCGCGGGCGGGACGAACGGCTGCACGAGGAGCGATTTCGCCTGGGCGCGCGGCTCCAGGCGAGCCTGACACACCCCCACGTGGCGCAGGTCTTCGACTACTTCGAGGACGCGGCCCACCAGGTCATGGTGCTCGAGCTGCTCGAGGGCGGCTCCGTGGAGACCCTGGTCGAGGGGGAGCGTCCACTGCCGGTGCCAGATGCGGTTCGGATCGCCGTCGGCGCCGCGGGCGCGCTCGCGCATGCGCACGCTCGTGGGGTCGTTCACCGAGACGTGAAGCCCGGGAACCTGCTCCTGAGGAGCGCGGGCGCTCCGGAGTCGGTTCAGGTCACGGACTTCGGTGTCGCGCGCGCGCTCGCGGCCACGTCGGACTTGACGGTGGCCGGCGCAAATGTCGGCACCCTTTGGTATATGCCTCCGGAGCAGTTCAACCAGGACGCGCCGACCCCGCTGGTGGACGTCTACGCCCTGGGCGCCACGACCTACGAGATGCTCACCGGGCGAATTCCTTTTCGAGAGGCGAGCCACGCGGAGCTGTTTCGCCGTTTCCTCGACCGCGAGCCGCCCCCGTCCATCCGAGACCGGAACCCCGCGGTGCCGCTGCTCCTCGCCGCCGTCGTCGAGCAGGCCCTGTGGATCGAGCCGGCCGAACGGGTGCCCACCGTCGAGGTCTTCGCCACTTGGCTGCGCGCCGCACTCGTCGGCACCCCGGCCGAACGCGCGGTGGATGCGATGCACGCCGAGTCGGCACGCATCGCTTACGACCGCGCGCTCGAGGAGGTCCCGCGGCTGTCGGGCGCGCTCTCGTCGGCCATGGCCTCGGCCATCGAGCGGCTCGCGGAGCGTGACCATCCTCGGGGCCGCCCGATCTCGACACCGACCTTTCGTGCACCCCAGCCCGAGCCCGTGGTCCCGACGGCCGGTGCGCCGAGGCCCGCTTCGACGCCCCCGATGGGGCGGGGTCACGTTCCGATGAGCATCGACGAGGACGACGATGAGGAGCGGACGCTCGTCACGTTCGCGGTGACCGAGGACGAGGGCTGAGCCTCAGGTCTTCGGCCGCGCGAAGGCGGTGAACGCGCTCTCGGCCTCGTCGGTCTCGTCGCGACCCCCGGACAGGTCGGTGACGGTCCACTGCCCCGTCAGCCCCGGTCCGCGCACCGAGCCCTCGAAGGTGCGCGGTCGGTCCGGAGCGAAGCCCCCTTCGATCTCGAGCTCGAACCGCGTGACCTGTCCGGTCTCGTAGTTGAAGGCGAAGGTGTGGGCCTCGACGAGTCGGAGGTCCGGACCCAGGCGGGCGTGTACCCGGCGCAGACCGAACGGGGTGCCGATGGCGACCTCGACGTGGCCGTCGCCGTCTCGAACGCCCGCGATGGGGCACTCGCACGTCTGACTCTGGAAGGTGAGCTTGAAGACGCCTGTCAGGAGCTTCATTCGACGACCTCCGGTCCCCGTCGCACGATGGGGAGCCCGTTGGAGAAGACCTCGAGCGTACCGGGCGCGAGATGCGTCCAGCGCTCGTTCGTTGTGAGGGGCCGGGTGGCGATGACGGTGACGACGTCGCGCTCGGAGGTCTCGCGTGCGAAGTCGACGACGAGCTCGGCGTCTTCGAGGCGCGCCTCGCCGAAGGGCGCCCGACGTGTGATCCGGCACAGCCGCGTGGAGCAGTAGACGAAGAGGTGCCGCGCGTCCGAAAGGAGCAGGTTGAACGTGCCGAGGGTGGCGAGATCGTCGGCCAGCGTCGCGAGCAAGGTCGCGAGCCGCGCCGGGTGCCGGGGCGGCGTGGGGAAGGCACGACGCACGTGGTCGAGCATCCAGCAGAAGGCGTGCTCGCTGTCTGTCGCGCCGACCGGCCGATACGCCCCGAGGGCACGCTTCTTCACGTTCGGGAGCTTGCCGTTGTGGGCGAAGGTCCACATGCGGCCCCAGAGCTCGCGGACGAAGGGGTGTGTGTTCTCGAGGCACGCCCGCCCGTGGGTGGCCCGACGAATATGCGACAAAACGATTCGACTCTTGATGGGGTATCGGTGGACCAGCCGCGCGAGCTCCGACTCCGCGCTGGCCTGGGGGTCGTGGAAAGTGCGACACGCATTGCCCTCGTAGAAGGCGATGCCCCAGCCGTCCCGGTGCGGTCCGGTCTTGCCCCCGCGCTGCATCAAGCCCGTGAAGCTGAAGCAGATGTCGGTCGGCACGTTGGCGCTCATCCCGAGCAACTCGCACATGCGCCGAGATTACCTGAAATCGGTACGCCGCAAGCCTTGCATTGGCGACGCTGCCGCGTATCTTGGTCGCCGTGTCGGCGCCCGATGGAAGCCCCCTGGAGCTGGAAACGACGACGGTCGCGTTGCGGGCGGCTCGGCCCGAGGATCGGCCGTATGTCACCGCGCTCTCCGGCCGTGTCTTCGCCGAGCTCGGCGACTACGCGCGCATCCTCGGTGGGTGGTTCGACCACGCCCATGTGAACACGACGCTCGCGGTCGTGGACGACGAGCCCGTCGGCTTCGTGATGTGGGCCTTCGTCCACGGCGGCGAGGACGATCCGAGCCACCCGGTCGCGGACGTCATCGGCATCGCCGTGGCGCCGCGATGGCGCAGGGTCGGCATTGGCGCGCTGCTCCTCGGCAACGCGATCCAGCAAGCGCGCGCGTTCGCGTCCGCGGTGGACGCCCGGACGATCGCGCTGTCCGTGGCCGAGTCGAACGCGGGGGCGCGCGCGCTCTTCGAACGGCACGGCTTCGCGCTCGAAACGGACGACGAGGCGCGTTACCCCAACGGGCAGCGTTGCCTGCGGATGGTGACGAAGCTCTAGGATTCCAGGAGTCGCAGAATGACGCATACGATCGTGCTGTTGCCGGGCGACGGCATCGGCCCCGAGGTTACCGACGCGACGGTGCGCATCGTCGAGTCGACGGGCTTGAAGGTCGCGTGGAAGACGCACCTCGCCGGGCAGCACGCCGTGGACGCCGGCTTGGGCACGCTGCCCAGCGAGACTCTAGACGCGATTCGCACCCATCGGATCGCCCTGAAGGGGCCGATCACGACCCCTGTCGGCAAGGGGTTCACGAGCGTGAACGTCGGGCTGCGGAAGGCGTTGGACCTCTACGTGAGTCTGCGCCCGGTGAACTCGCTCGCCGGGGTCGTCACGCGACACGCCGATGTGAACCTCGTCGTGTTTCGGGAGAACACCGAGGGCCTCTACGCGGGGCGTGAGCACGAGGTCGTGCCCGGCGTGGTCGAGGCCCTCAAGATCATCACCGAGGGCGCGAGCCGCCGTATCGCGAAGTACGCCTTCGAGTACGCGCGGTGGCGAGGGCGCCGCAGGGTGACGGTCGTGCACAAGGCCGACGTCATGAAGCGCTCCGATGGCCTCTTCCTGAGCGCGTGCGACGCCATCGCGCGGGACTATCCGTTCATCGTGTGTGACGAGATGAGCATCGACCGATGCGCCATGGAGTTGGTGTTGGACCCGACGCGGTTCGACGTTCTGCTCATGGAGAACCTCTACGGGGACATCCTCAGCGACCTGTGCGCGGGTCTCGTCGGCGGGCTGGGCGTCGTGCCGGGCGCGAACATCGGAGACACCTCGGCGGTCTTCGAGGCCGTCCATGGCTCAGCCCCGGACATCGCCGGCCAGAACAAGGCGAACCCCACGGCCCTGCTCTTGTCGGCCGTGATGATGCTGCGCCACATCGGCGAGCTCGTCGCGGCGCGCCGGATCGAGGTCGGCGTCGAGCGTGTGCTGAGCGCGGGTCAGGTGCGTACGGGCGATCTCGGCGGTCGTTCGACCACGACCGAGTACACCCAGGCGATCATCGACGCCCTGCCCGGCGCGAAGGAGGTCCGTGTATGAGCATCCCGCGCGTCACCCTGGTCCCGGGGGACCTGATCGGTCGTGACCTCGCCCCGCACGTGGTCGAGCTGGTCGCGGCGGCCGGCGGGGCCATCGAGTGGGAGCTGCAGGAGGCCGGCGCGGAGACCGGCGAGGGCCCCGTGCCCGCGGCCTGCATCGAGAGCATTCGGCGGAACGGGCTCGCGCTGAAGGGGCCCATCCAGTCGCCCGTCGGGGAAGGCTACGAGAGCCCGAGCGTCACGCTGCGCAAGGCCCTGGGCCTCTTTGCGGGCGTGCGGCACATCCGCAACCTCGACGGCTTGGTGTCGCGGTACGAGGGCGTCGACCTGGTGGTGCTGCGAGAGAACACCGAGGACGTCTACGCCGGACTCGAGCACGAGGTGCATCCGGGCGTGGTCGAGTCCATCAAGGTGGTGACCCGCGCCGCCACGGAGCGGATCGCGCATTTCGCCTTCCAGTACGCGCGCGCCCAGGGTCGCAAGCGCGTCGCCATCGTGCACAAGGCGAACATCATGAAGAAGGCGGATGGCCTCTTCCTGTCCGCCGCGCGAGAGGTGTCGCTCGCGTACCCCGACATCGAGACCCGCGACGTCATCGTCGACAACGCGTGCATGCAGCTCGTGCAGCGGCCCCACCAGTTCGAGGTGCTCGTCTGCGGCAACCTCTACGGTGACATCTTGAGCGACCTCGCGGCGGGTCTCGTCGGCGGCATCAGCGCGGTTTGGGGCGTGGACCGTTCGGAGTCGGTCGACGTCTTCGACGCCATCCACGGCAAAGTGCCGCACCTGATGGGCAGGGACGTGGCCAACCCGCTCCCCATGCTGCTGCCCGCGATCGCGCTCCTCGAGCGTGTGGGCCAGCACGAGGCCGGGCAGCGCCTGCAGAACGCCGTGACGACCGTCCTGCGGGCCGGCGCGATTCGCACCGTCGACCTCGGGGGCAGCGCTCGGACGAGTGAGATGGCTGCGGCGATTCGCGACGCGATGCGCTGATCGGCGCTGACGCCTAG
>JBMOFP010000225.1:0-8723 GCA_049318805.1 Bradymonadia bacterium
ACTCGAGAACGCGTACCGCGACGTGCGCATCGCCTTCGCCGCCGAGGTCGTGCGCCACTGTGACGCCCACGACCTCGACTTCTTCGCGCTGCGCGACGCCGTGAACGTCCGCATCTCCCGCGAAGACGCCGCCTCGAGCGACGCCGCGGCCGTGCCCGTCGGGGCGCTGCTGGTGCCCACGGTCGGTGTCGGCGGGCACTGCCTGCCGAAGGATGGCATCCTGCTGCGGTGGCGATTCAACGAGGCGTTCCCCGATCACATCGCGCGCAGCCCGATTCACGCGGCGCGAGTCATCAACGACGAGGCCCCGAGCTACACCATCGCGCTCGCGGAGCGCGCGTTCGGTGCCATCGACGGACGCCGATGCGCCGTCCTCGGCGTGGCCTACCGCTTCGACTCCGACGACACGCGCAACTCCCCCGCCCTCTCCCTCTGGGCGCGGCTGAAGGCCCGCGGGTGCGCGGTGACGATTCACGATCCCTGGGTCAAGGGAGACGACCAGAACCTGCTCCGCACCGGCGCGCACGTCGACTTCACGACGACACTCGAGACCGCGCTGGACGGGGTGGACGTGGTCTTCGTTTGCCAGCCGCACGCGCCCTATCGAGCCGGGCGCGCGGGGCTCTTCGCCGGTCGGGTTTCGAAGGGCGTCGTGGACGCCTGCAACGCGTTCTCGGCGGCGGAGTTCGGCGCCGCCGGCCTCGGTTACACGGGTATCGGGCGGGGCCGAACCGCACCGGACGCGGCGTTCGTAGACCTCGTCACGGAGGCCTTCCGAGACATGGAGCGCGCCGTCGCCGCGGAATTGCGAGACGTGACCACGTTCCTGAACGAGCGTCACGCCCAGGGATACGACCGCGTGGACCTCGATGAGGTGCGTCGACTCGCCGCGACCTGCGTTACGGGGTGTGACATCGTATCACCGCCGACGCGCCGCAGTATGCTGGAACCGCGCGGGTTTCGTTCGCGTCTGTCTGATTGGTGATGCCATTTCTTTTTTGATTGCGTCGAAGCGTCTCCGTGCCCATTCTGCCATCGCATTTGGCACACCATCGCCTGACTGGAGACGCATCTATGTCCATGATTCATATCGAGATTCCGCTCGACGCACTCACGAAATCCAACGTGGCCCGTGCGCTCGCCGACCTGACACTCGCGCTCGGTGGACACAAGGCCGACGCGCCCGTCGCCAAGCCGGTCGTGTCGAGCCCGCCGGCCGCTTCGCCGTACGCACCGCCGTCGCCGGTGTACACGCCCCCCGCGGTGACCCCGGTCGCCGCTGCGGCGCGCGCCGCGAAGCCCGCGAAGCCCGCCAAGGCCGCCAAGCCCGCCAAGCCCGCCAAGCCCGCCAAGGCGCGCCCCGCCACGGGCAAGACCGCGCCGCGTCCGGAGCTCGAGGGCCTGTCGAGTGAAGCCCGCTGGTCGAGCTACTTCAACGCGCTCCCCGAGAACTCGAAGCGATTCCTGACGCTGCTCGAGCAGCAGGGCAAGCTCACGCTCCCGGATGCCGTCGTGAAGCTCGGCCTGCCGAGCCCCAAGGCGATGGGTGGGCTCACCGGCGCCATGGCACGGTGGGCGCCCAAGCAGGGCATCAAGATCCCTTATGACACCCTCGAGGACAGCAACGGCACGCGCTACTGGGTGTGGCGCGGCGTCAAGTGACGAGTCGCGCGTAGACCTCCGGTCTGCGGTCGGCGAGGAAGCCAAAGCGCGCCCTCGCCGCCGCGACCGCCTCGCCCCCGACCGTCCCTGAGACCCGCGCCTCGATGCCCGAGGCCTCGGCGAGGGTCTCCCCGAAGGGGTCCAGCAACGCGCTGTCGCCCCGATACACCAGACCATCGCCCGTGCCGACCCGGTTCACGCCGAGCACGAAGCACTGGTTCTCGATGGCCCGGGCGCGCAACAGCGCGCGCCACGCATCACGCCGCGGCTCGGGCCAGTTCGCGATCACCACGAAGAGGTCGGTGCGTTCGGCCACCGCCCGGAATGGCTCGGGGAACCGCAGGTCGTAACAGATGAGCGTGGTCACCCGCAGGGCCGTCCCGTCTTCGGCCGCCACGGTCACGACGGGGACACCCTCACCCGCCTCGAAGTGTTCGTGCTCTCGGGCCAACGAGAAGGGGTGCAGCTTGTGGTAGCGCGCGTGCTCACGCCCGGTCGGGTCGAGGAGCGTCGCCGCGTTGCGCGGTCGGCCCGGGCCCGCATCCGCGAAGCCCGCGACGAGCCACACACGATGACGTCGGGCCATCGCCTGGAGCCCCGCGAAGATCTCGGCCTCGTGCGCCGCCATCGCATCGGCGCGCATCGAGAAGCCCGTGGCGAACATCTCCGGGAGCACCACGAGCTGGGCCCCCTCGGCGGCCGCTCGACCGACCTGAAGGTCCGCCCGTCGCAAGTTCTCCTGGGGCGCTTCCCAGACCAGGTCCAACTGAACTCCGGCGACCCTCATTCGACACTCCCAGACGCCCACGCCCGCAGCCGAGTCGCCGCGGCCTCGAGCGTCTCCATACGTTTGCAGAACGCGAACCGGAGGAGGCCTTTGCCCTCGTCCGACGTGGCATAGAACGGGCTCGGCGGGATACACGCCACCCCGGCCTCGGCGACGAGACGCCGTGCCAGCGCGCGGTCGTCTTGCCCGGCCCGCGCGTGGCGTCCGAAGCGGGCCAGGACGAAGTACGCGCCCTCGGGAGTCAGGGGGTCGAAGCCCGTCGCCCTCAGCGTTTCCACCAGCAGGCCGCGCCGCGCCCGATAGGTCGCCCGAAACGCGTCGTAGAACGCCGCCCCCAGGGTCTCGAGCGCGACGGCGACCGCGACCTGGGTCGGCGTGTGCGTGGCAAAGGTCACGTACTGATGGGCCGCCTGGGCCGCCGCGACGAGCGGCGCTGGCCCCATGCTCCAGCCCACCTTCCAGCCGGTCATCGAGAAGGTCTTGCCGGCGCTCGACAGGGTCAGCGTGCGGTCGCGCAACGCCGGCAACGTGCTCGGCGCGATGAAGTCGTGCTCGTAGGTGAGATGCTCGTAGACCTCGTCGGAGATGAGCCAGAGGTCGTGTCGTTCACAGACCTCGGCCAGGCCCTCGAGTTCCTCGCGTGTGAACACCCGACCTGTCGGGTTGTGCGGAGAGTTGAGCAGCACGACCCGCGTTCGCGGGGTCACGAGCCGCTCGACGGCCTCCGCGTCGAGGCGGAAATCCGGGGCGCGGAGTGTGCAGTACCTCGGCACGGCGCCGGCCGTCGCGATGCCCACGGGGTAGCTGTCGTAGTAGGGCTCGAAGAGGATGACCTCGTCCCCGGCTTCGAGCAGCCCGACGAGGGCGCAGAAGATGGCCTCCGTGCAGCCCGAGAAGACCCCGATCTGCGTCATCGGATCGACCGACACGCCGTGGGTCTCCGCGTAGCGCGCGGCCAGGGCGCGGACGAGCCGCGGGTGGCCCTGAGAGCGCGCGTACTGGTTCTCTCCGGCGCGCACCGCCTGGACGAGGGCCTCGACGAGCTCCGGAGGGCCGTCGAAGTCGGGGAATCCCTGGGACAGGTTGATGGCCCCGGCGGCCTGGGCACGCTGGGTCATCTCGCTGAAGATGCTCGTCCCGAACGGGGCGAGCCGGCTCGTGAGGGGCGGTCGCACGCGCGCGTTGTAGCGCCCGCGCCGAACGGGACGCAACGACGGACACGCGGTGGTATCTTGCCGAGCCATGCACACGGACACCCACCGCTTCGCCGCCGCGCTCGACCTCGTGCAGTTCATCGAGCGTTCGCCCACGTCGTTCCACGCCGTCGAGACCACACGCGCGCGCCTCGACCAGGCCGGCTTCGCGCCCCACGACGAGGCCGAGCCCTTCGGCCACACCCCGGGCGCGCTCGGCTTCGTGGTGCGGGGCGGCGGGTCCATCATCGCGTGGCGCTGCGGTCGCAAGGCCCCGGCCCAGGGCGGCTTCCGCGTCGTCGGTGCCCACACGGACTCACCCAACCTGCGCCTCAAGCCCAGGCTCGCCCGGGCGCGGGAGGGCTACGCCTGCCTCGACGTGGACGTTTACGGCGGCGTGCTCCTGGCCACCTGGACGGACCGTGACCTCGGCATCGCCGGTCGGGTCTTGTGCGACGTCGGAGACGGGCGCGTCGAGGCCCGGCTCATTCGCCTCGAGCGGCCCGTCGCCCGCATCCCGAACCTGGCGATCCACCTCAACCGCGAGGTCAACGAAAAGGGGCTCATCCTCAACAAACACCAGCACCTCGGGCCGGTCTTCGACCTGGGGGGCACGGTCGAGTCCGTGCGCGCGCACGTGCTCGAGGCCGTGGCCGCCGCCGCGGGCGTCGACCCGCGCCGCGTGGTGGGCCACGACCTGGCGCTCTTCGACCTGCAGCCGCCCCGCCTGGCCGGCACGGACGACACCTTCGTTCTCGCCCCGCGCCTCGACAACCTCGCGATGTGCCACGCCGGCCTCCGCGCGCTGCTGGCCGCCCCCCCGTCCGACGCCACGGCCGTGGTCGCCCTCTTCGACCATGAAGAGGTCGGGAGCCTCTCGGCGCGCGGGGCCGACGGCACATTCTTGGGGAGTGTGCTGGCCCGCCTGGCCGGCCCCGAGCACGACGCCTTGCCGCGCGCCCTCGCGCGGAGCTGGATGGTGAGCGCGGACATGGCCCACGCCGTGCACCCGCACTTCGCGGACCTGCACGACCGGGAGCACATGCCCGTGCTCGACCATGGACCCGTCATCAAGACCAACTTCAACCAGCGGTATGCGTCCGACGGCGACTCTTCGGCGGCCTTTCGCCGCGCCTGCATCGAGGCCGGTGTGCCCTGTCAGGAGTTCGTGAACAGGCCGGACCTCGCCTGCGGCACGACCATCGGCCCGATCTCCGCGGCACGCCTGGGTCTGCGCACCGTGGACGTGGGCAACCCCATGCTCTCCATGCACTCGATTCGGGAGATGGCGGCCAGCGGGGACGTGCAGCGGATGGTGGACGCGATGACCGTCGTACTCGGCGGAGGTGTGCAGTGAACCGCGCTCTCGTTGCGCTTCTCCTTTGCGGCCTGTCCGCCTGCGGCGAGGACGACGGCACCCTCCGCGCCCGCAGCCTCGTGCCCGTCGACGACGCGGGACCCGGCGCGGACGCGGTGCCCATCGCCCCGACGGCGCCGCCCACGCTCGGAGGCACACCGCCCACCGAGCCGCCCACGACCCCGCCGACGGATGCGCCCACGACCCCGCCGACGGACCCGCCCACGACCCCGCCCACCGAGCCGCCGTCGACGCCGGGCTCGACCCCGCCCGGCGATGCGCCAGGCAACGCCGGCTGGGTCGGCGCGAGCTGCGCCGACGACGCCGATTGCGACTTCGCCGACGCCTTCTGCCTGGGGGCCGACGAGGGTTGGCCCAACGGCACCTGCAGCCTCGACTGCGACCGCATCTGCCCCGACCGGGCGGATGCCTCGGTGACCTTCTGTGTGCCCGACGTGGTCGTCGGCGGCGCGTGTCTGCAGCAGTGTGACTTTGCCGCGTATCCCGGGAGCGGGTGTCGCCCGGGCTACGGCTGCCGCACCTCCGGTCGATTCGGCCAGCCCGAAGTGCGGCGCGAGGTCTGTCTGCCGGGCGAGGTCGACCTGCCGCCCGACCTGCCCTGTGACGGCGAGCTCGCCCGCCGCGGCCTCGCGTACACCCCGGCCGAGAACCCCATGGACCACCCCGACGGGCGCCCCGACCTGACCTGCAACATCGAAGGGCCGGTGCGGCTGAACAGCCCGATGCACGGCGTCTCCTATCGTTACGTCGAGAACGACGCGGCGACCCCGATGTTCATGAGCTGCCGGCTCGCGCTGGCCATGGACGACCTCGCCGCCTACCTCTCGGAGCTCGGCATCGTCGAGGTCGCCCACATCGGCACCTACAACTGCCGTGAGATCGCGGGCTCCGACTCGCTGAGCATGCACGGGCTCGGGCTCGCGCTGGACATCGCCTCGTTCACGGACGCCGACGGGGTCGTGTACTCCGTGCTCGACGACTGGGAGGACGGCGTCGAGCCGCCCCGCACCGAGAAGGGCATCCTGCTCTACGAGGTCGCACACCAGATGATCGAGCGCGGCCTGTTCAACATCGTGCTGACGCCGGAGTACAACGCCGCGCACGACAACCACTTCCACATCGACCTCACGCCCGGCGCGAACTTCCTGGGCCGCGGTTTCATCCAGCGCGGCTACATCGGCCCGAACACCCACGGAGAGTGACCTTTGGCCCGGCGCGCTCCGAGCGAGCTGCCCGTCGCGCTCGCCGCGGTCCTGGCCGTCGGAGGCACCGCCGCGCTGTGGTCCTACGTGAGTCGACCGGCAACCACGGCCGCGCCTCCGGCCGAAACGACGCCCCCGGCCGCCGCGTCGGCCTCACCGTCTTCGGCCTCGCCCAGGGGCCCGACCCTCGCCTGGCGTGTGGAGGGCCTGCGCGCGGACCCCGACGCGCTGGCGCTCGCGGACTGCGCGGAAGCGCACTTCGGAGAGCGACCCCTGGTCGTGCCCATGGCCCGCGGCTTCGGTCTTCGGTGGTCGGCGCTGCGCGGCCTGTCCCAGGTCGAGCCGGAGCCGGGCACCCAGGGTGACTGGCGTCTCACGACCCCCATCGAGGGGGCCTCGAGTGTCTCCCTGCGCGCTCAAGCGGCGCTCTTGAGCTGTGCGCGGAGCGGCGCGGCTCGCCTGGTCGACCTGGACCTCGGGCGCACCTTCGACGCCGAGACTTTCCGTGCCGGCTCGCGGCCGGGCGCCCTCGATCCGGAGCGGTTTCTGCTCGTCGAGGCGCAGAACGGCACCCTGGTGACGCGGGGGCTCGCGCGCTTTTCGACCTGGGAGCTCGAGCTCGCTCCGGGTGTCGAGCTCGACTGGCCCACGGCGCGCGTTCGGTTGCTGTCCTGCGCTGCGACCCTACTCGCCGCGGGCTTCGACGCGCCGAGCGCCCCCTTCGAGGTGCCGGGACAGGGGCGCTTCGCGCTGGAGGCCGTCTCACCGCCCCCCGGCTTCGAGTCGGTGCGCCGGCTCGTGCGACTCGACGCCGAGCCGCCCCGCACGCCTCGGGCCCGGAGTCCGGAGCGCCCGCCGCCGAGTGGGACCGCGCCCGTCCGGGCACCGCGTCGGCCCGATCTCGTCGAGCCGCCGTTCGAAGGCACGCCACCCCGCCCGACCCGACCGCCCCGGCCGCCGAAGCCCCCCTCGCCGCTGCCGTCGATGCCGGAGTACCGCTGAGCGGCTACCGCGACGCGCGCCTGGCCAGGGCATCGACGTCGCGCGCGAGCACCTCGGGATCACCCACCCCGCCGTACCGCAGGGCGTCGAAGGCCCGCAGGAGACGCGCCGCCTCATCGTGCCCCGCGGCCTCACACACCTGGGCGTGGGTGAACGGCGGCACATGCGGCGGGCGCGCGACGCCTACCCGCGCGAGCCACGGGTCGAGCCGAGCGAGGAGACCTTCACCGGGCCCGTCCGAACCATCGAACCCGCCGCGGCCACGCGCCCGTCGCCCGCGCAGGACCAACAACGCGGCCCCCAGCGCCGCCGCCGCCAACAGCGCCGCGGCCAGCTCGGTCTCCGTCAGGTTCTGCAGGCGCGTGAACGCGCGCCAGGCCATCAGCCCGAGCACGTCGATGCGCTGCGCCCAGGGCCCCACGGCGGCGGCCCGCGCTTCTTCGAGTCCGCCCGCGGGGGTCGGATCGACCTCCTGCCAACGCCCGTCCACGTAGACCTCGGCCCACGCGTGCGCGTCCCGGCCCCGGACCACGTGCCATCCGCCCCAGGGGTTGAACTCCTCGACCCGAAAGCCCGTCACGTACCGCGCGGGCACACCTTGAACCCGCGCGAGCAGCACGAACGCGGAGGCGAAGAGCTCGCAGTGCCCCGCGTGGAACCGCTCCAGGAAGTCGACGAGGGGGTCGGGCGCCGTCCACGGCTCGTCGAAGTCGAGCTTGTACTCGAAGGCCGAGAGGCGGGACACGAGCTGGCGCACGACCTCGGCCGGCGGACCGGCGGGCACCCCCTCGCGCTGGAGCCACGCCGCGAAGCGGACGGCCGAGGTCGGCGGGACCATCAAGTCGCTCGGCTCCGGCGGGGCGAGCGGTCGAGCGTCCGGTGACGACGGCAGCCGGAACGTGAAGTGCGTGCCCTCGTCGCCCTCGATGCGACGTGCGACACCGAAGTCGTCGAGCGCGGCCCCCTGAAGCGTGCGCCCGATCTCGGTGGTGCCGCGGGACACGGGCAGCGTGCGCAACAGCTTGTCCGAGTGCTCGACCTGGACGAGGTCCGCGTCGTTGGCGGGGCTCTCCGCAAGCGTGCGTACGCGCGCGGTCGGCATCCGCCAGGTGCCGCTCCGATACACCTGATAGACCTGTGTCCGTAGGGTCTCGAGCGGCATTGGGCGTCCGCCGGGGCCCGACAGCCGGGCCCAGATCTCGTTGGAGACCAGCACCGACTTGAGCCCACCCACGGCCGAGTGCCCGTCCTGGTAGCCCGAGCTGGCGACGTCCCCTTCCCCGAGGTACGGCTCGAGGTACTCGCTGACGGCGGGCTGCGCGGCCGGGAGCGCCACGCCGAGGCCCAAAACACCGAGGGCCGTGGCGGCGAGGCCCCCCACAAACGATCGTGTCAGGCGCGGGCTGCGGCGCCCGAGCCCGGAGAAGGTCGAGTCCCGCACGAGGGTCGCCCAGCAGCCGGCCCCGATGAAGACGAGGACCGCCACACCGAACAGCTGC
>JBMOFP010000226.1:0-8709 GCA_049318805.1 Bradymonadia bacterium
TACCGAGCGAAGGTGAGGGGACGCCCGAGCCCAGAGACCCTCAAGCTCCTCGAGAAGGGCCTGGAACTCGAGGACGGCTTCGCCATCGCCACCCATGCGCGCTGGGTCGAGTCCGACCCCGACAGCCCGCGCGGCAAGGCCATCGGATGGGTCGAACTCACGGTCACCGAGGGGCGCAACCACCTCGTCAAGCGCATGCTCGACGCCGTGGGCCACCCTGTGCTCGCGCTGCGACGCTTGCGCTTCGGGCCCCTCGACCTCGAGGGCCTGCGGGTCGGCAAGTGGCGGCATCTGCGCCACGAAGAGGTCCGTCGAATCCGGTCGACCGCCACCCAGGCCATCAAGAAACGGCGCAACGCCGGACCGCGACCCAAACGGACGGAGAGCGAGAGCGCCGAGCCCGAGACCCGGACGACCGTCGGCCGCGAGCAGCGGGGTGTGTTCATCACACGCGCCCCGAAGCTCGACCGGGACGACGAGCCGACCAGCGCGGCGCGCGGCCGGGCGAGGGGCGGGGAACCGCGCGAAGGGGCAGGGGCCTCCAGGCCCGTCCGGCGACCTGAGACCCGGGGAGCGCCCGCACCGGCACGAGGCGACGAGCCCGCACGCGCGCGGCGGACCACGGACGATCGCGACGGTGCGCCGGCTTCACGGGTTCGGCGCGCGCCCGTACGACAAGCGCCTGCCGATGCCGATCGGGCGCGCGACACGGACACAAAGCGTCGACCCGCGCCGAAACGTGCGCCGCAGCGCGAGGAGACCCGCTCCGAGGCGCCGACGGGTCCGGCGCGCGGTGCGCCGAAGCGTACGCCGCAGCGCGAGGAGACACGCCCCGGCGCACCGGCCGCTCCCGGCCGAGGCGCGCCGAAACGCGCGCCGCAGCGCGAGGACGAGAGCCGCCCCTCTGGTCGCGCGCCGAAACGCCCGCAGCCGCGCGAGGACGAAGGCCGTGCGCCGAAACGCGCGCCGCAGCGGGACGACGGACGCTCGGACGCACCGGCCGCTCCCGGGCGCGGCGCGCCCAGAAGAACGCCGAGCCGTCCGGACGGCCGCACGGACGCCCCCGCCGCCCCGGGACGAGGTGCCCCCACGCGCGCACCCAGGCGCGACGACGAAGGCCGTGCCCCCAGCCGCGCACCCAGGCGCGACGACGAAGGCCGCGCCCGACCGACGTCGACGGATCGTCCCGCGCCGTCACGATCTGCGCCCAAGGGCGACGTGCGTGGACCGGCCGAAGGCGCCCGTAGACCCCCTGCGCGTTCCAAGGCGCCCGCCGCGACGCGTGACACCCCTCACGCGCCTCGCCCTGCGCACCCGCGGACCCCGAATGCGCGAAAACCGAGCCCACCTCGAAAAGGGCCTTGACGTCTGCCGACCGGGGGCGTACAACCCGGCCTCCTGATGCGGGGTGGAGCAGCCAGGTAGCTCGTCGGGCTCATAACCCGAAGGCCGCAGGTTCGAATCCTGCCCCCGCTACAAAGTCGAAAAGGGGTGCCCTGGAAAAGGACACCTGTTGAGAGGCCCAGTCGGGAAACCGGCTGGGCTTTTTGCGTTTTCGGGCGCCGCCTTCGGCGACCGAATGCCCTCACACCGCCGTGGCCGCACCGCGCGCCTCTCCGTATGCTGCGCGCTGCGGAGGTCGCCCCGAGATGAACATCCCCGAGCGCGATGAGCTCGTCTTCGTACGGTCCCGGCAGTACCTGGTCGACGAGGTGGTGCAGGCCGAGGAGGGCCATGCGCCGGGCCTGGGCGACACCCTCGTCCGCCTGCACTGCGTCGAGGACGACGCCCTGGGCGAGCCCCTCGAGGTCCTCTGGGAGCGCGAGGTCGACGCGCGCCGCCTGGGCCGCGCCGCCTGGGAAGAGGTCGGCCGCCGCGGCTTCGACGCGCCCCGCACCTTCTCGGCATACCTGCACACCCTGCGCTGGCGGTGCGTGACCTCGACCGACGCGAAGCTCTTCCAGGCGCCGTACCGCGCGGGCATCGAGGTGAAGGCATATCAGCTGGAGCCGCTCCGCAAGGCCCTGAACATGCCGCGCGTCAACCTCTTCATCGCCGACGACGTGGGCCTGGGCAAGACCATCGAAGCGGGCCTGGTGCTCCGCGAGCTGATCCTTCGGCAGAAGGTCCGCCGCGTCGTCATCGCCGCGCCGCCGTCGGTGGTCCGCCAGTGGCAAGACGAGATGGAGCGCCGCTTCGGCCTCACCTTCGTCCTCTTCGATCGCGAGTTTGTCGCGGCCCGCCGTCGCGAGCGCGGCTACGGGACCAACCCGTGGTCGACCCACACCCGGTTCATCGTCTCCCACGCCCTACTGCGTGACGAGGCCTACGCGGGACCGCTCCGCGACTGGCTCGGCAAGTTCTCGCCCGGCGCCCTCCTGATCCTCGACGAGGCGCACAACGCCGCCCCGGCCAGCGGCTCGAAGTACGCGGTCGATTCGCAGCTCACACGCGCGGTCCGCGACATCTCACCGCTCTTCGAGCACCGCCTCTTCCTCTCGGCGACCCCGCACAACGGGCACTCCAACAGCTTCGCCGCCCTCCTCGAGATGCTCGATCCGCAGCGGTTCTGCCGCGGGGTGCCGCCCGATCCGAAGGTCCTCGACGCGGTGATGGTTCGTCGCCTGAAGAGCGACCTGCGCGAGGTGGAGACGGACCTGCCCGAGCGCAAGGTGGCGCCCGTCCTCATCGACGGCCTGCCGCCCGACGCCCCGGAGCTGGTCCTCGCAGACCTCCTCCAGCGCTACCGGAGAGCCCGCAGCGCTCGATTGCTCGGCCTCTCGCCGGGTCGCCGCAAGATGGCGGACCTCGTCACGATCTCGCTGCAGAAGCGCCTGCTGTCGTCGATCGAGGCCTTCGCCCGAACGCTGGCCGTGCATCGACGCGGCGCGGACAAGGCGCTGCAGCCAGGCGCCTCGGCGCCGGGCGCGGTGTCTACGCCCGAGCCGAGCCCGCGCCACGCGCCCTTGCTGTCCGAGGCCCCGGGCATGGACGACGAGCGCGCGGACCTGCCCGAGTCCGAGGTGCAGGCCGAGGACGACGCCGCCGTCGAGGTCGCCAGCGCGATGATGTCCGTCACGACCGAGGAACGAGCGCTCCTCGACGAGATGACCCGCGTCGCGCAGGCGTCACGGCATCAGCCCGACGCACGCTTCGTGAAGCTCGCGGAATGGATTCGCGCAAACCTGTGCCCCGACGCGGGCAAAGCCGGCGCACGATGGCTCGACCGTCGTGTGCTCATCTTCACCGAGTACGCGGACACAAAGACTTGGCTACTCCGCCAGCTCGAGTCCCTGCTTGCGGGGTCGGAGCGGGCGTCGGAGCGCGTTCGCGCTTTCCACGGTGGACTGCCGGAGGAGGCCCGCGACGAGCTGCAGCGCGCCTTCAACGCAGATCCGACCCGTCACCCGCTTCGGATACTTGTCGCCACGGACGCGGCCCGCGAGGGCCTGAACCTGCAGAACCACTGCGCGGACCTGTTTCACTTCGACGTGCCGTGGAACCCGAGTCGCATGGAGCAGCGCAACGGCCGCCTCGACCGGCGCCTCCAGAAGGCGCCCGTCGTGACGTGTCGGTACTTCGTCCTGGCCCAGCGCCCCGAAGACCTTGTGCTGCGGAAACTCGTGGAGAAGACCGAGGTCATTCGAAGGGACCTCGGCAGCATGTCCCCGGTGATTGACCAGAAGCTCGCGCGCTTGCTCGAACGCGGAATCATGCGCGCCGAGGTCGACCAACTGGCCCTCGAGATCGACGCAGTGGGCGCTGAGGCCCCGGTGGTCGTCGCGGCCGAGCTCGAGGTCGTTCGTCGGTGCAGGACGGCGCTGGCCCAGCAACTCGCCGAGCTGGACGCGCTCCTTCAACGCGCCCGAGACTGGATCAGCTTCGACGAGGTCCACTTCCGCGACGCGCTCTCGGCGTCGCTGGAGCTGATGGGCGCGCCGGCCCTGGCCGCGGTCAATCCAGAAGGCGCGGCCACCGACCCCGCCCGAGCGGCGTTCGCGCTGCCGGCCCTGGACCGACTGCCGGGCGCGGACGCGTCCTGGTCCGCGACGCTCGACGCCGTCCGTCCGGCCCGTCCTCGCGCCGAGAAGGTCGCGGAGTGGCGACGTAAGTCCCCGATTCTCCCCGTGATTTTCCGCGACGCGGGGTGTGTGGACGCCGACCACGTACACCTGCACCTCGAGCACCGTGTGGTGCAGCGGCTGCTCGGTCGTTTTGTCGCCCAGGGCTTCCGGCAGCACGAACTGTCGCGCGCATGTGTCCTTCGTACAGAAGACGCGCTGCCGAAGATCGTGGCCCTCGCGCGGCTCTCGCTCTTCGGTCCGTACGCGAGCCGCCTTCACGACGAGGTCGTGGCCGTGGCCGCTGAGTGGTCGGACCCCGACTTGCGGGGCCGCGGCAAGCTGCGCCCGCTGAAGCTGCGAGACACCGCCGACGTGCTCAAAGAGCTGGAGCATGCCTTCGCCACGCCACACCTGCGCGAGGTGCCGGACGGCGTGAACGACCTGTTGCAGGCCGCCGGCGCCCGTGACCTCGCGGAGCTCGTGCCCCACCTCGACGGCCGCGCAGAGCAGCTCGCGGCGCAGGCCCGCAAGAAGCTGGCGGAGCGCGCGGTCCGCGAAGCCGACGAGATGCGCGCCGTCATCGACGGCCAACGCGCCCAAATCGTCCGGCAGCGGGACCTGTTCGACGCCCAGGCGCCGAACCTGGGGCAGCTCGTTCTGCCGAGCCTGGAGCTTCAGCAGGTCAAGGGAGAGCGCGAGTACTGGAAACGGCGCCTGGACGAACTCGAGGGCGAGATCGTGACCGAGCCGGAGCGAGTGAAGGCGCTGTACGAAGTCAAGACGGTCCGGGTGGAGCCTGCCGGGCTCATCTACCTGTGGCCCATGAGTCGGTAGGGGGAGCGCGTCCGTGCATCAGGATTGGCTCGGTGAGCTGGCCCCCGTCGGCCTCTTGGTCTCTGCGCCCGCGCTGGATCGAGCGCAGGTGGTGGTCTCCCGCGCGGCCCCGGGCCTCGTCGAACGCCAGGGGGTGCTGCAGAGCATTTGGGAAGCCCAGGACCGCGCGCTGACCCTCGAGGCATGGGCACGAGTCTTCGCCTCGCTCCTCGAATGGCGCCCTTCGGACGTGGTCTTCACGACCGACCCCGAGGCGCACCGCCTGGAGAGCCTGGCGGTGCCGCTCCGGGCCTATCAGGAGACGCTGCGGCCGGACTTCGCGGTTTGCCAGGGCAACCCGGGGAGTGACTCGCCCTGGCTCATCCTGGGCGCCTTCGTCGAGCCGCCGCCTGGGGCCGACCAGCGCGTCCAGGACGCCGTCTTCGATACCGAGCCCGAGGACGCCCCGGGCGCACCCAGGGACACGACCCGTTGGCAGGCCAGCCCCCACGCCCGATTCGAGCGGCTCCTGCGCGAGAATGGCGTGCCCGTCGGGCTACTCTGCTCACCGACGGCGATTCGCCTCGTCTACGCGCCCAAGGGCGAGATGTCCGGCTATGGCACGTTCCATGTGCGACATGTGGTCGAGGTGCCCGGCCGAGCGCTGCTCTCGGCCCTGTTTGCGCTGCTCAACGCGGACCGCCTCTTCCTGGAGCCCCGGCCGCGACGTCTGCCGGCCTTGCTCGAGCTCAGCCGGCGCTACCAGAACGAGGTCAGCACCCGCCTCGCAGACCAGGTGCTCGACGCCCTGCACGAGCTGCTGAGGGGCTTCCAGGCCGCGGACGCGGCCGTCGACGGGGCGCTCCTGCGCACACTCTCGCGAGAAGAGCCGGCCCACATCCAAGGCGGCCTGGTCACGGTTTTGATGCGACTCGTCTTCCTCTTGTACGCCGAGGAGCAGGGCTTCCTGCCGAAGGACGCCGTCTTCGTGCGCCACTACGCGCTGGGCGGCCTCTTCGACCGGCTGCGCGCGGACCACGACCGCTTCCCCGACACGATGGACCAGCGATACGGCGCCTATGCGTGGCTCCTGACCCTGTTCCGCCTCATGCACGACGGCGGCGGTCGCAACGACGCGGCGTTGCGTCTGCATCTGCCGAAGCGCCTGGGCCACCTCTTCGACCCGGACCGCTGGCCGTTCCTCGAGGGGCGCCCGATCGGAGTCCTGCGCGAGTCGGACGCCGAAGCGCGGGGCGTGCCCGATCCGCCCCGTGTCTCGGATGGCTGCCTCTACCGTGTGCTCGACCGCCTGATGATGCTCGAGGGCGAGCGGCTCTCCTACCGAACGCTCGCCGTGGAGCAGGTGGGCTCGGTCTACGAAGCCACGATGGGCTTCGACCTCCGTCGCGCCGAGGGACCGACCCTGGCCGTGAAGCCGCACCATGTCTACGTGGACTTGAACGCGCTGCTCGCGCTGAAGCCCGCGGCCCGGTTGGCCTCATTGTCGGAGCAGGCCGACTGCGACGTGCCCGGTAAGCCGGCCAAAGCCGTCGAGGCTGCGCGTTCCGTCGACGACCTCGTCGCCGCGCTCTCCGAAGCGAAGCGGGTCTCGAAGCGCACACCCACACCCGTCGCGCCCGGCACACTGTACTTGCAGCCGGGGGAGGAGCGCCGACGCTCGGGCTCGCACTACACCCCGCCCTCACTCTCGGGGCCGGTGGTGCGCGACACGCTCGGTCCCGTGGTCGCGGCGCTGGGCGACCGACCGACGCCCGACGAGATCCTGTCGCTGAAGGTGCTCGATCCCGCGATGGGCTCCGGCGCGTTCCTCGTTGCCGCGGGCCGCGAGCTCGCGGAGGCCCTCGTCGCCGCGTGGGCCGCGCACGACTGCACTCCAGCCGACATCCCCGAAGACGAGGACGTGCGCACCCACGCGTTCCGGCTCGTGGCGCAGCGGTGCCTCTACGGCGTGGACAAGAACCCGTTCGCCGTGGACCTGGCCAAGCTCTCTCTTTGGCTGGCCACCATGGCGGCGGACCATCCGTTCACGTTCCTCGACCACTGCCTGCGCCACGGGGACGCGCTCGTCGGTCTGACCGGGTCACAGATCCTGCACTTCACCTGGAAGCCCGCGCCGCGCGGTGGACTCACTCTGCTCGACGCCGAGGCGGTGGCCGTGAGTGAGGCCCGCCACGCCCGGGCGCGCATCCATGCGCTCGGCGACGGCGGCGAGTGGGAGAAGCGCGAGGCGTTCGGGCAGGCGGAGCGGGCGCTCGCGCAGCCTCGGCGCCAGGGCGACCTGTGTGTCGCGGCGTTTTTCTCGGCGACCAAGGACAAGGCGCGAGAGCAGAAGCGCGCGGCGCTGCTGCAGAAGCTGAAATTCAGCGAGCAGGGGGCCCAGGGCGTCGAGGCGGGTGAAGAGGTCCGCCGTGAGCTCGACGCGGCCGTCGAGACGCTGCGCGAAGGCGAACGCCCCGTGCCCCCGTTTCACTGGGAGGTGGAGTTCCCGGAAGTCTTCGGGCGGGAGAACGCCGGGTTTGATGCGGTGGTGGGGAATCCGCCGTTCGCGGGCAAGAACACGGTGATCGCAGGGAGCCGCGAAGGGTACGTCGATTGGCTGAAGGCGCTGCACGAGGGAAGCAGCGGCTCGTCGGATCTCGTGGCGCACTTCTTCCGACGCGCCTTCTCTCTGCTTCGTCCCGGCGGTTGCCTGGGGCTCATCGCCACGAACACCGTTGCCCAAGGAGATACGCGGGCGTCTGGGATCGCCTGGATTCGGCAAAATGGCGGGACGATTTACAAGACAACGCGTCGTGTGAAGTGGCCTGGTCTGGCCGCTGTCGTGGTGAGCATCATACACATCGGAAAGGACGCCCGCACCGGCGTCGCCGTGCTTGATGGACGCTCCGTCGAGCTGATCACCGCCTTTCTGTTCCATACCGGCGGTGATGATGATCCGAAGGGTCTCGCAGAGAATTCGAGCCGAAGTTTCATCGGAAGTTATGTGCTCGGCATTGGCTTCACCTTCGATGACACATCGACCGAGGCCACCCCGCTCGCTGAGATGCGCCGGCTCATGGACCTCGAACCTCGCAACGCGGAGCGTGTGTTTCCGTACATCGGCGGTGAAGAACTCAACACCAGCGCGACGCAAGATCACCATCGATTCGTCATCAATTTCGGCCAGATGGACGAAGCCGAGGCCCGCAGGTGGCCGGACCTCGTGGCCATCGTCGAATCGAGGGTCCGAGGACGACGCGGCTCACACTCGACGGCGCCGTGGTGGCAATTCGAGCGCCCACGCGTCGAACTCACCGCCGCCACGGCCGGCAAGTCCCACGTCCTCGCCAACTCACTCGTCACCGCTCATCTCGCCTTTGCCATCCAGCCAACCGACCGCGTTTTCACCCATAACGTCGGGGTCTACGTGTTCCCTCAACGGCGTGGACCGATTCCGGACAACACACGCCACCCCCTTTACCCCGCGTCGCTGTTCGCGCCTTTTGCGGTCATGCAGTCCCGCGTCCACGAAGTCTGGGCACGATTCTTCGGGGCGACGCTTGAAGACCGGCTCAACTACCGACCCACCGACTGCTTCGAAACCTTCCCGTTCCCGAGCGGCTACGAGACCTCCGCCGCCCTCGAGGACATCGGCCGGCGCTACTACGACTTCCGCGCCGCCCTCATGATCCGCCGCAACCAGGGCCTCACCACCACCTACAACCGCTTCCACGACCCGGAAGAGCGCGACCCCGACACCGACACCCTGCGCGTCCTACACGCCGAGATGGATCGCGCTGTACTCACCGCCTACGGCTTCACCGACCTCTCC
>JBMOFP010000227.1:0-8699 GCA_049318805.1 Bradymonadia bacterium
TCGACCCCCCCCACGACGCGCGCCCCAGCGGCCCGGACGTCCGCGAGGGCACGCTCGACGCCGCCCTGGACCCCGCGCCGACACGTCGCGGTCCTACGGGGGGCTGCGACTGCGCAATCGGCGCCGCCCGCCCCGGTCACTTTCTACCGTGGGTCGCCCTCGTGCTCCTCGGGCGACGCCCCCGGGCTCGCCGCGCGCGACACTCGGCTTGACCCCATCGGCGACCAAACGCGATTCTCCCGCGCGCATCGAGAATTCGAACCGTTGAATTTCTGGTCGCGCCTCGTGCTCGACATCACGCCCCCACGAACGCCCGCCGCGCGGGCCCCGGAGTAACCTCATGCGTCTCGATTTCCTTCGACTCTCGGCCCTCATGCTCCTCGGCACCTCGCTCTCCCTCGTGGGCTGCGACAGCGGCGACGACGGGGACAGCAGCGATGACGGCAAGGAGGAGGGCGGCCTCGGCGGTCTGCTCGGCAAGTTCAAGGAAACGGCCAATGGCTCGGGCAACGGCACGGGCGACGGCTCGGGCGACGGCTCGGGCAACGGCGACGGCACGGGTGACGGCTCCGGCGACGGCTCCGGCGACGGCTCCGGCAACGGCTCCGGTGACGGCTCGGGGAACGGCGACGGCTCCGGCGACGGCTCCGGCGACGGCTCCGGTGATGGCGGCGGGAACGCGGGCGGTGGCGACAGCTGCCTCGCCGTCTGTGCGTCGATCCTGGGCTGCGTGACCCAGGCCTGCGGGGACATCGTGCCGGAAGGGGCGTGCGCCGAGGAGTGCGCGGGGACCGACACCCTGCCCATTTCGGCCGACGCCGGCTGCGACGTCCTGGGCGAGGCCATCGGCGTCGACGACTTCTCTTCGGTCTGCGGCGACCTCACGGAGCAGTCCGACGAGGGCGATGATGGCTCCGACGGCGGCGGCGGCGACATTCCCCCGGTCACGAGCGACAACATCTGCTGTCAGGCCATCGCGTGTGCCATCGAGGGTCAGGACGCCCCGGACAGCGGGCTCGCCTGCATCGAGAGCATCTGCGGGGCCGACGGCAGCGGATGCTTGGCCTGCGAGAACATCGACGAGAACACGCTCTTCCAGATGTGTTTCGGCGGCTGAGCCGCGGCCTCACGGGGCGCCGTCGACCCCGTGTTCGACCAGCGTGGCTTCCAACGTCACCCGAACACGGTCCTGCAACCGGATCGCGCCCAGCAAGGCCTTGTACGGGGCGATGCCCCACCGCGAGGGCTGGAGCTCGACCTCGAGCGTGACCCGCGCGCCGTTCACGTCGACGGCGGCTCGGAGAGGCGCCGTGCGCCCGACCAGCGTGAGGGCGCCCTCGAAGGCCCGACGCGGGCCCTCGCCGGAGAGACGCCCTTCGAGCTGCACGTCGGGGAACCGCGCGGTGTGCAGCAGCTTCTCGCCCACGGTCCCCTGGATCTCGCGACGGTCCTTGTCCGAGAGGCCGTTGGCCTCGAGGCGGCCCGACCGCATCGGGCCATCCACACGCAAGGTGGCGGGGTGAAACCGACCCTTGACCGCGCCGTCGTCGTCGACCTCAATGGTCCAACGCTCGAGCGTGAGGCGCAGGTCGTGGGCCACCGTGGACAGCAGACCTTCCTTGAAGGTGTAGATTCGAACGACGTTCGACGGCGAGGCGAGCAGCGTGGTCCCCATGGCGTCGGACGATAGCGCATCGCCCGGCCGCGGGGCACGCCGTTGGCGTCGACGCTGCGCCGTCGCGGTCGGGCTCGTCGGCCTCGGGGCGCTCGCGTTCTGGCTGTGGGTCGTCGCCGTCCCGTTTCCCGAGGCCCTCCTCGAGGCGTCGTCCGTCGAGAGCCGGCGCATCCTGGACCGCCACGGGCGCTTGCTCCGAGAGGCCCTGAACGACCAACAGGGCCGCGGCCGCTGGGTCTCGTTGAGCGACGAGGTGTCGCCGTGGGTGCCCCGGGCCTTCATCGCCGTCGAGGACCATCGGTTCGAGTCACACCCGGGGGTCGACCCCTTCGGCATCCTTCGGGCGGCGCGGGACAACCTGCGCGCCGGTCGGGTCGTCGCGGGCGGCAGCACCTTGACGCAGCAGCTCGTCGGGCAGCTCGTACCGACGCCGCGCACGCTGCTCGGCAAGCTGCACGAAGCGGTGCTGGCCCTGCGGCTCGAACGCGCCCACGACAAACACTTCATCCTCGAGCAGTACGTGAATCGGGTGCCCTTCGGCCACGGGACCATGGGCATCGAGGCGGCCTCACGCCTGTACTTCGACAAGCCCGCGGTGGCGCTCTCGCTGGCCGAGTCGGCCCTCCTCGCGGGCATACCGCGGGCGCCGTCCCGGTCCAACCCGTGGACGGACGCCGACCGTGCCCGGGCGCGCCAACACGAGGTGCTCTCGCGGATGCACATCCTCGGGGTCATCGACGACGCGGCGTGGGCGCAGGCGCTCGCCGAGCCGCTGCGCTGGGCCGAGCCCGCGCGCGCCTTCTCCGCGCCCCACTTCACGGCCTTCGTGCGCGCGACGGACGACACACCCGGTGAGCGGGTCACGACCCTGGACTTGCGGGTCCAACGGCAGGTCGAGGCCGCCGTCGACGAGGTGCTCGCGTCGCTGGCGGACAAACGTGTGGGCCAGGCGGCCGTGCTCGTGCTCGACACACGCTCCGGCGAGGTGCTCGCGTGGGTGGGCAGCCGGGACTTCTTCGGCGCCGACGACGGCCAGGTCGACATGATCCTGGGGCGCCGCCAGCCCGGCTCGACGCTGAAGCCCTTCGTCTACGCGCTCGGCCTCGAGGATGGCCTGACGGGCGCGTCCCTGATGCCGGACGCGCCTCTCTTCTTCGAGACACTCACGGGGGACTACCGCCCGCGGAACTACGACCGCCGCTTCCGCGGCTGGGTACGCCTGCGCGAGGCCCTGGCGTGCAGCTACAATGTGCCGGCGGTCTGGCTCGCGCATCGGGTCGGGCTGGGTCGGGTCTTCGAGCGGCTCAAGGCCGTCGGCTTCGACAGCCTCGACCAGGGACCGGCGCACTACGGGCTCGGGCTGGCCCTGGGCAACGGCGAGGTGCGTCTCCTCGAGCTGACGAACGCGTATCGTGTTCTGGCGAATGGCGGGGTCGCGAGCCCGGTGCGTTGGCAGCGGGATGAGACCCCCGTGAGCGGAGAGCGTGTGCTTCCAAAGGCCGTGGCGCAGCTCCTGGTCGACATGCTCTCGGACCCGAACGCACGCGCGCCGGCGTTCGGTCGCCCCAACGCGCTCGAGCTCCCCTTCGATGCCTTCGCCAAGACCGGCACGAGCACGGACTTCACCGACAACTGGACGGTGGGTGCGAGCACAGCGGTCACCGTGGGTGTGTGGGTGGGCAACTTCGACGGTCGCCCCATGGAGGGGGTCAGCGGGATCACCGGCGCGGGGCGTCTGTGGCACCGCGTGATGCGCGACCTGCACCCCGGCCCCGAGCCGGCCCAGTTCGCGCGGGACGCCCTCGCCGAGCGTGAGGTCTGCGCCGAGACCGAGCCCGGGGACACACGGTGCACCCATCGGTGGGTGGAGCGCTTCGTGCCGGGCACCGGCCCGCAGCCCGCCCCCCCGGCGCGGCGAAAGACGGGCCTCCGCGTCGTCTACCCCGACGCCGACGACGTCTTCTCGCTCATGCCCGATGTGCCGTCCGAGCACGCGCGCCTGCACCTGCGGGCGGAGCTCGAGGGGCACCCGCTCGGTCCCGAGCACGCGCTCCGCTGGGAGGTCGACGGTACGGCACTGCCCTACGCGCCGGGGGTCTCGACCTCATGGGTCGCGACGCCGGGGCGGCACCGCGTCAGAGCCTGGCTCGAGGACCCGTCGGACGGCCGGCCTACCCAGACGAGCGACGTGGTGCGCTTCGAGGTCTTGCCTACGGCGGAGTGAGCGGGCTCAGGCCGGTGGACGCCCCACACGCCACCAGGTCGGCGCCTTCACCCAACGCGGGTGCGCCGGCACGACGAGACCGCGGGTCCGCTGACCGTTCAGGGCGTCGACGAGGCGCTGGGGGTTCCCGTCGGCCGCTGCGACCAGCGCTTCTCGCTCCTCGGCGCCGAGGGCCACCATGGCATCGGTCATCGTTCGCACGGCGTCGTCGTCCACGGGCTCCAGGATCCGGGTCGCGGGCGCGAGCCACGACGGGGCGTCGGCCCCGGGTGGAGACGAGGCGTCCCGAGTCGCGATGAGCAAGACCATGGGGAGCCGGGCGTCGCGCACCGCGGCGACGAGCGCGAGCAACGCGCGGTCCAGGTGCTCGAGCCCGTCGATCAGCAGCGCAAAGGGGCGCGACCGTAGGGTGCAGATGCGCAGGAACTGCGCCGCTCGGCGAGCGCGCGCGGGCAGCGGCTCGTGGACGGAGACCTCGGGGTCGGGCACGAGCCAGTCGATGAACGGACGCCGCTCCGTTTCGCTCAGACCGCGACCCCGAAGCCACCAATCGACCTGGTCGCGCATGGGCGACCGATCCATGCCGAGGGCGGTCGTCAGCGAGAGGCCGAGGTCGCGCAAAGGCTCTTCTTGTTCGTTCCCCTGGAGCCAGACGTGGCGATGGGACTCGACCTGTCCCGACGCGATGAAGGGCACGAGCAGCTCCTCGCACAGGCGCGTCTTGCCGATGCCCGAAGGTCCCGCGATCATCAAGACCCCGGGCTGCGGATCACGCTGCCATCGGTCGAGGCCGCGCGACAGGCTCATCAGGAGCTGGTCCCGCCCCAGGAGCGCGTGCGGCCTGAGCGGCGGTTCGAGCGGCCGCACCGAGGTCTCGTCGGCGTCGACGGAGAACCGGGAACCGCGGCGCGAGACCAGAGAGTCCTGCTCGTCGTCCGCGTCGTGGGTCGGGGCGGTGTCCCATCGCAGCTCGTCGGAGTTCCGTGGCACGGACGCCTCGCCCCCGAGGCCGCCACCACCGACTGGATTCAAGCGCTCGACCGGCTCCAGAAGGAGGTTGCTGAGCCGCTCGCGGACCTCGGAGATGTGCTGAATCCGTTCGTGCACATCGGGCCGCATCATGGCATCCAGCACGTTCCAGAGCCCGCGCGGGGTGGCGAAGCCGGGCCGCGGATCGAGCGGCGGGCACCCGTGGTCGAGCCGGATCATCAAGGACTGCACGGCGCTCGGCGCCACGAACGGCAGTCGGCCGCAGACCAGCTCGAAGAGCACGATGCCGAACGCGTAGATGTCGGTCCACGGCCCGATGCGCCGGCGGTTGCCCGTGGCCTGCTCGGGCGCCGCGTAGTCCACGGTGCCGAGCATGTCGTGGGCCGAAGTGCCGCTGCGCGCCTGGTCCTTGAGCCGCGCGACGCCGAAGTCCAAGAGCACCGGCTCGCCGTCGGCGTCGATGAGCACGTTGTCGGGCTTGATGTCGCGGTGGATGACGCCGCGCGCGTGGGCGTGCCCGAGGGCGTCGAGCACCTTGTCGATGACGGGCCACATCTCGGCCCAGGCGTTCCAGCGTCGGTACTCCTCGTGGAGAGGCTTGCCGTCCTGCAGCGTCATCACGAAGTACAAGCCGACGTTCGGGTCGCGCCCCGCGTCGATGACCGGCACGATGCCGGGGTGGTCGAGGCGCGACATCGCCTCGATCTCACGCTGGAAGCGGAGCTCGGCGGCGGTGGCCCCGGCGATGGACGCGAGGAGCACCTTGATCGCGACCGGCTCCTGCATCACGAGGTCGTGGGCGCGCCACACCTCGCCCATACCGCCGACCCCGAGCCGGTCCATCAGCACATACCGGCGGGCCACCACCAGGTTGCGTTGGGTCGTCGATTCGGAATGGCCGTCCGCCATGCGCCCACTATGCCGCAGCGCGTTGACCGCCGGAAGTCGAAGCACCACCATCCCGTCCGCATGGACTTCGTCGTCTTCTCCGATGACTGGGGGCGCCACCCCTCGTCGAGCCAGCACCTCTTTCGGCGGATCGCGCGGGAACACCGGGTGCTTTGGGTCGAGACGATCGGCCTGCGGTCGCCCCGGCTCAATCGTGCCGACTTTCAGCGCGCGCTCGAGATCGGGCGCGACTGGTTGCGGCCCGACGCCCACAGCGCGGCGGAGCGCCCCTGGTGCGAGACTCCGCCGCAGCTCCATCGATACCGGCCGCTCATGCACCCCTTCTTCGGGACGCGGGTCGGCGCGGCGCTCAACGACGCCTGGGTCGCCGCGCGGGTTCGGGCGCGCGCGCGGGCGCTCGGACTCAGTCGGCCGGTGCTCTTGACCACGGTCCCGAACGTGGCGGGGCTCGTAGGTCACCTCGAGGAGCGGTGCGCGGTCTACTACTGCGTCGACGACTTCGAGACCTGGCCGGGCTATGCCGGCGGGGCCATCCGGGCCCTGGAGGCGAAGCTCGTGTCCCGCGTGCACGGCCTCGTGGCGACGGCCGAGGCGCTGGTCGAGAAGCACGGCCGCCCGGGTCTGCCGGTGCTCCGTTTGCCCCACGGGGTCGATGCGGCGCACTTCGGGGCACCGGTGGACGCACCCGCGGCGCTGGCCCCGGTGCCCCGACCGCGTCTGCTCTCCCTGGGGCTCTGGGACGAGCGTGTCGACGCGGGCCTGCTCGCCGCCGTGCTGCACGCGCGACCCGACTGGCAGCTCGTGATGGTCGGCAAACGCACCGCACCGGCCACGCCGCTGGACGCCCACCCGCGTGTGCTCCACGTGCCGCCGGTCTCCTATGGCGAGGTCCCGGGCTGGCTGCAGCACGCGGACGTGCTCCTCGTGCCGTACGTGCGCACCGCGCAGACCGACACTATCAACCCGCTCAAGCTGCGCGAGCTCCTGGCGACCGGGCGTCCCGTGGCGGCCACGGCGCTCCCGGAGATCGTTCGGCTCGGGGAGTCGCTGGTGACGACCGGCGATGGCGTGGACGGCTTTCTGGCCGCCATCGAGCGGGCGCTCGCCCTGGGGAACGACGCGGGGGCGGCGTCGCATCGCCGCGCGGCCGTAGCTTCCGAGACGTGGGAGGCGCGGGTCGAGGCGCTCCTGGGCTTCATCGAGGGCCTCACCACGGCGCAGTGATTGGCGTGAATGGATCGACGCGCCGGCTCGCCCGTTCGAACGGCCATGCGCACCCTCTCCGCGGTCGGTCTGCTCCTCATCGTGGTGGCCTCGATGCTCGGTGGGTCCGGCGTACGCGCCGAGTCCTTCCTCGAGGGCCAGCGGGCCCACGCACGGTATCGAGACGCCGAGGCGGCGCGGCTGGCCGAGGTCGCCGAGACGTTTCGCGCCGCCGGGGCGCTTTGGCCGCCTCGGGGGCTACTGCTGCGTGGGTTCAAGCGCGAGGGCGAGGTCGAGCTCTGGGCCCGTTCACGCAGCGACGAGCGCCTCGTTCGGGTCGAGGTCTTCTCGGTGTGTATGCCTTCCGGGGGCCTCGGACCCAAGGTCCGGGAAGGGGACCTGCAGGTCCCGGAGGGGCTCTACCAGATCGACGCCTTCAACCCCGCGAGCCGCTTCCACCTCGCGCTGCGTGTCGGCTACCCGAACGCCGTGGACCGTGCCCGCGCCCGCGCCCTGGGTGTGTCCCCGGGCGGCGACATCATGGTGCACGGGGGCTGCGTGACGATCGGTTGCTTGCCGCTGCGCGACGGTCCGATGGAGCGGCTCTACGTGGCGGCCGTCCGGGCGCGTGCGTCCAGCAGCGCGGCCATCCCCGTGCACCTGCACCCCTGTCGGTACGAGACCGCGAGCTGCCGGGCGGCCCTCGCTGCCGAGGGGCCGACCTGGGCCGCCCACTGGGCGGCGCTCGAAGAGATCGACGCGGCGTTCCGAAGAACGGCTACCGCGCCGCCGGGGACCTGAGGACGAGCAGCCGCAGCTCGGTCATCTCCTCGAGGGCGAACCGTACGCCCTCGCGACCGAGGCCGGAGTCCTTGACCCCGCCGTAGGGCATGGAATCGACCCGGAACGAGGGCACGTCGTCGATGATGACGCCCCCCACCTCGAGGTGGTCCCAGGCGTAGAGCGCGTTCCCGAGATCCGGTGTAAAAACGCCGGCTTGCAGGCCGAAGTCGCTGTCGTTGACCACGTCCACCGCCGCACGGAAGTCGTCGAAAGGCTCGAGGGTCACGACCGGTCCGAAGACCTCTTTGCAGGAGACGGACGCGTTTCGGGGCACGTTCTCGAGCACCGTCGCGGCGTAGAACGCGCCGTCGCGGCGGCCTCCACAGAGCACCCGCGCGCCGAGGGCGGCGGCCTCGTCCACCCAGCGCTCGACCCGAATGGCCTCGGCCTCGGTGATGAGCGGCCCGAGGAACGTATCCTCGGCGTGGGGGTCCCCGGCCTTCAGCGCGGCGGCCGCCTCGACGAGGCGTGTGCGCAAGGCCGCGTGGAGCGAGGTGTGTACCAGGAGCCGCTGCACGCTGATGCAGCTCTGACCGCTCTGGTAGAACGCGCCCATGATCAGGCGGGCCACCACACGATCGAGGTCGGCGCCCGCATCGACGATGCAGCCCGCGTTGCCGCCGAGCTCCAGCGCGACCTTCTTGCGACCGCACCGTGCCTTGAGGTCCCAGCCGACCTGCGGGGAGCCCGTGAAGCTCAGCAGGGCGATGCGCGGATCCTCGACCAGAGGCGTCACGTCGGCGGGGCTGCACGGCAGCACGCTGAAGGCGCCCGGCGGCAGGTCGGTCTCGGCGAAGAGCGCGCCCAAGAGGAGCGCGGTCACAGGGGTGTGGCTCGCGGGCTTGAGCACAAACG
>JBMOFP010000228.1:0-8689 GCA_049318805.1 Bradymonadia bacterium
TCCGGCACATGGTGCCGCGCATGATGATGCGCTGGTCGGCGCAGTCGGGCGACGAACGGCCTGAGGCGTCGTTCAAGCCCTCGTGCGCGCAGGGTTCCGACGACGAGCCGCCGCCGTTGCGCTCGCTGCGTGTGATGCGCGCCTACTTCGCGCTGGAGACCGCGCGCGGTCGCCTGAGTGTCGCCGAGCCCGAGGTGCCCGCGCGCATGCTCGGCGGCTCGCTGTTTCAGTACGCCGCGTTCGAGGTCATGTTGCGCGCCCGGAACACCGAGCCGCTCGACGCCTCGGTCTTCATCGAGCACCTCGTCGACACCTTGTTGAACGGCATCGCCGTCTCCCCTTCGGCGCCCCCCCAGGCCACGGCCAGGCGCTCCGCCGGGCCGCGGCGCGGAAAGGTCGGTACATGAATCGGTCTTGGCTCGCAGCGGCGGGCCTTGCGGCGGCGTGGGTGCTCGCACCCCACTCCGCCCAGGCTCTGCAGCCGCTCGACGAATTTCTCAAAGCGTCTCGCGCGCGCAGCCCGCTCGTCTTGCAGTCTCGCGCACTCGAGACCTCGGCCGAAGCCACGGCCTCGGCGGAGTCCCGCAGGCTGTGGCCCAGCCTCACGGCGCGCGCCGGCTACACCCGCAACGAGCATGCGTCCGAAGCGCGCATCCCCGACGGGCAGGGCGGCTTTCGTGAGGCGACCATCACGCCCCAAGACCAGCTCGAGGCCGTGCTCTCGCTGGACGTGCCCTTGGTCGACGTCGCCCAGTGGCGGCGCGTCGGGGCCGCCTCCGAGGGCACCCAGGCGGCGCGCGCACGGGCCATCGACACGACCGACGGCATCCTGCGCCGTGTCGCACGCGCGTGGCATCAGGTCGCGGCGGGCGAGGCCGTGAAGGCCGCGGCCGCGCGGTCGTTGGCCGTGGCCGAAAAGAACCTCGTCCAGGCGGAGGCGCGGCTTCAGGCGGGCACGGCCAACGAGCTGGAGCAGCAGCGGGCCGTGGCCGAGGTGGCGCGGGCGCGGCAGAGCCTGGTCGAGGCCGAGCGCGCTGCGGACCTGGCGCGACGCACACTTCAGAGCCTCACGGGTGTGACGCCGGCCGCGGGCGGGGCCGACGCCGAGGTCCCGCTCGAGGACCCGGCGCCGCTCCCGGCCGAAGCCGGCGCGCGGGTGCCCGCCGTGCAGGCGGCCGAGGCGGCGCGGCGTCAAGCCGAGGGCCAGGCCTCGGCAGCGAGCGCCGTGGTGCTGCCGACCCTGGCGGCGAACCTCTCGGAGCGCATCACCAACGCCACCGGCTTCTCCGGCGAGAACACGGCGTACACGGCGGGTGTCACACTCACGTGGCGTCTCGACGGCGCCAGCTTCGCCCAGGCCGACGCCCAGAGCGCCGCGGCGCGGGCCCAGGCCCACGGCGCCACCCAGACCGCGCTCGAGGCCCAGGACCGCGCCTACGACGCGTGGTTGACCGTGCGGTCGCAGGTCGCTCGTGTGCGTGCGGCGATGGCCGAGGCCGCGGCGACAAAACGCGCCGCCGAGCTCGCTCGAACGCGCTTCGACAACGGCGCCTCGACCCAGCTCGAGGCCGTGCAAGCCGAGCGCGACGCCTTTCAGGCCGAGGTCGGCGCGATCCAGGCGAGGGCCGATCTCGCCTACGCGCGCTTGGATTTGAGCCTCGCGTTGGGTGAGGAGGTCGAGCCGTGAACGCACCCGCTCAAGGAGGCCCCCCCGTCCTCTCTCGCGCCGTGCCCATGGCGAAGCCGCTCAGCGGCCGCGCCCCGCTCTGGTTGCGCTGGAAGACCATGGCGCGGGTGGCGTGGGGCATGATGTTCCACCAGAAGCTCAAGCTCGCCGGCACCCTCTTTGGGGTCGTGTTCGCCACGCTGCTCGCGAACCAGCAGCTCGGCACCTTCTTGGGGCTGCTCTACAAGAACACGATGTACGTGCAGAACTCGGGCGCCGACGTGTGGATCACCGCGCCCTCGGTTCAGCAATTGCCACCCGGGCGCACCATCTCGGACGCCGCGCTCCTGACCGCGCGCGCGATGCCCGAGGTGGAGTGGGCCGACGGCGTGCTCATCGGCGCGGCGACGATGCAGCTGCCCGCGGGCGGCAGCGAGCCCGTCACGCTCGTCGGCATCAACCCGGAGCGCCTGAAGGGCGGGCCGTGGAATGTGGTCGCGGGTGAAGCCTCGGTCCTCACGCAGCCCGACACCATCATCGTCGAGGACGGCGAGCGCGAGAAGCTGGGCGGCCTGAACCTGGGCAGCACCCGCGAGCTCAACGGCAAGAAGGTCACCGTCGGGGGCATCACGTGGGGCCTGGTGCCCTTCGGACCCTCCTACGCGTTCGCGGACTACGAGCTCTCGCGGCGGCTGCTGAAGACCGACCGGGACCAGATGAGCGCCGTGCTCATCGGGGTGAAGCCCGGGCAGGACCCCCGCGACGTGGCCGAGAAGCTGCGCGCCGTGTTGCCCGACGTGCTCGTACGCACTGGGCCGGAGTTCGAGCAGAGCATTCGCACCTACATCCTCACGCAGACCGCCATCGGCATCACCTTCGGCACGTCCACCGTCTTCGCGCTCATCGTCGGGTTCGTCATCGTGTCGCTCTCGATGCTGTCTTCGGTGGTCGACAACCTGCGTGAATTCGGCACGCTCAAGGCGGTCGGCACGACGAACCTGGACCTGACGAAGCTCCTTTTCGTGCAATCGATGACCTACGCGATCATCGGCTCGGTCATCGGGCTCGGCCTCGTGACGCGGGTCGCGGGTGGCATTCGTTCGGCGAAACTCGCGCTGGTGATGCCGCCCGAGCTCATCGTCGGGAGCATCGGCGTGATGTGCCTGCTGTGCGTGGCGGCCTCGAGTCTGGCGCTGCTGCGGATTCGCAAACTCGAACCGGCGATGGTGTTCCGATGAGCCAGACCCTCGCGATCGACGCCCGGAACGTCACGAAGTCCTACGGGGAAGGGGAGATCGCGCAGCTCGTGCTCAAGGGCTGCGATCTGCAGGTGCCCGCGGGCGAGTTCATGATGCTCGTGGGCCCGAGCGGCAGCGGCAAGACCACGCTGCTCTCGATCCTGGGCTGCGTGCTGCGCGCCAACGGCGGCGACATCCACCTTTTCGGCGAGCGCATCTCGGGTGTGCGCGAGTCCGCGCTGCCTCGACTGCGACTCGCCTACATCGGCTTCATCTTCCAGGGGCACAATCTCATCGCCTCGCTCACCGCCGAAGAGAACGTCGCCTTCCAGCTCCAGATGCGGGGCTGGTCCCCGCGGGACGCCTCGAAGGAGGCGCAGCGCCTGCTGGACCGTGTGCAGCTCGGGGGCAAGTACAAGCGCCTGCCCTCGGAGCTGTCGGGCGGCGAACGCCAGCGGGTCGCCATCTGCCGGGCCGTCGCCGGCAATCCCCCCATCATCCTCGCCGACGAGCCCACGGCGAGCCTGGACGCCGTGAATGGGCAGCTCGTCACTGAGCTCCTGCGGGAGCTCGCTCGAGAGCGCGGTCACACAGTGGTCTGTGTGACGCACGACAACCGCATTTTCAGCCTCGCCGACCGCATCGTCCGTATCGAAGACGGTCTCATGCTCGGTGACGGCGCAGGGAGCCACGCCGCATGAACCTCAAAGGCAAGAAGTTCACTCTCCTCCTCGCGATTCTCTTTGTCTTTTCGGGCTTTTCCGTCATCAAGGCCTTGGCGAGCGGACCGGCCACGGTCTCGACCGCCGCCGACGCGACGAAGGCCGAGCGTGTCGCCTCGCCCACGACCGGCGGCGCCGACGAGCGCGGCACACCCCCCGTGTCGGGGCGGGTCGCCGGTAACGGCATGGTCGAGCCCGCCCAGCGTGAGGTGAAGGTCGCCGCCGCGGTGCCCGGCCTCATCACCCGCGTTCTCGCCGTAGAAGGGCAGCGCGTCGAGGCCGGCGCGCCGCTCGTGGAGCTGGAGTCCTCGGCCGAGAACGCCGCCCTCGCCGCCGCCGAGGCCGACCTCAACGTCTCGCAGTCCGAGCTGACGCGCGTGCGGAAGGGCCTGCGCGACGAAGACGTGGACGCGGCCGTCGCCGACGCCGAGGCCGCCCGCGCCCGCTCCGAGCTCTCGCGCAGCAACCTCGCGCGCATCGAGACCCTGGCGAAGACCGGCGCCGCCACGCCCGAGGAGCTCGACCGCGCGCGCCAGAACGCCGCCAACGACGAGGCGACGTGGCGTGCCATCGACGCCCGCAAGCGCGCCGCGCGCTTCGGCTCCCGCGCCGAGGACGTGGCCGTGGCCGTGGCCCGGGTCGCCGCGGCCACCGCGCGGCGCGACCAGGCGGCGGCGGTCGTCGGGCGACTCACCGTGCGCGCGCCCATCAGCGGCGAGGTCCTCGAGGTGAAGTTCCTCGCCGGCGAGTACTACAACCCGCAGGGCGCCGAGCCGTTGCTCGTCATGGGCGACACCTCGGTGCTGCGGGTGCGGATGGACGTCGAGGAGCGCGACCTCGAGAAGGTCTCGTTGGGCCAGGTCGCGAACATCACCGCCGATGCGTTCAAGGGGCAGACCTTCAAGGGCAAGGTCGTCGAGATCGGCAAGCGGATGGGGCGAAAGAACTTCCGGACCGACGAGCCCACCGAGCGGCTCGACACCAAGATCCTGGAGGTCGTGATTCAGCTCGAGGGCGCCTCGAAGCTCGTGCCCGGCCAGCGGGTGCTGAGTGTCGTCGAGCCCATCGCCGGGAAGGGGTGAAGCGTGGCGAAGGTCGTTGTCGATCATCATCGGTGCGAGGGCAAAAAGACCTGCGCGCAGGTCTGTCCCGAGGCCGTTTTCGCGATCCGCAAGTCGGAGATCGAGCTGCCGTTGCTGGTCCGGCTCAAGGTCTGGGCGCACGGGGGCAAACAGGCCTTCGTCGTCAACGAAGCCGCCTGCACGGCGTGCATGAAGTGCGTCGAGGTGTGCCCGGAGGACGCAATTCGCGTCACACCTTGAGGAGGTCCGAATGAGGTTTTTTCGCTGGCTGCTCGCCGCTGGGGCGCTGGGATTCACGACCGGGTGTGCCGGCTCCACCAACACGGCCTCCGCGGCCGCGCCGAGCGCGCTCAAAGGGCCCGCGCTCGAGCCGCTCTTCTGGCAGCACTGGAGCGACGGTCTCGCCGAGCTCTCGGGCTACGACCTCGTCCAGCCGCGGTACGGCGAGCTGCGGCATGGGCGCGCCGTCGCCATCTATGTGACCGAGCCCTACTCGCGCGCGAAGCGGGTGAAGGTCGACCAGTACGACGCCCAGAACCCCGACCACGTCACCGTGCTCAAGCTGAACCTCGTGAAGAAGTTCCAGACCGGTGTTTACGACTACAGCTTGATGACCAGCGTGTTCAGTGTGCCCGAGGAAGGCTTCGTGCCCCTCGAGGTCACCTTCTCGTCCCAGGAGTGGTGTGGCCATGTCTTCGACGAGGTGCACCGCACCGCCGACGGCCTCACGCTCAATGTGAACAGCTACTTCGAGGGCGAGAGCCAGAGCGACCGGGTCGCCGCCGCCGGTGTGATGCCCGAGGACGCGCTCTTCATCACACTGCGGGGCCTCGGCGCCGGCGGCCTCGTCAGCGCCGACAGCGACGCCCAGCTCTTGCCCTCCGCGACCTACCGGCGCCTCGCCCACAAGCCCGCGCGCGCCTTCGGGGCGCGCCTCGACTGGGCCGACGCCCCCAGCGCGGTCGAGGTCCCCGCCGGAAAGATCGACGCGCGGCGTGTGTCCTGGAATCGGGCCGACGATGTCGTTTGCTCAGCGGATGTCGAGGTCGCCTACCCGCACCGCATCGTCCAGTGGCAGTGCGCCGACGGCGAGGTCGCCAAGCTCACGGGGACCACGCGCCTGCCGTATTGGAAGACGCACGCCGAGGGGGATGAGAAGCTGCTGCAAGGACTGGGGTTGGGGGTGCCGAAGCTGGTGCCGTGAGCGGGGGGCAATCGGTCTGGTGCATTCTTGCGAGTCCGCGTTGGAGGAGAGAGCGACCGAGGCCAGCCCGCGCTTCCGTGAACACCGGCGCACGAGTGTCTGTCATTCGACTATCATAGATCCATGAGTTCGGGCTCTCTCGAACTCTCGCCGATTCTGCGCATCTCTTCCACCGAAGGGACTCGACCTGCAGAAGGAAAGGGACACATCTTTTCGAACTTGCAACGTGCGCATTTGCGAGACGTCGAAGGAGGACGCCCGGATTCGGCGCCGCTCATCACAGCCCAAGCTCTCGCGAGAACGCGCTCGGCCTCGACTGGATCTGCAAGCCGTCGTCGCTCCACGCGAACATCCGGAAACTCAGGGTGCTGCGAGACTGCTAGAGATTCCGGCAAGCCCCAGAGCACCGCATATAGGTTCGCTTGGATTGTCTTTCCCAGAACGTTCAGCTCCGGTCGACGACTCGATGAAAACTCCATCGCTGTGGAGTCGACCAACGCATCCGGCATGCCGATAACGAGGAACTCACCGAAATCGAAGTGCCGCCTCTCGCTATACGTGCCTTCGAGCTCCAAATCCTCAGCTAACTGTCCTCTTCGGAACCGATCCTCCCAAGTTTCGGCCGTTCGGGCCTGGGTCCGAATACGCTCCGCGATGCGAGACCGATAATCACTGTTCAGTCGCGGGTACGTCTGGGCGCAAACCCCGCCTTGGTTGTCATCGTTCTCCGAAGCACCTGCGAATTCCTCCTGTGCCGCGAACTGCTTGATGACGCCGCTGATTTCACAGTAATCCATGGCGGCAATGTTGGCGATACCGAGAAACGGCTTAGTATGCCTCGAAGGAGAGTTCGAACTCGTTTCAGCGCCGAAACACTGGCGGGCGACATAGCGGCCAACTGGAAAGGAAGGGCGTACGGGAATCCGCGAAGCCGGGCTATGTACCGCAGTATTCGAACCGCCCACTTTCTGCGGGTTCTGCGCCGCAGACGAGGCATCCGACGGATTCGGCTCGATACCTCGTCCACCCGTGGCGACTTTCGGCGACCGCCTCGTTCGTGAAGGGTCGAGACGCTCCAGAAGCGAGGCTTTCCGACCCTCGCTATCGAGACCGTGGAGGCGGCACAATTCGCGAAGACGCTTCACCGTCAGTTCCTGCAACACCGCGAGTATGGAAACGCGTCGCGAAGACGACAGCGTGTCAACAAGCGTCCGCCTCGAGCGTCGATCCGCAACGAGAACTCCACAGACGTCAGCGGCGCGTCGAAGTTCGGCGACCGCAAGAGTTTCGAGGATTCTGCGTCGAGTCAGCATCGTAGTCGCTTACGAGTAGCACAAACTCGAATCCCTCCCTACTTCTACTTGTCAAGGCAAAGTGCGACGGACGCCTCGCGGGAATGCATGCCACCGCGGTCCCGCAAGTGTTAAGTTTGAGCAGGCCGCCGTACCTCGCGGCCTCGCGACCCCCGCCGACCACGAAATCCCGGACGTCATCTCCGAAATTTCGTGGTACTTTGCCCCATGCTCCTCCGGCAACGCGCGCTTCAAACTCTCGACGAGCTGCTCTCCGTGTTTCCTGTGGTGGGCATCGTGGGCGCGAGGCAGGTGGGCAAGACGACCCTCGCGCTTGCGTTCGCGGAGCGCGCCGGCGTTCCGGTGACGCACCTCGATCTGGAGAATCCGCGCCACCTCGCGCGTCTAGACGCGCCCCTTGCGGCTCTGGAGAGCCTGACGGGCCTGGTCGTCATCGACGAGATTCAACGCCGGCCCGACCTCTTTCCGATCCTGCGCGTCCTGGCCGGCCGCCCGATGCAGCCGGCTCGATTCATCATTCTCGGCAGCGCGTCGGGAGAGCTGCTTCGGCAGGGCTCGGAGTCGCTGGCGGGCCGCATCGCATGGTTCGGCCTCGGCGGCCTCGATCTGGATGAGGTGGGCGCGGACGCGCTCGACGCCCTCTGGCTGCGCGGCGGTTATCCGCGGTCGTTTCTGGCGCAGAGCGAGCGGGCGTCGGTGTTGTGGCGGCGCGCGCTCATCCAGACGTATGTCGAGCGCGACCTGCCGAACCTCGGGCTCCGCTTGGCGCCCACGGATATGCGTCGCTTTTGGACGATGCTGGCCCACTACAGTGGCCAGACCTGGAACGGTTCCGAGATTGGCCGCTCCCTGGGCATCACCGAGAAGACGGCCCGTCGCTATCTCGACATCCTGGTAGAGACCTTCATGGCCCGCGTGCTGGCGCCTGTCCATTCGAATGCCGCGAAGCGTCTGGTCAAGGCGCCGAGAGCCTACGTCGCGGACACGGGTCTCCTACACACGCTGCTCGACCTCGACGACCGCGAGGCGCTGTTGAATCACCCCCGCCTCGGCGCGTCGTGGGAGGGCTTCATGGTCACGCGCATCGTGTCGGCGTTGGGCGCGCCCTGGGAGCGTTGCGGGTACTGGGCGCTGCACAGCGGTGCGGAGATCGACCTGGTCGTCGAGCACGACGGCCGACGTCGCGGTTTCGAGATCAAACGGACCGACCGTCCAGGCATGACCCCCTCGATTCGCTCGGCGCTCGAAGCGCTGGAGCTCGATCGTGTGGACGTGGTCTATCCCGGGGACACGTGTTTTCCGCTGGCGGAGCGCGTCTTCGCCCTCGGCGCGAGTTCACTGCACGCAGAGCTGCGTGCCCAGGCGAGTGGGCGTCCGTACCCCGTTTGAAGCGCCCGCCCTCCGTCCGTCTCGCGCGCCTCAGCGCACGTAGATCGGATTCGAGTAGATCCAGATCGTCGGGCG
>JBMOFP010000229.1:0-8543 GCA_049318805.1 Bradymonadia bacterium
CGGTCGCGGGTGCGGCGGTCGCGGGTGCGGCGGTCGCGGGTGCGGCGGTCGCGGGTGCGACGGTCGGGGGTGTCGGCGCGACCGTCGGCGTCACGACGACCGCGGGGGCCACGCTCTCGGGGGCGGTGACCGTGGGCGCGTCCGTGGGTCGCATCATCCACTTCACGGCGAAAGTGGTCGCGCCCGCGAAGAGCGGCACCAGCAGCCAGATCCACATCGGTCGGCCCTTGGCCGGAGCCGCGGCGGTCGAAGGACCCGGCACCGGGGCCGCGATCTCGGGCTCGAGCGCATCGGCCATCGCCCCGAAGTCGATCTCCGGCGGGGCCTGAAGCGCCTCGAGCGGGCGCGGTGGACGCGGGGCCGGCTGCGCCGCGGGCGTCGGCTGTTCGTGCACCGAGGGCGCCTGAACCGCGGGCGGGGCGACCTTCACCGGGGCGGACTGCGTCGAAGCGGTCGGTGCCGACGCCGTGGGGGTGCGGGTCACGACCGGCTGATTCACCCGCGACGCGAGCGGGGCCGCCACCGCGGCCGCGAGGGGCGTTCGCTGGGCGTGCACGGACTCGAGGATGCGCGCGATGTCGGCCCCGTCGTCGGGGTTCATCATCAGCGTCGCGCCCTCGTCGGCCGCCTCGAGCTCGTCATCGTCGAGCTCTTCGACACCGGCGCCGCTGCCTTGCGCAGCGAGCACGGCCTGGGCGAGCTCCGGCACCGTCTCGAACGGCACCCACTCGTCCATGCCCTCGCGCCAAACGAAGGTCTCGGCGTCGATTCGACCTTGCTGAAACAGTTCGAGCAAGCCGCCGACATCGAGCGGACCGACCTGGTCGTCACCGACGAGCGTGTACCACATCAGCCGACACCTTAATCGCAGTGACGCTTTTTCTCGATGAAACTCGAAGTTTTGCGCTTGAATGCCCCGCCAGACAGGGGGCCCACATCATGTCCGAAGCCACGACCCGCGGCATCCGCATCCGGGTGCGCTCGCAGTTCGTGCCCGAGCGGTCCTCACCGGAGGAGAGCTACTACTTCTTCGCGTACCACGTGGTGATCACCAACGAGGGGGACGAGGCCGCCCGTCTCGTCGCTCGGCACTGGATCATCACCGACGGCACCGGCCTCGTGCAGGAGGTCAAGGGCCCGGGCGTCGTGGGCGAGCAGCCCGTGCTCGCCCCGGGGCAGCGCTTCGAGTACACGAGCGCGTGCCCGCTGAAGACCCCCGTGGGCACGATGCACGGCGCCTACGACATGGTCACGGCCACCGGCGACGCCTTCGAGGCGCGCATCGCCCCGTTCACGCTCGCCTTCCCCTACGCGATTCACTGACCGACGAGGGCGCGCAGGCCCTCGACCTCGGCGTCCGTGGCGGCGCGGGTCTCGCCCACCTCGAGCGCGCCCAGGGTGAGACCGGCGAAACGCAGCCGGACCAACGCCTCGACGGGGTGCCCGGCGTTGGCGAGCATGCGGCGCACCATGCGGTGTTTGCCCTCGGTGACGACGAGCTCGACCTCGGACACCTCGGGGTCGAGGGTCACGGACAGCGCGGCGAACGTGCCCTCGGCCGTGTCGACGCCGGCGAGGAGTCGGGCCTCGAGGGCGGCGTCCGGCGTGCCCTCGACGCGCGCTCGATAGACCTTTTCGACGCCGCGCTTCGGGTGCAGCAGTCGCTGGGTCAAGGTGCCGTCGGCGCAGAGGAGCAAGAGCCCGCTCGTGTCGGCGTCCAGGCGTCCGACGGGGTGGAGCCCCTGCCGCAGCCACTCGGCCACGGCCCCGCTCAGGTCCGCTCGGCCCCAGGGGTCCTCCACGGTGCAGAGCACACCGACGGGCTTGTGCCACAGGACGACGACCGGCGGCGTCGCGAAGACCTCGCCATCGAGCTCCAGCCGCGCGGACGTGCCGATGGGCGTCGCCGGGTCGCGCACGACTTCGCCATCGACCTTCACTCGGCCCTCCCGGACCGCACGTGCCACGAGCGAGCGACTGCCGCCGCCCCGGTGCGCGAGGGCCCGATCGAGGCGCTCACCCTTCATCGACGCGCGCTCCAGACCGCGAACCGCGGCGTGAGCACCAGCGCCTCGACCTGCGCGAAGTGGGCCCGCAGCACGCTCTCGATGCGCACGTTGCGCTGCGCCACGAGGCGAAGCTCGCCGCCGGGCGCGAGCCGCTTCGGCGCGCTCTCCACGAGCCCCGCCCACACCGCGCCCGTACGGTCGCGACCATCGTGGAAGGGCGGATTCGAAACGATGAGCGCGAAGCCCTCGGTGGCCTGCGCCCGGGCGGCGTCGACACGCTCCGAGAGCAGCGGGACCGCTTCGGGCACGTTCTCGCGCAACGCCTCGAGGGCGAGCGCGTCGCGGTCCTGCGAGACGATGCGCACCTTGGGCGCGAGCGCGCGGACCGCGGCCGACAAAAAGCCCGGGCCGCAGCCGAAGTCGAGGGTCTCTCCAACGGGGGCGGGTCGCTCCCGGAGCGTGCGGACCAGCAGCACGGAGCCCTCGTCGTCCCCGCCCAGCGCGAAACACCCCGGGTACTCGACCCAGGGCCGCGCCTCACCCGCCGGCGACGCGGTGCGCACACGCCGCCAGCGCGGCAGGCCGACCTGAGGCGGAGCTGCCGGCGCGACCGAGACGCGGGCGAGGACACGGCCATGGCCGCCCGCATCCAGCGTCGTGAAGCCGTCGCGGCCGTCGAAGTAACGAATGCCCTCGTCGTTGCCGCCGTAGAGCACGAGGTGGCCGCCGGGCAGAAGGCGAGCGTCGGCCTCGGCCAGGGCCAGGTGTGTGGCCTCCCGCGCCTTGTCGAGCCGTACGACCGCCGTGCCGAAGGACGGCTGCGCCGGGCCCTCCGGCAACGCGGCCGCCGCTCGGCCCGGGCCGGCGTACCGGAACCAGGTCGCGTCGCCGGGTCCGAGGGGCACGCCGTCGGCGCCGATCCACAGGCGGGGCCCCTGCATGCTCGACAGGCGCGTGACCGCGGCGACGCAACGCTTCGTGAGGTTCTGGTCTCGGTCTCGCACGGGCGCGCAGTGTCGGCGCGCGGAGAGAACGCCGTCAACGAATCGGCGACGCACCCGGCGGGTCGGGCCGCTTTACAGCGCGGCGCGTTGCGCGAAGGATGCGCCCATGAGCACCGCGCCACCGCTGAGTCCCTGCCCCCGCGAGGCTTTTGTGCACGCTCTGGACGGCCTCTACGAGCATTCGCCGTGGGTCGCGGAGCGCGCGTGGACGGCCGAGGGCTTCGCCGGAGCCGCGACGCTGCTGACGGCCCTCGAACGCGCCGTCGACTCGGCGCCCCTCGAGCTGCGTTTGAGCCTACTGCGCGCTCACCCCGAGCTCGGTGCGCGGTCGGCGGCGTTTGCGGCGCTCACGCCGGACTCCCAGGCCGAGCAGACGGGCGCGGGCCTGGCCCAGAGCACCACGGCCGTGTTGGAGACGCTGGCCGACCTCAACGCACGCTATCGGGCACGCCACGACTTCCCCTTCATCCTCGCGGTGCGGGGCCGCTCCGTCCCGGAGATCCTGGACGCCCTGCGCGCGCGCCTCGACCGCTCGACGGACGTCGAGGTCACCGAGGCGGTTACGCAGGTCCACCGCATCGCGCGCCTGCGGTTCGTCGACCGTTTCGGCGCGGTCGAATGAACGCCGACGAGATCACGGCCTTTCTGGCCCAGGCCTTCCCGAACACACGGACGCCCACGGTCACACTGCCCGAGCCGGGGCTCGCCGTGCTGCGTGTGACCGCCGACGCCGGTCACCTGCGGCCCGGCGGCACCCTCTCGGGGCCCACACTCATGACGCTGGCCGACACGGCGATGTACGTGCTCGTGCTCTCGCACTACGGCTTCCAGCCCATGGCCGTCACGTCGAGCCTGTCCATCGACTTCCTGCGCAAACCGCCGCTCGAGGTCCTGGTCGCCGAGGCCCGCTTCCTCAAGGCCGGTCGCACGCTCGCCGTGGGGACCGTCACGATGCGCTCCGAGGGGGACGCGGCGCCCTGCGCCCACGCGGTGGTGACCTACGCGTTGCCCGCGTCCCCGGGCTGAGGCGCGCGCACCACGACGCGCGCCGTGAGCGGCACCTCGTCGCAGTTCTCACCCTCGCCCTCGCGGTCCACGACCAGGAAGTCGCTCTCCGCCTCGAGCGCGATGAGGGGGTGGTGCCACGTGCCCGGGGCGTACTGCAGCCCCTGGTCGCCGCGGCACAGAAACGCGACGAGCGCTTCGGGCGCGGGCGTTGGACCGGGCGCGCCCACGACCGCGATCCACGGCCGGCCCGAGAGCGGCACGAAGGCCTGGCTGCCCAGCGGGTGGCGTTCGATCACCCGCAGCGCCAGCGGCAAGGCGAACGGTTGCCCGCGAAAGATCGACAGAACCGCTCGACCGTCGCCGACCTCGGTCCGGGCGAGCGCGTGGTAGCGTGTGGTGGTGCCGGCGTTGATCGCGTAGTGGTGGCGGTCCGGGCTCGCCTCGAGCACATGGCCGTAGGGCGCGAAGGCCTCGGTGGTCAACGGCCTCAGCGTGAGCTCGACGGTCTGAGTCACGTCGCGAACCGACCCCAGAGCCGCAGCCGGCTCACGCCGCCGTCGGGGTGGATGTCGAAGCGCACGTGGGTCACAGGCCCGACCGCGGCGAGGTCGTCGCGGAAGTGGTGCACGGCATCGGCGTTGAGGGGCCGCTGCGCCATGATCTCCGGCCAGAACATCGCGAGGGTGACGAACGCGTCGTCCGACGCACCCTCCACGCGCGCCCCGCGCAGTGAGCAGCCCGCGGGGAAGTTGCCCTTGAAGAACGCCGTGTCCACCTCGACGTGCTCGATCACCCCGGGGCGCCCCAGCGCGATGATGCACCAGTCGTTGCCGGGCTCGCGGCGTCGGCGGGTCTCCCAGCCGTCCCCCATGTTCACGCCGCGCCCCGGCAGAAGCAGGTTGCTCGCGAGGCCGAAGTGCTGGTTGTTCGTCGCGAGGATCGCGCCGCCGTTGCGGGCCGAGGCGAGGTCGACGCGGCCATCGGCGTTGGTCTCCTGCCCGTCGCCCACCCGACGCTCCGGACGCCCGTAGACCCGCAGGCGAGCGACGCCGCCGTCGGGCCAGATGTGCAGCCGAACGTGCGTGAACGGCCCCGCGCGCTCGGGCTCGATGGCATGCCAGTGATGCGCCGACGGCCCCAGCACCACCGACGGCAGCGCCTCAGACCACGCCGCATCGGGCCCCGGCTCGCTGCCCTGGGGGCCGGACCAGTCGATGCCCTCGAGGCTCGCCGCGGGCGGGAAGTTGCCCGTGAAGTGGCTCGTGTCCAGGTCCACACCCTCGAGGCGGCCGCGCACGCCCAGGCGCACCACGCACCAGTCATGTCCCGAGACCCGCTTGCGGCGACTCTCCCAGCCGTCCATCCACTTCCCGTGCTCGTCGTACTTGCCGGGCACGAAGACCGCGGGCTCGGGGTTGAGCATGCGCTGCATCGGCGCGAAGAAGTCGTCGGTGCAGGACACCGCCGCCGCACCGAGCCGTGTATCGGCGAGGTTCGGGTAGCGACGCGTGAAGTGGGGTGCGTTCGGGTCGAGGAGCGGCGGGGCCATCAGCGGTACTCGGGGGCGGGGTGTCGCGTCATCCAGTGTCGGGCGAGGTCCACGCGGCGACAGACCCACACCCGGTCGTGTCGCTCCACGTGGTCCAGAAAACGTTGCAGCGCGGTGATGCGACCCGGGCGTCCGAGCAGGCGACAGTGCATGCCGACCGACATCATCGCGGGGCGGTCCTCACCCTCGGCGTAGAGGGTGTCGAAGGTGTCGCGCAGGTAGGTGAAGAAGTGGTCGGCCGTGTTGAAACCCTGGGGCGTGGCGAAGCGCATGTCGTTCGCATCCAGGGTGTAGGGCACGACCAGGTGCGGGACCTCGACGCCGTCTGTGCGGCGTACGCGCGTCCAGTACGGGAGGTCGTCGGCGTACGAGTCGCTGTCGTACAGCAGACCTCCGGCGTCGACCACGAGGCGGCGCGTGTTCGGGCTGTCGCGGCCGGTGTACCACCCCAGCGGGCGCTGCCCGGTCAACCGCTCGATGACCTCGAGGGCGCGGCTCAGGTGCGCCCGCTCCGTCGCTTCGTCGATGTGCTGGTAGTGGATCCACCGCCACCCGTGGCACGCGATCTCGTAACCCGCCTCCACGAAGGCCGCGGTGACCTCGGGGTGGCGTTCCAACGCCATCGCCACGCCGAAGACAGTCAGGGGCAAACCACGGCGCTCGAACTCGCGCAGGATGCGCCAGACCCCGACCCGACTGCCGTACTCGTAGATGGACTCCATGCTCATGTGCCGCGCGGGGAAAGCGGCGGCGCCCACGATCTCGCTCAAGAACTGCTCGGAGCCGGCATCGCCGTGCAGGACGCAATTCTCGCCGCCCTCTTCGTAGTTCAGGACGAACTGCACGGCGACCCGCGCGCTTCTGGGCCAATCGGCGAAGGGCGGGTTGCGGCCGTAGCCGACCAGGTCGCGGGGATAGGGGGTGTCCACGGGGCCGGAGCGTAATCCAAGCGACCGCGCGCTTCACGCACCACGGGAATTCACGTTGACCGCGCCGCGCCGCGCTGCGAAACACCGCACATGGGACGCCTCACGACACACGTTCTCGACACCGCCCACGGCCGCCCGGCCGCGGCGCTCAACCTCCGGCTGTACCGCGTCGACGGGGACACGCGCGCCCTGCTCACGGCGCGTCGAACGAACGCCGACGGCCGCTGCGATGCGCCTCTGCTCGAGGGCGCGGACCTGACGGTCGGGCGCTACCTGCTCGAGTTCGACGCCGGGGACTACCTGCGGGCGGCTGGCGTCGCCCTCCCCGATCCCGCCTTCCTCGACGTGGTGCCCGTCGCCTTCGGGGTCAGTGATCCGAACGCGCACCTCCACGTACCGCTGCTGCTCTCGCCCTTCGGCTACTCCACCTACCGGGGGAGCTGATGGAGGCCTATGCCGCCGAGTGGCTCAACCTGCTGCTGCGCTGGTTCCACCTGATCACGGGCATCGCGTGGATTGGCGCGAGCTTCTACTTCGTGTGGCTGGACAACTCGCTCGAGCCGCCCAAGGACCCGGAGCTCAAAGCGAAGGGCGTCGCGGGCGAGCTGTGGGCCGTGCACGGCGGCGGCTTCTACAACCCGCAGAAGTACCTCGTCGCCCCGCCCGCGCTGCCGCCGCATCTGCACTGGTTCAAGTGGGAGGCGTACTCGACCTTCCTGTCGGGCTTCGCGCTGCTCGCCACGGCCTACTACTGGAAGGGGCAGAGCAGCCTGCTCGCCCTCGGCAGCACCCTGGACCTCGCGTGGGGCCCCGTGCTCGGCCTCGCCTACCTGCTCGGCGGCTGGCTCGTTTACGACCTGCTGTGCCGCTCGCCCTTGGGCCGCAACGACGCGCGCCTCGGGCTCGTCGTCGGGGTACTCGCGCTGGGCGCGGCCTACTCCATGACCCATGTTTTCTCGGGCCGCGCGGCCTACTTACATGCGGGCGCGATGCTCGGCTCCATCATGGTCGCGAACGTCTTCTTCGTGATCATCCCGGGGCAGAAGAAGCTCGTCGCCGCGATGCAGGCGGGGCAGTCGCCGGACCCGGAGCACGGGCGGCGGGCCAAACAGCGCAGCGTGCACAACAACTACTTCACGCTGCCCGTGCTCTTCGCGATGGTCAGCAACCACTACGCGTTCCTCTACAACCACGCGCTCGCGGGTGTCGTGCTGTGCCTGGTCATGCTGGGCGGCGTGCTGATTCGCCACACCTTCAACCTGCGCCACAAGGGCAAGCCCGGGTGGCCGTTTTTCGTCGCCGGGAGCGCGCTGCTGCTGGTCGCGGCGTTCATCGTGCGCCCCGAGCCGGCGCAGGCCGCCGCCGCCGGCACGCCGGCCGCCGACCCCGCACGGGCGCTCGCCATCGTGCACGCGCGGTGCACGCCCTGCCACGCCGAGAAGCCCAGCTTCGCCGGCATCGTCGCACCGCCGGGGGGCATTCTGCTCCAGACCGCCGACGACCTCGACCGCCTCGCGGACCGCGTGCATCAGCAGTCGGTCGTACTGCGCGCCATGCCTCTCGGGAACCTGACGAACCTGACCGACGCCGAGCGGGCGGAGCTGGCGTCGTGGTACGCGGGGCGCAACGGCGCGAAGTAGGTCGGGGCAGGCTGCTTTCTCGGCAGGCCGCTACGGCTTCCGCTGCTGCTGCCGTCGCTGCTGCTCGGCCCTGGCTTGCAGCATGACAGTGACGGCGCCCGCCGTCGCCTCGGTGGTCCCGGCGGCGCTCTGCGCGTCTTTGGGGCCGCACACACAGCCCGTTTCATTCGCGACGACCACGAGCGAAGTGACTCGCCAGCCGACCTTGCGACAAAGCCGGTCGCACTGCTCGACGGCGTCCTCGGGGATGGAGGTCCGGCCCGTGACTCCCACGGGCGTCAAGCACGCCGTCGTCAGCAGCGCGAGCATCACCGCCGTCAGCTTCCTGAGCTCAGATGGGGCCAGCAACGTGGGTTCCTCCTGCGACGATGGGTCCAACGATGGCCGAGTCATGACGAGGCGCG
>JBMOFP010000230.1:0-8507 GCA_049318805.1 Bradymonadia bacterium
CGCATGCACCGTTCATCGACAACGCGAGTGCGGTCGCGACCGAGAATGCGCAGCGCGTGTAGCCAAACTTCTGCATCGCTTCCTCCAAACGCGGCGCACCACCGAATCGCTCCGCGTGCACGCTTGGTACCGCAGTGCGCGAAAGATAACGTTACGATTCCTGCCCGTCAATTCCAACGATCACGGATGGGAAACATGAACCCCGCCTCCCCTCATCCGCGCACCTGACCCTCCCCTCCGTCACCCCTCCGCCCGGCCCGTCGGGGCACGCCTCCCTGGTGGCCCGAGCCCGAAGAGGCGCTTTCACCTTGCCTCGCACACGGCTCCGCCCCCGATCCCGCGTGTTCACGCCCTCCGGTCGTCGCCCACCGGATAGCGCCCAGGCGGGACCGTCGCACGGCGGAGCCCGTCGAGGATGCGCCGGGTGGCCGGCGGGTTGAGCACCACGTAGCGGAGCGTGAGCGGGCCGCCGCGGCCGGGGCAGGCGAAGCCGTCTACCCGGAGCGCGCTTGCCCGCCCGCTCGCCGAGGGCCGCGTGCCCGAGGGGGCGTAGTTAACATAAGTGCGATTGTGCGTCGCTCCCCCACCTAGCGCAACGGGTCCACCACCGCAACCCGGTCACCGGAGGCGCATTGGCGGCGCACCTCCCCCTACCCCGGCTGGTGCGCCAGGCTCGCCTCTCTCGCAATGTCACCCCGAGGCGTCACGTCCACGCCCCGGCTGTCCGTCCATCTCGCTGCGGCGGAGGCGGACGGGCCGCCGGCGACGGCACTCTGCTCGCGCCCTTCAGGTACCGGGACGCCGGCGAAGACGGACGGCCCGCACGTCAGCGCGCATCGACGTCCCCCTTCCGTGGCTCTCCCGGGAGACGGCTGACGAGCGCCGCGTGCACACGGGACCAAGCCGCGGCGGCGTCGTGCTCGAGGCCCGTCCTCAAGATCGGCGGCACGTCGGTGAGGAACGCCGGGTCGGTGAGTTTGGCCGCCATGTTCGCCTCGAACTGCGCGCGCGTTACCGGCGTGCCGCCGAACGCCATGTACTGCTCGAAGGCCTCGAGCAGGCGGTCGCCGTCGAACGCCGGGTGGTCCAGCGCGAGGTCGAGATCGAAGAGATCCCGGCCCTTCTTGCGCTGGTAGAGCGCGCGCAGCTTGGTTCCCAGCAGCTCTGGCAGGCTGAAAGTCGCCACGTCGGCGTGCCCCGAGAACCAGGGGTTTGCGACCTCCACCCGCTGCGTGGCGTAGCGTGGACGGCGAAGTGCTCGCGGGTGTTGATCTCGATCTTCACGCGCATCTGCACGACGGGTGTGAAGGTCGTGTCGAAGCGGTAGAGCAGGGTGAAGCGGCCCTGACCGGCCTTCCACTTGGGCGTGCGGAGCCAGGGGTCGAGCGCGGCTCGGATCTCGTCGGCGAGCGGGCCGATCGGTCCCGCCGTGCGCTGCACCAGATCGATGTCCTCGGAGTGACGACCGGGCGGATCGAAGAAGAGCTTGTGCAGCGCGGTGCCGCCGCGGAACACGGCACCCTGCCCGGGCGCAGGCAAGACGACCCTGCTCGCTCAGATCGCGGCGCGCGCCGCCGCACAGGTCGTCGTCCTCGCGCTCGTCGGAGAGCGCGGCCGCGAGGTGAGCGCCTACCTCAGCCAGCTCGCCCCTGCGCGCCACCGGACCGTCGTGGTGCTGGCCCGCGCAGACGAACCGCCGCTCGCGGCGCTCCGGGCCGCCGAGTGCGCGACGGCCATCGCCGAGGGCTTCCGGTCACGGGGCGCGGATGTCCTGCTGCTCGTGGACTCGCTCACGCGCGTCGCGCGGGCAATCCGTGCGGTCGGCCTCGCCGCAGGGGAGCCGCCCACGCGACGGGGCTACCCGCCGTCGCTGTCGACCGTCTTGCCGCGCCTGCTCGAGCGCGCCGGCAACGACGCCGCGGGGACCCTCACCGCGCTGTACGCCGTGCTCGTCGAGGGCGACGACCGCGACGATCCCGTGGCCGAAGAGGCGCGCGGCCTGCTCGACGGCCACCTCTGCCTAGACCCCGCGCTCGCCAGCGCGGGCCGCTTCCCCGCCGTGGCCATCGAGCGCAGCCTGAGTCGCTGCATGGCCCAGCTCGCGCGGCCCGAGCACGCGCGCGCGGCGGCGACCCTGCGCGGCTGGCTCGCAGCGGGCGCGCGGCGCGCCGACTTGGTCGCCATCGGCGCCTACCAGCGCGGCGCCGAGCCCGACGTCGACCGCTACCTGGCCGTCCGCGAGCCGCTCGAGCGCCTGCTGCGGCAGGGGCCCGACGAGGCCGCCCCCTTCGATGACACAGTCGCCCGGCTCATCGCCCTCGCGGGTGGCCGCGCCGACCCCGCCCCTTTGCGCTGAAAAGACGGAGCCCTTCGTGATCCTCGCCGAAGACCACACGCTGCCATTTATCAATGTTTTCATGAACTTCAGAGCCTCGCCCGCGTTCGACCCGGCAGGCCGCGCTGGGCTCGGCACGCTCGCGGCGCGTCTGCTCCCGCGCGGCACTCTGCGCCGCGACCGCAACGCGCTCGAGGAGGCCATCGAGGCCCTCGGCGCGGACCTGGTGTGCGCGGCACAGCGGGACTCCGTCTCAGTCGGCGGCGCGGTCCTCACGCGGCACCTCGAGGCCTTTGTCGGGTTGCTCACCGAGGTCATCACCGCGCCCGCCCTGGCCGAGAGCGAGTTCGAGAAGGCCAAGCGCGAGCTGCTCGCCGAGCGAGCGGCCGATCGCGACGACGACGCGACCCTCGCGGCTGTCTGGCTACGCCGCGCCCTCTACACCGGCCACCCCTTCGCGCACGGGACGCGCGGCACGATCGCCGGCGTCACGGCGACGACGCGCGAAGACGTTGTGGCGCACCTGCCCACAGTGCTCACACGCCCGCACCTGATCATCGGCGCGAGCGGAGACGTCGACCGGGCCACACTCGACCGACTCCTCGCCCCCTGCCTGAGCGCGCTGCCCGACACAGAGCGCCCGTTCGAGTTCCCGCCCATGCCCCGCCCCGCGGGCCGCCGCGTGGTGCTGGTCGACAAGCCCGATCGGTCACAGACGCAGCTCGTCATCGGGCACGCGGGCATGACCGCAAACGACCCCGACCACCTGGCGGTCGAGATCGCGACGATGGCGTTTGGGGGCTACTTTTCGTCGCGCCTCATGGACGAAGTCCGCGTCAAGCGCGGCTGGTCTTATGGCGCCTACGCCCGCCTCGGCACAGAGCGCGCTGGCGCGTCCTATGTGCTGCAGGCCGCGCCAAGCACCGAGTACGCGCCCGAGACCGCTGCGCTGATGCTCGAGCAGTTCGAGAAGATGGTTGAGCCGGGTCTGACAGACGCCGAGATCGAGTTCGCCCGGGAGTCGATGCTCAACGCCTTCCCTTTCCGCGTCGAGACGCCCGCGCTCCGCGTCGCTCAGGTGGTCCAAGCCCGGCTGCTCGGGCGACCCGACGACAGCATTGACACTTGGCGCGACCGCGTGCGCGCCCTCTCCCCCGACCAGATCCGCGACGCCGCGCGCCGCCGGCTCACGCCGCAGGACTGCGCCATCGTCATGGTCTGCACAGCGGACGACGTGCGGGCCAAGATGGAGGCGCTTCCGGGCGTCGCGTCCGTCGAGGTCGTGCCGCACGATACGCCCTGATGTGCCCCACTCAGAGCGGGTAGGCCAGCTCAAAGACGGCGCCGTGGTCGTTGTGCGCGGCGATCTTGCCGCGAAGCTGCCGCGTGAGCGTCGTGACGAGCTGCATCCCGAGCGTGCCCGTACCGCGCATTTGAAAGCCCTCGGGTAAACCGGGCCCGCTGTCGCGGACCGTGATGAGCAGCTCCCGCCGCTGCACCTTAAGGCTGACCCGCACGTGGTGAGCGTCCGGGCCGGCGCCGTACTTGAGCGCGTTCGTCAGCAGCTCATTCAGCACGAGACCCGTCGGCACGGCCTGCTCCACAGACACCTCGACCCGCTCGGCGTCGAAGTCCACGCGCGACGTCGGCGCGAGCACGTGCCGCAGGCTCTCGGTCAAGCTCTGCGTGTAAGTGCTCAGATCCACCCGCGCGAGCGACGTTGAGCCATACAAGTGCTGGTGAATGAGCGCCATCGAGCGAACCCGGGTAACGCTCTCCGCCAGCAACGACTGCGCCTTGCCCTCGGGCATCTGCGCCATCTGAAGCGAGAGCAAGCTCGACACCATCTGCAGGTTGTTCTTGACCCGGTGGTGAATCTCCTTGAGCAGCGTCTCCTTCTCCTCGAGGGAGGCCTTCATCAGGCCCTCCATGCGCTGCACCTCGTGAAGCGCCTCGGTGCTCCGCTGCACCTCGGACTCCAAGTCGTCCCGCTCGCGCTGCAGCGCGCTCTCTCGGGCGGCTGCGAGCGAAACATCGCGGGCGATGAGCACGAGCCGCCCCGGTCCATTCCAGTCCATCGCCAGGCGCTCGAGCTCCACGGGCACGGGCTGACCGTCACGCCGAACGAAGGTCCGCCGCTCCAGATCGTTCGACTGAGTGAACCAGCGCTCACAATCCGCCGCGGTAAACGTCGGTAGAACCGATGTGAGCGGGCTCCCAATCAGCGCATCGTAGCTCCATCCGTAGGCCTCAAGAGCGGTCGAGTTCGTCTCGACGATGCGGCCCCGGTCGTCAATGACGAACATCGCGCCGAGGACCCGATTGAAGAGCGCTTGCAGGCGTTGCTCGCTGGCGCGCAGCTCCGTCTCGACCTGCGCCCGCCCCGCGATGTCGCCCAAGCGCGCATCCAAGAGCGCGTCGAGCTCACTCAGCCGCGCGCGCACAGCGTCGATCCGCGCGGCTTCTTCCGGGGCGTGCGCGCTCGTCACGCGCTCCAGGGCGTCCAAGTGTCGCCCCGCCTCCGCCAGCGGGCTGCCCAGCTCCTCGCGAATCTGCTGCACCACACCGGAGCGGGCCACGATACGACGCTCGAGCGAGATATCGCGGATCACGCACACGGCTTGGTCCTCAGGCTCGATGAGCGGAGAGACGCTCGTGCCGCCGCTCACGAGCTCGCCCGTGAGCCGCAAGTAGCCGAGTTCTCGACGCGTTGGGCTATCTCGCTGGTTCAGAGCGTGGCCGATCATCGCGGACAGGACATTGCGGTCACGCGGCTGCACGAACGACGTCAGGGGCCGCTGGAGGAGCGCCTCCATCGACATGCCCACGAAACGCTCGAATGCGGGGTTGGCGCGCACGCAACGCCCCTGTCGGTCAACGATCACGAGTGACAGGGGCGAGTGCTGCCACGCTCGCCGGAACGCGAGCCCCTCGATGTAGTGCTCGACCACGACGGCCATGCGCGCAAGCTGGGTCTCCTGCGCCTCTGTCCACGCGCGTGGGGACCGGTCGATGATGCAGACGGTGCCAATCGGGCTCTGCCCAAGCCCACCGAAGATCGGGATGCCCAGATACGACCGAATCCCGGGTGCGCCGACGACCAGCGGATTGTCTCGAAAGCGTGGGTCCTCGAGGGCATCCGGGACGGACAGGCTCCCGCTGGACGCGACGCAGTGCCCGCAGAAGCTCTCGGCCCGCGTCGTGCGCTCAGCCTCGAGTCCGTGCCGCGCGAGGAAGAACTGCTCGTCGGCGTCCACGACGCTGACGAGCGCAATGGGCACGTCAAGCGCGGCGCTCACGGCCTGCATCAGCGCGTCGAGCGATTCGTGGCGCTGCCCTGAGCGCACGCCCAGCTGCGCGATGCGCTGGAGCCGCTCAAACTCATCACGCGGGGTGGGCGGGGGCACGGGCCCCGGTGGCTGTGTCGAGTTCAGTGTCTCTCCGGCTTCGGGCGCTCAGCCTGCGTCGACGGCATCCGCAGCGATGGTGTAGGTGCCCATGAGCGTTGCGCTCGCGAGCACGTGCGGCGCGAGCGCCGCTCGGATGGCCGCGCCCGACAGGTCCGAGCCGACAGGACAGCGCGGCACGTCCAGCGCGTAGAGCGTGAAGTGGTAGTGATGAACGAGCGTGTCGTTCCACGGCGGGCAGGGACCGTCGTAGCCGAAGTAGGTCCCCGCCATCTCCGGATCGCCGGCGAACCACCCCGTGTAGTCATTGACCCCTTGGCGCAGGCCGCCGTGCCCCGGGACGTCTGGTCCGGGCTTGCCGCGGGGGGTGACGCCGCTCGACAGCGCCCCCTCCGGCAGCGAGGGGGTGTGGGGGTCGATATCCAGCAGGCTCCAATGGAAGAAGGCGACGCGCGGCAGGTCCCGCGGGACGCGACGCCCCGGCTGATTGACGTCGTCCGGGCGGCTGGGCACGTCCGGGTCGTGGCAGAGCAGGACGAGCGAACGTGTCCCCGCCGGGAGCTCCGACCAAGCCAGATGCGGCGAGCGATTGCCGGCCAGCGCGATCTGGCCTGCCGCGTCGCGCTTGCCAAAGGCGAAGGCCTCTGGAATCGGCGCGCCATGCTCGAAGCTCTCACTCCACAGCTTCATCGTGCGTCTCTCCTCAGGTCTCAGGCCAACAGACTAACATATCGGCTCCGCCGTCCATACCCACACCGCGTTTCTATGCGCCTTCTTGCCGCGGTACATCGCAAGGTCTGCGCGGTGCATGATCTCGGCGCGGGTCGAGGCATGCAGCGGCCACGTCGCGACGCCGCAGCAGAGCGTCAGCCGCAGGTCGTGCCCCTCTCGGGCCATGTAGCGGTGCCCTTCGACCACCGCCCGGATGCGCTCGGCCACGGCCACTGCGGGCGAGGTATCGGCGTCGAGCAGCACCGCGACATACTCGTCCCCGCCGTAGCGCACGAGGACATCTTCAGCCCGCAGGCAGCGGCGCAGCAGGCGCGCCATCTCGACCAGCACCGCGCTCCCGACCAAGTGACCGTGCGTGTCGTTCACGCGCTTGAAGTGGTCCAGATCCATGAAGAGCACGCTGAAGGGCGCCCGCGACTCCCCTCGGGCCGCGAGCTCGCGGTCGATCGTCGACTCCAGAGCGCGCGCGTTCCAAAGTCCAGTCAAGGCGTCGATATCACCGACGACTCGCGCTCTGTCCAAGTGGTCCACGTTGTCGAGTGCGAGGCTCAGGCTCTCGCTCAGGATATCGGCATCGTAGCGCGCGTCTGTGTCGAAGCCCGCGCTGTCTGCTCGGCGCAGAGCGAGCGCGCGGGCGGGCGGTGCGCCCTCGGTCCGAGGCCGGGCGTCGAGCCAGAGCGCCTGCGTGAACCCGCCCAAATGACCGGGCACAGCGACCACACCCGCCGAATCCATCGCTGCGTCCATGCACGCGCTGACCACAGACGCCGCGACGGCTGCGCTCACGCCCGTCGTCTGGTCAACCCGAAACGTCGAGCGCCCGCCGCGCCCATAGACCACCGCGTCCGCGCCCAGCGTTGCACGGACGACCTCGGTGACCGCGCGCCCGAGCCCATCGGCTGTCTGTGCCGCCAGCAGCCGCGCGCCTCCGAGCAGCAGGCGATGGTGGCGCCGCAGCTCCCGGTTCTCCCGCAGCACGCGGTTGTGCTCCAAGCACCGCGCCGCCTCGATGACCAGTGCCTCCGGGTCGAGCGGCTTCGTCAAATAATGGAATGCGCCGGCGCGGAGCGCGCGCACGGCGGGCTCGACCGCGCTCACGCCTGTGAGCACGATCACGCCCAAGTCCGGGTCGCGCCCCTTGGCGAGCTCAAGGAGCTCGAGCCCCCCCATGCGCGGCATCACCAGGTCGGTGACCAGCAGGTCGAAGCGCCCCTCGAGCAGCGCCTCGCGCGCCGCCTCGCCGTCCTCGGCTACGCAGACCCGATAGCCCGCTGCGGCGAGCGCGTCGCCATAGAGCGCCCTCAGGAGCGCGTCGTCATCCGCCAGCAGAATGTTCGCCGACTCCACCGAGCAGACCTACGCGTCGCAGACTGTCTCACGAGGTAGCGCGGGGGGCGTAGTTAACATAAGCGGGATTGTGCGGCGTTCCCCCGCCTACTGCAACCGGTTCACCACCGCGATCCGGTCACCGGCGCTTGAGCGCGACGCTTCGGCCCACCACACGGTCCTGAACGGCGATGACGACGCCGGCGCCGCCCCGCCCGATCTCGCGGAGCGTGGTGTAACGGTGGCCGACGGGCATCGGCGCCGGAGTGGCTGGGAGGGCGTCGCGCGGCTCGGAGGCGCTCTGCGCGTCATGTGCCCAAGTATCGATGTGGTCGATTCGGTCGGCCGAGCGCTCAAGCTCGTGAAGGCGATCTCGCGAGACCAGGCCCGCCTCAAGCATCAGCGCGCCCAAACTCCGAGGACGCTCCGAGCGCGCGAGCTGGGCTGTAAGATCCATGAGGCTCGCGGCGTCGAGTACGCCGAGCTCCAGAGCCGCACGCGCGAGGCGCTTGTCGAAGTCACCGTGCAGGGGCTGCTCCCGTTGCGACTGAAATCCGCTGTCGACTAGCGTAGCGTCGAATCTCATCTCAGACGAGGCGAAACCCATGACGGTGAGTGTCAACCGAGTTGTCGCCTGTTCTGATTTCACGCAGCTGAGTTCAGATGCACTTGTTCGACGCGGTCCCAGTTTCGGATCGGGCCGGTCC
>JBMOFP010000231.1:0-8469 GCA_049318805.1 Bradymonadia bacterium
CATCGCGATCATGAACGCCTTCGGCATCCGCGGCGACGTCTACGGCGACCCCCGGGTCTGCGAGGGCGGCGCGCTCGACTTGACGTGATGCGGCGCAGTTACCTGCGCACTCGATGGCGGCCTCCGTCGCGCTCCACCTCGATCTCGACGAGTGTGACGCCTTGACCCAGGACAACACTGCGGACGGCCGCCGGTTCATCAAGGCGCGAAGAGCGGGACGCCGACCCGCTCGGCGGCCGCGACGAGACCGGTATCGAGCGACGCCCGTGGAACCCCCTCACGCATCGCGAGATCGAGGTACGAGGCATCGTAGACGGTCAACCCGTGCTGGCGGGCGAGGGCCAGCACTTCGGTCATGATACGACCCATCTGGTCGGGCATCACTTCGATGGGGAGACCGAGGACGTGATCCCGGATGCGGGCCGTCCTTGGCCGGGCAGGCTGCTTTTTCAGCAGCCTGCCAGGGAGCCGACCCCGCGGCAGCAAGTCGACGGCCTCGGTCGGCAGCCCGCCCATCTGGCGGCGATGAGCGGCGTCAGCCCGCTCCATCGCCGACAGATATCCCGGGCCGAAGGCGCCGGGATATCAGACGTTGAATCTGAAGTGCATGATGTCGCCATCCTGCACGACGTACTCCTTGCCCTCGATGCGCAGCTTCCCGGCGTTCTTCAGCCCCGCCTCATTCTTGTACTGCTCCAGGTCCGGCAGGCTGAAGACCTCGGCCCGGATGAAGCCCCGCTCGAAGTCGGTGTGGATGACCCCGGCCGCCTCGGGCGCCTTCGCCCCGGCGCGGATGGTCCACGCGCGGATCTCTTTCTCGCCCGCGGTGAAGTAGGTCCACAGCCCCAGCAGCGTGTACGCCGCGCGCGCGAGCTTGTTGAGCCCCGGCTCCGTCAGGCCCAGGTCGCCCAAAAACGCCATGCGGTCGGCGGCGTCGAGCTCGCTGACCTCGGCCTCGACCTGGCCGCTGATCACCACGCACCCTGCGCCCTCTTCGGCGGCGCGCGCCTCGACGGCCCGCGACCACGCGTTGCCGGTGGCGGCGCTCTTCTCGTCCACGTTGCACACGTAGAGCACGGGCTTGCCCGTCAGGAGCCCGGCGTCTCGGAAGGCCCGCTTCGTCTCGTCGTCGGTGAGCGCGCCGGGGTAGAGCCGCGCGGGCTTGCCGGCCTCGAGCAGCCGCAGCACGGGCTCGAGCACGGCGGCCTTGGCGATGGCCTCTTTGTCCCCGGTCTTGGCGCGCTTGCTGTACCGGTCGTACTGCTTCTGCACCGAGTCCATGTCCGCGAGGCAGAGCTCGGTCTCGATGGTGTCGATGTCGCGCAGCGGATCGACCTGGCCGTCCACATGCACCACGTCGGCGTTCTCGAAGCACCGCACCACGTGCAGCACCGCGTCCACGTTGCGGATGTTGCCGAGGAACTGGTTCCCCAGGCCTTCGCCTTTGCTCGCGCCCCGAACGAGGCCCGCGATGTCGACGATCTCGACGGCGGCGGGGATGACCTTCTCGGTCGGAATGAACTTCTGGATGCGCTGCATGCGCTCGTCCGGCACCGGCAAGATGCCGACGTTCGGTTCGATGGTGCAGAAGGGGTAGTTCGCGCTCGCCGCGCCGGCGGCCGTGAGCGCGTTGAAGATGGTGGACTTGCCGACGTTCGGGAGTCCTACGATGCCTGCCTGCATGGCGACCTTCCGGGCGGATTCGAGTGCCGCGCGTTGTAGGTCACTGAGGGTCGCGGCGCAACCGCGCTCGGGCGCGAGCGCACGATCGTCGGCGCCCGCGACCCGGGCTCAGCGCGCGGCGGCCCCCGCGGCGTCGGCGTCGTCGTTGATCTTCTCGGCGGCGTCCCGGTCGAGGCGCTCGATCAGGCGCCACTCGAGCATCAGGTCTCGCTCGGTGCGCGGCGTTTCCTTGCCCTGGGTGGTCTGCTTCAGCGCCTCGATGCGGCACTGTCGCTTGTCGACCGGCGCGCCGGTGATGAGGTAGCGCGTGCTGGTGTTGCCGGCCGCCGAAGGCTCGGTCTCGATGGAGAACGCCTCGCCGCTGTCCGCGTCCTTGACCTCGAGGCCGTCCGAGAAGAGGGCCTTGCGGAGTTCCGGCCAGAGTGTGCCGCAGGGCTCGCGGTAGACGAAGCGCTCGGCCGCGTCGCGCCTGTACGCGTCCTCGGCGGCCGCGGCGCGGAAGTGCGCGCACCCAGAAGTCCCGACGACCAGCGCAACTCCAGCCACCCACCCCGTGCGTCGCATCGACTCTCCCCTTGTATGACGTCTCTTTTCCCACCGACGCGACCACGGTCGCTGGAATTCACTCGCCGCAGGCGGCCTCGGCGGGCGTGCGCAGGCCCCAGCCCTCGGCGCACTCGGCGTTGCAGACCCGAAGACGCGTCTCGTCGCACAGGACCCCGACGGTGTTCAGGTGCTGGCCGTTCTGGGTGAAGTTCGGCACCGCGCTGGCGGAGCAATCACAGCCCGCCTCGTGCCGCGTGACCCGACCGCCCGTGCCCAGGTAGCGGGTCGTGAAGTTCACCATGAAGGCGTCGTTGTCGAAGGTGCGGAAAGGCTGCGCGTTGTAGATGCCGTGCTGCCCGGCGGGGCGGAGCACCGGTACACGCAAGCCGTCGCGCCCCTCGTCGTCGGAGGACCGCGCGTAGTCGGCCCGAAGCGCCTTGCCCGCCTCGGGGTTCGGCACGTCGAACTCGACCTCCTGCCCGATGACCTCGGGCGGGCAACCACTCTCGCCGTTGATCCCGCTCCAGTCGCTCTCGCCGCAGCTCCACCGAGAGGCACCGTCGCTGACGTCGTCCACGTCGAAGATCACGTTGGGATTCACGGGGTTGTCGGCGTACCGCTGGAGCCGGCCGACACCCTCGTACACGTGGTTCTCCACGAGGTAGGCGTCCTTGCTCATGCCGTAGCGAGCATCCGTCTCGAAGAGCTCGCGCCAGCCCTCCTCGGCGGGGCGGTCCGGGTCGCGCAGCCAGGAGCCCAGGACACCCGCGGCGCGTGCGGCCGAAATGCCCGTGTTCACGGGCACTTGCGGATCGCCGGCCGTGGGCATGTGCATCACCCGTGTGCCTCCGGGGCGGCGCCCGGGTGCATCGAGGTCGGGCTCCAGGATCGAGCGTGTGGCCCACACCGCGGGGTCCGCCGGACCGATGCCGTGCTGTGCCAGCCCGAGGAAACGCCGGAACTCCCAGCTGTTCCGCTTGAAGCCGAGGCCCTCTTGCAGGGCGACGAGGGGCTTGTCCGCGAGGTACACGGAGCCCTGGAACTCGACCTGCTGCTGGAACGTGTCGACCTTCGCCCGCACCCGCGCGCTCAGGCCTTCGTAGACCGTCAGCTCGAGGCGGTCGGCGAAACGCGTCGGGTCCTCGAGCTCGAAGGGCGTGGTCTGGGTGTCCGGCAGGCCGAGCCGACTTCGCCGGTCCACGGCGTTGACGGCATCGCTCGGCACACCGACCCGGAACTGCCCGCGCTCATTCACGAACGCGGCCCGCACCTCGTCGTTGTCCAGGTTCCGCAGCTCAATCCGGTCGCCCACCTCCACGCCCTCGATCCGCGCGAACTCGAGGACCCGCGCGCGGGCGTTGTCCTGCGCATAGAGCGCCAGTCGCAGGACCCCGCCTGGGCTCGGCTCGCCCTCGAGGCCGGGCGGGCGGAAGCAGTCGCCGACCGACATTTCGCCGGGCTTTACGGGCCGTTGGTGGGCGTCGTGGCCCAGGCAGCCCCCCACGAGCTGGCCCATCATGGGCAGCATCACGGCGTCGGGCACACCGGCCTGGCTCGACCGGAGCGCCACGTCCACCAAACCGCCGCCGCCAGCGTTGGGCGACGCCGCGCCGAGGCCCGGCTCCGCGCCGGCCATCACCCCCGTGAGGATCCCGCCGAGGCTGATGCCCCACATGCCGATGATGTTCTCGGGGCCGCCCAGGTCGATGCTGCCGTCGCCGTCCACGTCGCCCAGCAGGCCGTCCGCGTCTTGCACCTGCCCGTCCATGGACCGCAGCAGGCGCACGAACTGGATGTACTCGAGCACGGTCTGCCGGACCATGTCCCGTGTGTGGAACAGGTCGGCGGTCCACATATCGGCCCCGGAGTCCGGCTGGCCGTCGTTGTTCAGGTCGCGGTCTCGCCCGCGGGTGAGCATGAGCGGCAGGTCCGGCGCGCCCAGCGTACGAAAGATACCCGCCGCGAGCTGGAAGAGCAGCGCGTCCCCCTCGGGCGGGCCGCTCTCGCCGCGGATGGCGCGCGCGATGACGTCGAGACCGTGGCCGTAGGCGTCCAGAGTGCACATCGCGTAGCCCATCGCGGCCGTTCGACCCACGTGACTCGTGATCGGCTCGATGCGCGAGCCGCCGTAGCCGTGCGAGTAGAGGACGACGGGGTAGGGCTTGCAGAACGGCTTGCCCTCGGGGTTGCCTTCGGTGCAGCCCGACTCCGCCTCCCGCGGCAGGGTGCACCAGAACGTGACCTTCGAACGGCCGAGCCGAGCGGTGCCCTTTGCGGCGTCGAGCGACCACGATTCGTCGTTGTCCGACGGGTACGCCACGGTGCCCACACCTTCGGAATCGACGAGCAGATTCGGCGCGTCGAAGGTGCCCGCGAACACGCCGCCCAGCGCCGTCATGTCCCCCTCGATGGCGCACAGGTTCGCGGCCCATTCACGCCGGAGCTGCCAGAACTGGCTGAAGGCCGCGCCGGCGCAGGCTCCGGGCACGACGCGCCCGTCGGGGTCGCCGCCCGCGCGGCTGATCACGTCCACGTCCGCCGGTTCGAGCACCAGCTCGCGGCGCTTCCACAGGTTCCAGCCCTTCTCGGCCGGGAAAAGCGAGGCGAGGCGCGCGAACGGCCCTTCGCCGTAGAGTCCGGCGCGCAGGGCCTCGAGTTCGTGGGTCATGGAGCCGGTCGTGAAGGACCACGCGAAGGTGATGTTGCCGGCGCCGAGCCCGTAGCGCTTCAGGAGCCCGGGCACCGGTCCCAGGGCCTCGGTCTGCTCGCGCGGGTTCACACCGGGGAACGGCGACTCCACGGTCTTGCCGTCCGCACCGACCAGGCGGTCCGTGAGCACGACCGCATACGTACAGCGCTGCTCGAGCGGCCACAGGGGGCGCAGCACGAGCGAGTTCGTCTCCCGCTCGTACCAGGTCAGCAAGTGGTCCGTGACGCACCGGTCGTGGGCCGGGGTCCCGGGCGTCTCGCCGGCGCAGGCGGCGGGATCCTCGAAGTTCGGGCGGTCGAGTCGCCCGTCGTAGTCGGTGTCCTCGAGCGGATCGAGCTCGCCATCGCCGTCGCGGTCCTCGTCGAACTCTTCGTAGACCCCGTTGTTCGCCGTCGCGTGCGGATCGAGCGGGAAGTAGATGTTGCCGCCGCCGACCAGGTGCCCGTCCGGCGCCTCGGGGTCGGGGATCCGGGCGCCGCGCGCGAAGAGCACCGTCGGGAATCGACCGCGCCCCATGTCCAGCGCGACCTCTTCGCCGTAGCGCGCGCACTTCGGATCCACGTTGAGCACGAAGAAGGGGTCGTCGCGGAAGTCGTCGTTCTCGAAGGCCGTCCGGATGCGCTCGAGCGCCAGGGGGGCGTCGAAGCGCACGGAGATCGGGGCGTAGGTCCCGAAGCCGTCGTAAGTATTGAACTTCGCTCGGATTTTGCTCTCGTAGTCCGTGACCGCGCGGGTCGAGACGTTGAGGCGTCGGCCGGTCGGAGACGACGGATCGAGCCGTGTCGCCTGGTCGTTGGGCAGCGGAATCTCGGGGAGCGGCAAGGCCTCCAGATCCCAGACGACCGCAGGGCCCCCGCTGCGCTGCGTCGCGCCCAGGCCGAGATTCGGCGCGTCGTTCAGGAACTCGCACCCGGCGCCCGTCGTCACGGCAAGGCAAAGGGAAGCCCGAAGCAAAACTGTCGTGCGTTTCACCACGTCACCTCCGCCAGACCCCGCACCAGGGTGATCGTGTCGAGTCCCAGGCCGTCGAAGGCGCTCCCGGGGAAGAACACACCCGCCTCAACGCCCGCGTGGAGAGCGAGGGGGCCGCTCAGGGCGAGACGACCGCGCGCCGCCGCCTCGACCTCGTGGCCGTAGAAGTGGCCGCCGGGGGAGCGACCGCCCGCGGTCGTGTTGAAGCCCCCGTTCCGCGCGCTCGCGTACACGTCGCTCACGTCGGCGGGCGCCCACGCGGGCATCCACCCGAGGCGCAGGTCGACGGGCTCGATGGGTCGCCACAAGACCCGCGGATGCACAAAGACGGCGTTCGTCACCGCCCCCTGGTTCACGGTGTATCGAAGGCCCGAAGGCGCCCGGTTCAACAGCTCCGGGTCGTTGACCCGGTCGAGCGAGCGTGCGGTCACGAGGGGCAAGACATGCTCGAAAAGCACGAGCCCAGCGCCGAAGTCGGAGTTGAACGTGAACGCGTGAACGTCCGCGTCGCGGGGGTCGTCGTCTCCAGACGCCAGCCCGAGGTCGAGCTTCGCCGTGAGCCGCAGGGCGTCGTCGTCGTAGCGGGCGCGCAGCAAAGCGCCGAAGGACCGCACATCGGCGGCCTCGCCGCGTGTCTCCTCGAGGTACGGGCGCGTCGTGGTACCCGCGATGACGGCACCCTCGGCCTCGAAGGTCCACGCGGGCAGCGCGCGCCACCGCAGGTAAAGGTCCCCGGTGAGTACGTCGACCCGCGACCGCTTCGCGTCGGGTCGCAAGGCATCGGCGCGGTCTTCCTGAGCGCGCCACCCGGTCAGGAGCCCCGCGGCGAGCTCGGGGCGCGGCTCCCAGCGAAGGCCCACGACCCCGCCGACCGCGCGGTCGCCGTCCGAATATGAAGCGTTGTCGTCCGAGGCGACCAGGTCGGCGCCGACGAAGAGGCGGAAGTCCGCCTGGGGCTGGGTCACGAACGCGGCCCGGTAGACCAGGTTGCCCTGCTGGGCGTCTCCGAAGTCCGACGCGGTGGTGCCGTCGTGGGCGAGCATGCCCGTGCCCCAAAGGAACGCCTGTTGGCCGACGATCAAGCGGCCGATGGGGGTGTCCCAGCCCAGGGAGGCCTGGCGCAAGCGGAAGCCGGCCGTGCCAAACTCCGTGTCGCGACGACGCCGAAAGACGTCGTTGCCCGCCGAGGTGCCGAGGTCCGTCGTATCGCCCGACGCGATGCCCGACAGCGCCTCGAGCTCGAGGGTCAGGCGCACCGTCTCGTGCGGCTTCGCGAGTGCGCCGACGCGCACCCGCGAGGTCCAGAACTTCTCCTGGCCGTGCGGTGTGCCGGCGTCGTCGACCGCGAAGTCGTCGAGCTGCTCTAAACGAAGCCGGAGCTCACCCCAGGCGTCGAAGGCCTCGGACAGCGGCTTCCGTTCGGGCGGGCTGGCCCCGCTGGCCAGGGAAAGACAGGGCCAGCACAGGCCGGCCGCGATGAGAGTTGCGCGCATTCGGCCCTCTTACCCACGAGTCCGACCGGAAGCCAGCCCGGCGTCCTGATTCCTTCATCAGGACTTGCGGAAGTACGACCCGTCGCTGAACTTCACGTACTCGTGCTCGACGGGCATGCCCTCGATCCCGCGCGGCGGCGGGGCGATCCAGTGGGCGAACTCGCCGGGCTTCGTGACCGCGTACATCAAGGACTTCACGTAGGCGGCGTCCTCGGCGGAGGGCAGCCACTCGGTGTGGCGGTCTGCCCACTCGGTCGCGTCCAGCCAGCGACCGTTCGGGTCGAACCGCGACTCCGAGTACAGGCCCTGGTTCCGGTGGAAGCGTCGGTTCGGCAGGGTGAGCTCCACGTCGCAGCCCTCGGCGGCCAGGGTGCGGTTCCACGAGCGCACGGCCTTGTTGCAGTCCTCCACGTAGGCGTCGCGCAGGACCTCGTTCATCGCCCGGCGCAACGGCACCTCGTCCACGGATTCGCGTCCGTTCGCGTCGAACTTCGTCATCGCGTACTGCGCATTCAAGGCCGTGTGCTCGGCCAGGGAGGCCTCGCTGTCGCGACCCTTGAGCGACGCGCCGAAGAAGAGGGCGGCGTTGCTCGAGTCCTCGCCGCCGAACAGGTCGAGGGAGAGGGAGTACCAGTGGTTGACGTAGCGCTGGATGACGTCCAGCGGAATGCCGCCCTGGGCGCGGACGTCACCCTTGTTCATCATCTCGGCGGTCCGCTTCAGGATGCGGCCCACGCCGGTCTGGCCCACGAACATGTGGTGGGCTTCCTCGGTGAGCATGAACTGGCACGTGCGGGCGAGGGGATCGAAGCCCGACTCCGAGAGCGCGCGGAGCTGGTACTTACCGTCGCGGTCAGTGAACGTCGTGAAGCAGAAGAACGAGAGCCAGTCTTCGATCGGCGCGTTGAAGGTGCCGAGGATGCGCGGGCTGTCGGAGTTGCCGGCGCGGCGCTCCAGCAGGGCCTCGGCCTCTTCGCGACCGTCGCGGCCGAAGTAGCTGTGGAGCAGATAGACCATCGCCCACAGATGGCGGCCTTCCTCGACGTTGACCTGGAACAGGTTGCG
>JBMOFP010000232.1:0-8429 GCA_049318805.1 Bradymonadia bacterium
GGGATCCGGCACGACCACCGCCGCGTCGGGATCCGGCACGACCACCGCCGCGTCGCGCTCGGGTACGACCACGGCCGCGTCGCGCTCGGCGGGCGGTCGCGCGGCGTCGCGCTCGGCGGGCGGTTGCGCGGCGTCGCGTTCGGCAGGTGGCTTCGTGGCGTCGCCGAGGGCGCCGCCGACCGCGACGTCGGGCGCCACCGCGGCCGCGTCTGGCGCATCTTCTCCTCCGTCGGAGCCGACGGAGCAGGCCGCCACCCACAGCGAAACGGCGAGGAGGACCGGGGTCTTGGGCGTTCGCTTCGACATGCCGATGATGCTAACACCCCCATCCTTGCAATCGAGTGACAGGAATCGCACTTCGCGTGAGCACCGACGCCGAGTTCTGGAATCGAGACCGTTCGACCGCCGTGATGGCCCTCGTGCATGAGGCCGTCGCGAAACACGCTCAGGACGACACGCTCGCGCAGACTCGGCTCCGTGTCCTGGAACGCACGCTGGGGGCCGCGGGCGCCCCTCTCACGGGCGACAGCACGGTCTGGCGTCGTGGTCTCGACTCACCGTGGCTCCGACGCTTGACGCTGCGCGTCGTGAACGCCGCGCTCGGCCCGATAGGCGCGGACCCGAACGCCGCCGAGACCCTGGCGCGGATGCGTCGCGCGCTGCGGATCGATCGCGCCGACCTGCCCGCGGACGAAGACGCCGCGGCGTTGTTGGGCAGCCTCGGGAGACCCAGCGTCGACTGGCTCCGATGGGACGACGAGGCCGAGCCCGGCTTTGTGTGGCGGCTCCCGTGTGCCGCGCTCCCGGTGGCCGCCGACGCCCGCGTCGACGTGGCCCTGGGTCAGACGCTCATCCTACTGCGACAAGGTCGCCCGCTCCTGGTCGTCGATCGGCAGGTCTCCGGCGCGACCCTCGCGTCTTTGCTCTCGACCCCGAGTCCGGACCTGAGCCCACCCGTCGAGCTCGCGTTCGTCTCGACCCGGAACAGCAACCTCGTCCGGTGGGGCATGGACTCCGACATGTTCGTGCCGATGACCCGCCCGGACACCGACGGCGCCGCTCAGCCCATTCGCGGCTTCGGTCGGTTCTCCGTGGCCGTGGACGACCTGACCGCGTTCCTCGCGAGGTTCGCGCGGCACGGTTTGCCCGAAGCGCACGAGCTCGAGCAACGCCTGGGTCGGATCGTCGCGGGGCGCTTCGCCGAAGCCCTTCGAACCCAGGTCGGCCCCGAGGGCCTCGACCCCGAACGGATGGTCGGGGAGTTGCCGGTGTGGTCGGAGCGCGTTCGCCCCGCGCTCGAGGTCCACATGAGGGCCGCGGGCCTCCGAATGGCGCGCTTCGAGCTCGAGAACGTCACCGCGCCGCGCTCCCAGGCGCTCACCTCCCGATCCCCCACCCCGCGGGTATCGTCCCAGCCCGACGCGCTGGTGAGCTGCCCGCGGTGCTTGAGCCCCGTGCCCGCGAAGGCGAAGTTCTGTGGGACGTGCGGCACACGCCAGGTCCATGCGTGCCCCCACTGCGCCGCCGACGTGCCGCTGCGCGCCCGGTTCTGCGCCGCGTGCGGCCATGGGGTCACGCCCCCCGTGACTTGAAGCCCTTACGTCGGTTGCGGCATCTTCCCGCGCCGACGTGCGCTGCGCGTCGGGTCGAGCAGGATGTCCGCGTCCGGGAGGGCGCGCAGTGAGGCCGCTTTGAATCGCTGGGTCGAGAGAGAGATGAGCGGGTGGGGCCGACACCCGAAGGTCCGCGCGCAGGTGGCACGTCCGGAGCGGCGCGCCGAGGTCACGGCGGCGCTCGCCGACCGCCAGGACACGCCGATGCTGGCCTACGGGCTCGGGCGAAGCTACGGAGACGCGGCCCTCCTCGAGGGCGGACGCATGGTGCTCACGCGTCGGCTGGACCGCATGCTCGACTTCGATCCCGAGACGGGGTGGCTGACGGTCGAGGCCGGTGTCTCCCTCGAGGAGATCATTCAGACGTTCGTGCCCCGCGGCTTCTTCCCGCCGGTCGTGCCCGGAACGCAGTTCGTGACCGTCGGCGGGGCCCTGGCCTGCGACATTCACGGCAAGAACCACCACGTCGACGGCACCTTTGCCGACCACGTGCGTCAGGTCGAGCTGATGACGGGCGCCGGGGACCTCGTCACGTGCGACGCCGAGCACGAGCCCGAGCTCTTCTGGGCCACGGTGGGCGGCATGGGCCTGACGGGCCTCGTGCTCTCGATGCAGCTTCGTTTGGTCCGCATCGACAACCCGTTCATCGAGATGGAGTCGGTGCGGGTCGAGAACCTGGACCACTTCTTCGAGGTCAGCGCCGAGAGCGGCGACTTCACGCACACCGTGAGCTGGATCGACTGTGTGACGACCGGTTCGGCCATGGGCCGGGGCATCTTCATGCGCGGCCGCTACGCCCCCGCCGGCACCCAGGGCAACCTCTCGCTGCTGCAGCGTGTGGGTCGGCTCGCCCCCGGCCTGCTGGACCTCCGCGTGGACGGCCCCAACTGGCTGCTCAACGGCGCGAGCATCCGCGCGTTCAATGAGACCTACTTCCGCAAGCAGCCGAAGGGCGTGACGCGGAGCACCGTGCACTACGAGCCGTTCTTCTTTCCGCTCGACAACGTGCGGCAGTGGAATCGGCTCTACGGCGAGCGCGGGTTCCTGCAGTACCAGTTCGTCGTGCCCACCGATCCCGAGCATCGCGCCGTGCGTGCGGTGCTCGCCGAGATCACCCGCAGCGGCCTGGGCTCGTTTCTCGCGGTCATCAAGGAGTTCGGTGCGCGCCGGCACGGCGGGCTCTCGTTCCCCGCGCCGGGGGTCACCCTCGCGCTGGACTTCGGCCACGTCGGCGCGCCGCTCCTGCAGTTGCTCGACCGGCTCGACGCCGTGGTGCTCGAGGCGGGCGGCCGGGTTTACCTGGGCAAGGATGCGCGCCTGCCTCGCGAGGTCTTCCGGCAGATGTATCCGGAATGGGCCGCGTGGAAGGCTGTCCGCGATGCGTGGGATCCGGGCGACGTCTTTCAGTCGGGCCTCGGGCACCGACTCGGCCTGTGTGGAGGTGCACCGTGAGCGCGCTGGTTCTGGGCGCGACCTCTCGTGTGGCGCATGCGCTCGCCCACGCGCTCGCGGCGCGCGGTCACGACGTGTGTGTGGCCGCGCGTGACCTGGACGAGGCCGAACGTGTGGCCGCCGACGTGCGCGTGCGCAGTGGGCGCACGTGCGTCGCGTTGCGCTTCGATGCGGTCGACTTCGACGGCCACGGCGCGTTCCTCGACGCCGTGGAGCAAGCCGTCGGCCCCGTCGAGTTCGCGGCCCTGGCCTTCGGAGAGATGGGCGAGCAGGCGGAGTCGGAGCGCGACGCGCAGGCCGCGCGGGCCGTCATCGACGTCAACTACACGGGCGCGGTCTCCATCTCGGAGCGCCTCGCCGAGCGTTTCCTCGCGCAGGGCCGCGGGACCCTCGTCGGGATCTCGTCGGTGGCCGGCGACCGCGGCCGCCAGAGCAACTACATCTACGGCAGTGCGAAGGGCGCGTTCACGCTCTACCTGCAGGGGCTGAGAAATCGGCTCTTCGCCCATCACGTGCACGTACTCACGGTCAAGCTCGGCTTCGTCGATACCCGCATGACGTGGGGCCTCGCGACCGGCCTGCCCATCGCGGCCCCCGAGGCCGCGGCCCAGGCGATCCTCGCGGCCGCCGAGCGCCGCGAGAACGTGCTGTACTACCCCCGATTCTGGCGCGGCATCATGGGCATCATCGGGGCCATCCCCGAGGTCGCGTTCAAGCGTCTCAAGCTCTGAACTCGAGGCCTGCGTAGGCTCAGCGCGCGCAGGCGATGCGCGCGAAGGTCGGCCCCGCCCGCTCCGCGAGCCGTTCGCTGAGCGCGCGCGCGAGGGCCTGGTCGGCCTGGGCCTCGTCGCGGCCCCCGCCCTTGGCGAGCTCCGGCAACGCGACGAACCGAAGCACCGTGCCTCCGGTGCGTACGTCCGTCGCCTCGATCTCGAGGCCGAGGTAGCGCCAACGCATGCCGAGCTCGTTGTGGGTGCGCGACTGCACGGCGACACGCACCTGCACGGTGGGGGCGACCTCTGCGGACCCGGCCGCACCGAGCCGCAGATCACACCCCCGGCCGCGAAACAGCGCCACCACCTCGGCCGTGACCGCGTCGCGCAGGCGCGGCGGCACGTCCCCATCGAGCGAGAGAAGGAGCACGGTCTTCGCTCGCTGGGTGGCCACCACCGCCTCGATCCGCGCGGCGTCGTCCACCGCGCTCGCCTCGACCTGGCCCCCGAGGTGCTCCACCAGGCGACGGATCCGGGTGATGCGGTCGAGCTGCGCGCCGGGGGACCGCTCCACGGAGAGGAGCGTCGTGGTGTCGCCCCGCGACGCGGCCGCCTCGATCGCGGGCAAGGACTCCGCGAGGCGCGCCCTCGCCTCGCCCAGGTCTTTCAGATAGGCCTCGACCACACGTCGGCGTGCCACCCAGGCGCGCGCCACGAAGCCGCCGTCCACCTGGGCCTCACCCCGCACCTCGACCAGGTGCAGGTGCTCGAACTCGGACTCGGTCCGGACCCGCGCGTCGACCTCGCGTCGGCTTCCGCGGCTCGAGTCCTCCTGCTCCCGCGCGTCCAGGCTCGCTTGCAGCTTCGCGCTGATCTGCTCGGCAACGGCCCGCTTCGCGTCCTGCGACGCCTCGCGCAGAGTCGGCCCAAAGCCGTCGGCCCAAATCGAGTTCGGCGGCGCGGGCGGCAGCTCGACGGCCGCCCGACCGGCGCCCGCGGGCGGGTCGATCCGGACGGGCGTCGGTGCGCCGCCGCACGCCGTCAGCAGGACCAGGACCGCGAGCAGCCCACTCAGTTGCGTTGTCATGTTCGACGCCTCCGTGCCAAAACCGACGCATCAGCGGGCGTGCACATTCGATGAATACGCCACGACGCCCCCGCGTCCTCACCCTCGACGGCCCGCATCAAGGAGACCTTATGCCGCGTACCCGCGCCTCCGTAGCCTTCGCGCTCGTTCTCGCCCTTCTCCCCGGCGGCCTCGTGACCGGGTGCGGCGGCGCCGAGAAGCGCGTATCGGACGCCGAGAAACAGTCCATCCGCAACAACGCCGACAACGCGGACCGCGACCTCGATCGCGCCACCGACAAGTCCGAAGACTGACCCTCCACCCCCGGAGCCTCCCATGACTCGACCCATTTCCCGTCTCATCCTGAGTTTTCTCCTGACCGGCTACGGCGCCGTGACCCTGACGTCCTGCGGCGGGGACGCCGTGCGCGGCGAGGGCAAGCACGACCAGCGGCCGAAGTGGGTCGACCAGGGCGGCGCCGCCTTCAAGGGCGAAAAGAACGTGTACGGCGTCGGCCTCGCGAGCAACATCAGCAGCATCAGCTTGCGCCGCAGCACGGCCGACGCCCAGGCCCGCGCCGAGCTCGCCAAGGTCTTCCAGACCCGCGTGCAGAACCTCATCAAGAACTACGAGGCCAGCACGAGCGACGGCAACAGCGAGGCCGCGGAGGCCCACCGCCAGGAGGCGACGCGCGTCTTCACCGAGATGGAGCTCTCGGGCGTCGAGGTCGTCGACCGCTTCTTCGACCTGGACCAGAACACGCAGTACAGCCTCGCGCGCCTCGATCCGGCCGCCTTCGACGCGCAGCTCGACCAGATGGAGAAGCTGAGCGCCCGGGCGAAGGGCATCATCCGCGACAACGCCCGCCGGGCCTTCGAGGAGGTCGACGCCGAGAGCGAGAAGCGCGCCGCTCAATAGCGAGCTTTACGCCAGCCGATGCCCCGGTGAGAATCCGCGGCATGCCTGAGCTCCGCCGCTGCCCCATCACCCATCGCTGGTCGATCATCGCGACCGAGCGCGCCCTGCGCCCCCGTGACTTCAAGGTCGACCACTCACGGCCCGCCAAGGGTCGGCAGTGCGCCTTCTGCCCGGGCCACGAGTCACTGACGCCGCCGCACATCCTGCGGGCGCCGAACGACGCGCGCCAGCCCTGGCAGGTGCGTGTCGTGCCCAACAAGTTCCCGGCGCTGCGGATCGAGGGCGACCTCGACAAACGCCCCGAGGGCATCTTCGACTACATGAACGGGATCGGGGCCCACGAGGTCATCATCGAGAGCCCCGACCACGACTTCAAGCTGCACACCCTGCCCCGCGAGCACCTGCTCCTGGCGCTCAAGGTCTACCGCGCCCGCATCGCCGACCTGCAGGGCGATCCGCGCTTCCGTTTCTCGATGTTGTTCCGCAACCACGGCGAGGCGGCCGGCGCGAGCATGGCCCACGGCCACGCCCAGCTCATCGCGCTGCCGGTCGTGCCCCACCAGGTCCAGGAGCTGCTCACGGGCGCCCGCCGTTACGCCGACTTCCACGACCGCAACGTCTTCGACGACCTCATTCGGCAAGAGACGCAGGACGGGCGCCGGCTGGTGCACGACAGCCCGGAGTACGTGGCGTTCGTGCCGTACGCGAGTCGATTCCCCTTCGAGACCTGGATCGTGCCGCGCGCGGACCAGCCGTCCTTCGAGCTGTCCACGGACGCGGAGCTCGGCGCGCTGGCAGACACCTTGCGCACCGTGCTCGACCGGCTGGATCGCGGCCTGGGCGATCCGCCCTACAACTTCATTCTGCAAAGCGCGCCCTACGGCATGAGCGACGCCGGCGCCTGGTATCGATGGCACCTCGTCGTGATGCCCACCCTCGGCCGCGTTGCGGGCTTCGAGTGGGGCACGGGCTTCTACATCAACCCCACGGCCCCCGAAGAGGCCGCGGAGTTCTTGCGCACGTTCCGCTGAGCGGCAGCGCGCCCCGGCCAGCCTCAGCCAGGCTGGTGGTTGATGAACATGGCGGGCACCGGGCCGCCGACGTTCTCGCGCTCGAGGACACGCTTCGTCTGTTCCGTGAGGTCGGCGAGCACGTCCAGGTACTTGGTCGAGGGACCCCACACCCGCACGTACCACTCGGTGCCGCCGGCGACGAATCGGTTCATGACGACGTCGTGGCCCGCGGTGCCGTCGCGCAAGGCGGTCTTCATCGCGGCCTCGTTGAGGAGCGCATGCGCGCGGTCGGCCGTCACGCTGCTGTGGAGCGGCACGAGCACGTCCGCACGACGCAGACCATTGTGCGTGCCGTTCTCGATCATCGCGTTCGCGACGGAGTGGTTACCGAGGATCACACGCCGACCGTCGAGGGTGTCGAGCGCGGTGACGAAGAGCCCGATCTCCTTGACCACGCCGAGCTGGCCGCTGAGCACCACGACATCCTCGACCTTGAAGGGTCGGAAGACGAGGAGCATGACACCCGCCGAGAAGTTGCTCAGGGTGCCCTGGAAGCCGAGGCCGACGGCCAGGCCGGCGGCGCCGATGATCGCTGCGAAGCTGGTCGTCTCGATGCCGAAGATCGACAGGATGGCCAGGACCGAAGCGGTGACGACGAGCCAGCGGGCGAGGTTGCCGAAGAAGATCGAAAGCGTCGCGTCGAACTTGCGCTTCTGCAGGCCGCCGGTGACTCGATCCTGCAGGGCCGACGCCACGCGGAACGCCACGAAGAGTCCGAGGAGCGCGCCCAACACACGCACGCCGTAGGTCGCGATGAGCGGCGCAACGTCAGCCCAGAGCTTCTCGAGATTCATCGGTCTTCCTTCTTCTGGTGGGGTGTGAAGACGCACACGGCGTCAGTTTCGCGGCGTCGCTATCACGGCCTCGGGCCTTTCGGGAGTCGAAAACGTCGGCCCGCGGGTATATTGCGCGGCGTCCCGATCTGGAGCGTGCCGCGATGTCCGAATCCCGTCGTCAGCAGGTCGTCGAGCGTCTCGAGAAGTTGAACCAGCAGGCCCTGGACGGTGGCGGGGTCGACCGGATCGCGAAGCACAAGGGCAAGGGCCGGCTGACCGCGCGGGAGCGCATCGACACGCTCCTCGACCCGGGCACCTTCGAGGAGCTCGACCGCCTGAAGACCCACCGCTGCACGGACTTCGGCATGGAGCAGCAGAAGATCCCCGGCGACGGCGTCGTCACGGGACACGGCAAGATCAACGGCCGCACGGTCTTCGTTTTCGCCCAGGACTTCACGGTCTTCGGCGGCTCTCTCAGCGGCGCGTTCGCCGAAAAAATCTGCAAAGTCATGGACTTGGCGATGAAGGTCGGGGCCCCGGTCATCGGCCTGAACGACAGCGGCGGCGCGCGCATCCAGGAAGGCGTGGTCTCGCTCGCGGGCTACGCCGACATCTTCCTGCGCAACACCCTCGCGTCGGGCGTGGTGCCGCAGATCAGCGCGATCCTCGGACCGTGCGCCGGCGGCGCGGTCTACAGCCCCGCCATCACCGACTTCATCGTCATGGTCGAGAACTCCAGCTACATGTTCATCACGGGGCCCGACGTCATCCGGGCCGTGACCCACGAAGAGGTCTCGCAAGAGGACCTGGGCGGCGCG
>JBMOFP010000233.1:0-8407 GCA_049318805.1 Bradymonadia bacterium
CGCGCTGCTGGAGTGCCGACACGAGCTGCGCGCCGCCGTAACACAGGACGTCGCCGTTCGAAGCGTGTCTCAGGCGCGCAATCTCCTCGAGCGGGTCGGCCGACACCACACGGGTGTTCCAGCCGGCGTCCTTCAGGGTCGTCGAGACGACAACCTTCGGTTTCTCCACCCACGTCTGCCCGTAGGCGCGCTCGTGCGAAGGCCTCGTCGCGTCCGTCGCGGCCTCGGGCCAGTCGGGGATCATCACCTCGTAGACCTTGCGCCCGTACAGGAGTGTCTCAGCGCCGGCCGCGAGTGCGTTGAAGACGAGATGCACCTCCTCGTCGATGGAGAGCCACGAGCCGTCGTCCTGGCCTTGCGCTTCGATGAAGCCGTCGAACGACAGGTTCATCGACACGATCAATCGACCCATTTCGCAGCCTCCGACTCACTGGCCTTCGGGCGGCTGCCAGAGCTCGATCTTGTTGCCGTCGGGGTCAATGACCCAGCCGAACTTGCCGAACTCGGACTCGTCGACCTTGTCGACGACGTCGCAGCCCTCGATGCGGAGCTGCGCCAACAGGGCGTGCAGGTCCTCGACCCGGTAGTTGATCATGAAGGCCGCGTTGCTGGGCGCGAAGTACTCCGTGTCCGCCTTGAACGGACTCCAGATCGTGGTGCCCGTGCCCGAAGGATTCTCCGAGGACGCCCATCGGAATGCGGCGCCGCCCCAGTCCTCGACGCCGATGCCCAGGTGCTCCCGGTACCACGCGCCGAGCGCCTTCGGGTCCCTGGACTTGAAGAAGATGCCGCCGATGCCGGTCACACGTTTCACGGGTGTGTCTCCTGTGCGCTGTGGGCAACGGAGAGTACACCTCGACGCGCAGTCGACGCGCACCCAGACGGTGGGGCCTGAGCTGCGTGGGGGACCTTGGACGGGCAGCATGGCGCGCATGACGACGGTCTCAGAACTCACCGTCGACTGAGTGGTATGGCCGCGAGGGGGCGCTGCACCTGGAGCCCATCGACGTGACGCTGGACGTCGCCGCGATCTTCGCTCGACTCGAGCTGCTGCGCGCGGAGTCGCCGTCGGGTGCCCGGCCCGGTCTTCGGCGCCGACTTTTCCGCATGCGCCGCGCGGGAACGCGGGTGTATGCAATCTGCATGAGTTCGACGCCCAAATCGCCGGAATCGAACGACGAGCGCGACCAGGTCAAAGCGATCTTCGCGGCGCAGCAGGCCGCTCGGGCCGCCGAGGAGGCCGCGCGCCAGGCCGCCGAAGCGAACGCCCGCCCTTCCGATACACCGCCGCCGCCCGGTGGTGCCTCGAACGGCTCGAAGCGCCGCTTCCCGAACATCGGCCCCCGGGCCTACGAGCACCCCGCGGACGCCGCCGCGATGGCCGCGCTGCGCAAGCTCCCCGGCTTCGACCAGCTCCTGCGCAGGTTCATGGGGGCCATCGGCGAGCGCCGAATTCGGTTCCTTTACCTGGCCTCGGCCGTGCGTGTGAACGAGCACCAGTTCAAGGACCTGCACCGCACCTACCTCGAGTGCTGCGAAATTCTCGATTTCAAAAAGATTCCGGAGCTTTACGTCGCCCAGAGTCCGATCGTGAACGCCGGCGCGGTCGGACTCGACGAGCCCTTCATCGTCCTGAACTCCGCGACCCTCGAGCTGTACCCGCCCGACGAGATCCCCTACGTCATCGGGCACGAGCTGGGTCACATCCTGTCCGAGCACGTGCTCTACAAGACCATGCTGCGCATCCTGCTGCAGATCGGGCTCGGCCGTATCGGCCTGCCGGGCCTCGCCCTCTTCGCCGTGGTCGCCGCGTTGAAGGAGTGGGATCGCAAGAGCGAGCTGTCCGCCGATCGCGCGGGGCTGCTGTGTGTCCAGGACCCCGCGACGGCGTATCGCATCCTGATGAAGATGGCCGGGGGCACACAGACGCAGCAGATGGACCACCGGGAGTTCGAGAAACAGGCCGAGGAGTACGAGCGCGGCGGCGACGTCCGAGACAGCGCCTTGAAGCTCCTCAACCTGCTGTGGGTCTCGCACCCCTTCCCCGTGCTGCGTCTCGCGGAGCTGAAGCGCTACGTGGAGCGAGGCGACTACGACAAGATCATGCGCGGGGAGTACAGCCATCGCAGCGACCTGGACACGGTCCGTCTGTACGACGAGTGGGCCGCCGGCGCCGAAAGCTACAAGGCGCGGATGTCCGAGTCCGACGACCCGCTGGTGAACTTCGTGCGGGACCTCGGCTCGAGCGTCGGCGATGTCGGGGCCTCGGTCTGGGGCCAGGTAAAGGGCGCGTTCGGCAAAAAGAAGGGCGACGACACCGACGGGTGAAGCCACCCTCCGGAGGGCATCTCGATGCAGGTCTCAGTCTTCATCGCGACGAGTCTCGACGGTTTCATCGCGCGGCCGGACGGCGGCCTCGATTGGTTGCCCGGCGACACCGTCGAAGACCACGGCTACGACGCGTTCATGGCCTCCATCGACGCGCTGGTCATGGGCCGCAATACCTACGAGACGGTGCTCGGCTTCGGCGTGTGGCCCTATGGAACGAGGCCCGTTTTTGTGCTGAGCAGCCGAGCCCTCGAAGCGGTCCCGACCGGCGCCGTCGTCGAGCGCCTGTCCGGCGAACCCGCCGAGGTCGTCGCCCACCTCGCCGAGCGCGGGTTCGAACACCTCTACGTCGACGGCGGCCTCACAGTGCAGGCCTTCCTGCGCGCCGGTCTCATCCAGCGCCTCATCGTCACGCGGATTCCGGTCCTCATCGGCAGCGGCATCCCGCTCTTCGGCCCGGTGCCGCACGACGTCGCGGTCCGACACGTGTCGACACGGGCCTTTGAGTCGGGGCTCGTGCAGAGCGAGTACGCGGTCGGCGGCTGACCGCTCAAACGCCGCTGAGCTGCACCCCTTCGAAGACACACGACGGCGCGCCGCTGCTGCTGTTCGGGTCGGGGTCGTTGCCCACGGCGACGAGCGCTTCCCAGAGCTGCCCGAAATGTCCGCCGAGGTTGACCTCGGTGACGGGCTCGGCGAGCTGACCGTTGCGGATGATGCGCCCCGCGCAGCCGAGGCTGAGCTCGCCGGTGGTCTCGTTGCTGTTCCCGCCGAGGAAGCGGTCGAGGTAGACGCCCTGGCCGACGTCGGCCACGAGCCCTGTGAGGGCCTTGTCGCCGTAGGTCCAGCGGAGCCCGTGGGTGCTGCCCCCCGTGGCCTCGACACCCATCTTGCGCGCGTAGTAGTCGTCGATCAGGTAGGTGGCGAGCACGCCGGCCTCGATGATGGGCCGCGGTCGTGTGGCGAAGCCGTCTCCGTCCCACAGTGCGCTCGCGAGGCCCCGCACCTTCCACGGGTCGTCGTGCAGCGTGAGGAGCGGCGACGCGATGCGGTCCCCGAGCCGGCCGTCCCACAGGCTGCGCTTCTGCTGCAACGCGGCGCCCGAGATGGGCGCGAGGAAGGCCCCCAGGAGCCGCGGCACGGCCCGCGGATCGACGACGATGGTGTACCGCCCGGTGTCGAGCTTGCCCGCGCCGAGCTGCAGGCGCGCGCGCTCGACGGCCTCGCGCGCGATCTTGGCGTTTGCGTCGAGCTCGGCCTGGTGGCGCCGCACGGTGTACGACCAACCCATCGGCCGACGCCCGTCGGGCTCGCGCACCGTGACCTGCACCGAGCGTGAGAAGTGCGTGCCCTCGCGCCACCCTTCGAAGCCGTTGGTGTGCACCCGCGCGCTCTCGCCCCAGTCGTCGTCCACGCCGCTCGTGACCGAGACGATGGGCAGGTCGCCCGCCCCCTGCCGTACGAGCGTCTCGAGCTCCTCGGCCACGGCGCGCCGGGTATCGCTCGTCACGAGCGCCTGGCTCGGATCGTGGGACTCGAGGTCGATCTCGGCGCGGCCCGCGTACCGTGCGGGGTCCGGCAGGCAGCGGTGCGGGTCGGGCTCGAGCAGGCGTGTCATGTCGACGGCCTCGTCGAGGAATCGATCCACGGCCTCGGGGCGCAGGTCGTTGGTGCTCATGGCCGCGTAGCGACCGTCCACGAAGAGCTCGACGCTGAGGCCGCGCCGCGTGCGCTCCTGGACCCGCTCGACCTGGCCGTCCCGCCACTCGACCTCGACGCCTCGGGCGCGTGACACGGACACCCGCGCGTGCTCGGCGCCCTTCGCCTGGGCCTGCTTCGCGGCCGCGTGGGCGAGGGTCAACAGGGCCTCGCCGCCCCTGGAATCACTCATGGTTCACCCCGCCGACGGTCACGGCCGAGACCCGCACGGTCGGCATGCCGAGCGAGACGGGCACACTCTGGCCGTCCTTGCCGCAGGTCCAGCCCCCCTCGTCGAACTCGAAGTCGGTGCCGACCAGGTCGACACGCTCCAGGGACTGCGGCCCGTTCCCGATGATGTTCGTGTCCTTGATCGGCCGGGTCAGCTTGCCGTCTTCAATCATCCAGCCGGTCTTGATGTAGAACGTGTAGTCACCGGCGCCGATCATGACCTGGCCGTTGGTGAACGAGGCCGCGTACACGCCGTACTTCACGCTCCGGATGATCTCTTCCGGGGGCACGGAACCCGCGGTCATGTACGTGTTGCGCATGCGCGGCAGGGGCACGTCCCGGAAGCTCTGGCGGCGCCCGTTACCCGTGGGCTCGACCCCATAGTGTTTGGCGCTGATGCGGTCGTGCATGTAGCTCACGAGCGTGCCGCGCTCGACCAGGACCGTGCGCTGCCCGTCGTAACCCTCGTCGTCCACGTTGATGGAGCCGCGGGCCTTGGCCTGGGTCGCGTCGTCCACGATGGTCACGTCGTCCGACGCGATGCGCTTCCCGAGCTTGTCGCTGTAGACCGACACACCCTTGCGGTTGAAGTCGGCCTCCATGCCGTGGCCGATGGCCTCGTGCAGCAGGATGCCGGCGGAGCCCGCCGCGAGCACGACGGGCATCTCACCCGCGGGCGCCGTGGTCGCGTCGAAGCAGAAGACCGTGCGCTCCACGGCCTTGCGCGCCAGGCCCTCGATGCGCTCGGGGGTGAAGAACTCGAAGCCCTCGCGGCCCGCGAGGTTGTGGTTGTTCGACTCGCGTCGCCCGCCGCGCTCGGCGGTAGCGCCGAGAGACAGCCGCGCCATGGGTTGCCGGTCGAAGACGAGCCGCCCGTCGGAGTCGGCCACGAGGATCGCCGTGTCCGAGTCGCCGTAGCTCACACGCACCTTGCACACGCTCGGATCGGCGGCGAAGGCGAGCGCGTTGGCGCGGGTGAGCAGCGGCATCTTCTCGGCGATGCCCACGGTGTCGAAGGGTCGGGTCACGGGGTACCGGTCGGCGTGGCCCACGACGTGGAACGCCACGGGGGTCTGACGCGCGGCGCCGCGGGCGATGACCGCCGCGGTCGAGGCCGCCTCGCACACACGCTCGAGGGTCAGCTCCTCGGTGTAGGCGTAACCGGTCTGGTCGCCCTGCACGACCCGCACGCCCACGCCGAGCGAGACCCCCAGGAAGGCGCGGTTCACGGCGCCGTCCTCGAGGCCGACGTCCGTGCTGACGCGGTGCTCGAAGTAGAGCTCCGCGAAGTCGCCGCCGTGCTGCGTGGCGCGGGCGAGCGCGGCGCCGAGCATGGCTTCGTCCACGCCGAACCGGCCGAAGTAGTCGAGCCCGGGGTGGGTCATGCGCCGTGCCGCGTGAGCATGCGCGCCACACGCGGCATCGCCGCCTCGACGTGCTTCTTGCCCTCGGGGCGCAGCTTCTCGTAGGCGCCCTTCAGCGTGCCGTTCTTGCTCTTGCGCGCGCGCTGGTCGGTGATGCCGAGCAACGCGTCGGCGAGGCTCGCCGCGTTCTTGGCGCAGTAGGTCTCGAGGCTGCCGCCGCCCCCTTCGCGATACTTCGCGTACTGGGGCTCGAGCTTCTCGACGAACTCGTCGAGCAGGGCGTCGACGGACTCGCGAATCATCGTGGGCTTCAGGGCCTTGACGACCTTGTAGGTCATCTTGATGGCCATGCCGGAGAGGCCGCCCTTGGAGTCGACCTCTTCGTCGATGAGGCGCGCGCAATCATCCACCACGACGGACCGCTTGCCGGGGGCGAGCAGCACGGACTTCAGATCGGTGTTCTGGTCTGCCATGGGCGCCTCTCTTACCCGAACGAGCGCGCTCCGTGCACTCGTTTCGTGATAGTTTTCAGCCCTCTATGCACAGCCACCGTGAAGTCGACGCCGCGCTCGGAGGCATCGAGCGCTTCGCCTACCGCATCGGCCGGACGCTCAACGAGTCCGAGCGCGGGAAGCGCTGGTCCATGGCTTGGGGCAACTACATCGCGCAGCCCGGACTGGCGCTCACGATCCGCCCGCGTTTGCACCTCGAGGGCGGTGAACACCTGCCCGGTCGTTCCCTGATCCTCGCGGCGAATCACCGCACCTTCTTCGACCTTTTCGCGGTGCTCATCGCGACCTGGGACCTCTACCCCGAGCCCCCGTTCCTGTATTGCCCCGTGCGCTCGGGCTTCTTCTACGAGAAGCCCCTGGGCTCGCTGCTGAACCTCCTGGTGTCGGGCTACGCGATGTATCCGCCCATCTTCCGCGACGAGCGCGGGCCGGTGCTCAACCGCAGCGCGGTCGACGCGTGTGTCCGCCTGCTCGAGTGGAACCCCCGCGTCATCGTCGCGATGCACCCGGAGGGCACACGCAATCAGACGGACGACGCGTACGCTCTCCTCCCCGCGAAGCCGGGCATCGGTCGCATCGCGCTCCGGTCCCGCGCGCCGGTGCTCCCGGTCTTCGTCAACGGCCTGCCCCGCACCTTCGGGCGCTTGCTCGAGGAGCGCTTCACCGCGGGCATCGAGCCCGTGCGGGTGCTCATCGGACCGCCCGTGGGCCTGGACGACCTCTACGACCGCGCCGATGAGCCCGAGGCGCACCGCGAGGCGGCGCACCGGACCGTCGAGGCGATCCGCGCCGGCGGAGAACGCGACCGCGCCTTCATGGCCGACTGGCGCGCCCGGTCCGCTCCGGCGTAGTTTCCGGGCGCTGCGTCACCCAGGAGCAAAGCCCATGGAGATGAACCCCGGTGGTCACCTCGTCGCACGCGCGCTGAAGGAAGAGGGCGTCTCGCACCTCTTCACGCTGTGCGGCGGCCACATCCAAAACATCTACGACGGCTGCCTCGACTACGGCATCCGGGTCGTGGACGTTCGCCATGAGCAGTCCGCGGCCCACGCGGCCGACGGCTGGGCGCGCGTGACCGGTCGCCCCGGCGTGGCGGCCGTGACCGCCGGCCCCGGCGTGACGGACGCCGTGACGGCGGTCGCGAACGCGCAGCGGGCGCAGGTGCCCATGATCCTCATCGGGGGCGCGGGGCCCAAGGGTCTGGCCGACAAGGGCTCGCTCCAGGACATGGACCACGTGGCGCTCATGCGCTCGATCACGAAGTGGTCGGTCTCGGTGCCCGAGGCCGCGCGCCTACCGGAGTACGTGCAGAACGCGTTCCGCGTGGCGACCACGGGCGTGCCCGGGCCGGTCTTCCTGGAGATGCCGCTCGACCTGCTCTTCATGCCCATCGACGAGTCGTTGGTCACGCGCTACCCGAAGTACCGCACCGAGGCGCGGCCGGGTCCGGATCCGCGCGCGGTGGAGCGCATCGCGGCGCTCGTGCGGACCGCGCAGCGCCCGATGATCATCTGCGGCAGTCAGCTCCGCTGGTCAGCCGACGAGGGCGCGCTCGTTCGCCTGGTGGATCGCCTCCAGGCGCCGGTCTTCGTGAACGGCATGGCCCGTGGCTCGATGCCCGTGGGGCACCCCTGGGCGTACGGCCGGTGTCGCAAGGACGCGCTGCGCCACACCGACCTGCTCATCGTTTTCGGCACGCCCTTCGACTTCCGCCTCGGCTACGGCAACGGCGGCACCGTGAACCCCGACGCCAAGGTCGTGCAGGTCGACCTCGATGGCGGCGAGATCGGGCGCAACCGGCCCATCGACGAGGGTCTGGTGGGCGACAGCGGGCTCGCCATGGACGCGCTCGTGGCGGCCCTGGACGACCTCGCGGCAAACCCGCCCCAGCGCGCCGAGTGGAAGGCCCTGTTGGACGCCGCCGAGGCGAAGGCCCGCGGCAAGATGGCGCTGGAGATGCAGAGCGCCGAGTCGCCGCCGAACCCGCTCCGGGTGTGCGCCGAGCTCAATCGTTTCCTCAAGGACGACACGATCGTCATCGGCGACGGTGGGGACTTCGTCGCCACCGCGGCCTACGTGCTCAACGTGCGGCGACCGGGGCTGTGGATGGATCCAGGCCCCCTCGGCACGCTCGGGGTCGGGCCCGGCTTCGCCATGGCGGCCAAGCTCGCGCGCCCGAACAGCGACGTCGTGCTCGTCTACGGCGACGGCAGCGTGGGCTTCAACGGCTTCGAGTTCGAGGCCATGGTGCGGCAGGGCATCAAGGTCACGGCG
>JBMOFP010000234.1:0-8352 GCA_049318805.1 Bradymonadia bacterium
TGCGAGCGCGCCCAGGCGATGACGGATCTGTTGGCCGCGCAGGAGCGCGAGGTGCTCTCACGGGCGGACCTGGCGCTGCTGGAGGCCGAGGTCGCGCTCGCCGCGCGGGTGCGGGTCGCCGAGGTGCGACACGCGCGACGCGCGCTCGGGGTGCGGAGTGCGTATGCCGAGGCCTCGCGGGCCCACGCCGCCGACATGGCGCGGCTGGAGTCGGCCGGCATGGGCAACGGGCTCGTGGGCACGACGACCCAGCTCGAGGCCCTCGAGGCCGTGGAGGAGGTCGAGGCCCGCACGGCCGAGCTCGAGGTCCTGGAGCGGGGGTTGGCGGTGCGGACCGGCGGTGGGCGGGTCGACGACGCGTCGACGTGCGATGCGCCGGTGACCGACACGTCGAGCGTGCACGAGGCGCGCGCGCGGGCGGCGCGGGCGGCGGCGGACGCGGAGCGGGTCGAGGCCGTGCGGAGCGCATGGATCTGGCCCAGCTTTCTAGAATTCGCGTGGCAACGGGACGAGACCGCGGGGCTGAGGACGGACCGGATCCTGGCGGAGGTCGGCGTGCAGCTCGCGCTGCCGGGGCCGGACGAGGCGGACGTGGCCGAGGCGAAGTTCGAGCAGGTGAAGGTCGAGAGCGAGGCCGAGCTCGAGGGCGCGCGGCGGCGGCTCGACGAGGCGGTCGACGCGGTCGAACGCGCCCGCGCGGCGGTGCGGCGGCTCGAGGGCGTGAAGCCGGAGATCGAACGGGCGCGTGTGCTCGCTGAGCAGGCCGCGCGTGCAGGCGCCCAGAGCGGCGAGGTGCGCTCGCTCAGGCGGAAGGTGCTCGACCACCAGCGGCGGTCGGACGACGCGACGTTGGTGCTGGAGTTGGCGATTGCGGAGTGGATCGCCGCGAGCGGGCGCACGGGGGTCGAGGCGCGGGAGCCGCAGGTCGACCCGCGGCGCTGAGGGCCGCGGGGCGTCGGGGCGATGAACGAGGCGGCGGCAGGTTGCGTCCTGCTCGGCGCCGAATCAGGCGTGAATGCCGCCCGAGACCTCGATGCGCTGGCCGTTGATCCAGCCGCTCCCGTCGTCCAGCAGCGCGGCGATCGCCCCACCCACGTCGTCCGGGCGGCCCACGCGGCCGAGCGGCGTCATCGACGCGATCATACGGTTCACGTCGGGGTTGTCGCGGACGACGCCACCGCCGAAGTCGGTCTCGATGGCCCCGGGCGCCAGCGTGTTGACCGAGATGCCGCGGGACCCGAGCTCCACGGCCAGGTATCGAGTGAAGACCTCGATGGCGCCCTTCATCATGGCGTAGGCCGCGTAGCCCGGCATCGAGAAGCGGGCGAGCCCGCTGGAGACGTTCAGGATGCGGCTGCCGTCGGCCAGAAGGGGCAGCAGGCCCTGCGTGAGCAGGAACGGGCCCTTCACGTGGACGGCGAACAGCTCGTCGAGCTGCGCGGGGCTGGTCTGGGCGATGGGGGCGTAGGTCCCCGCGCCCGCGTTGTTGATGAGTGCGGTGAGCTGCGCGCCGCCCCAGCGCGCCGCCAGGACCTCGCGGACGCGTTCGACGAACGGTGTGATGGCCGCCGCGTCGCCGACCTCGAGCTGCAGGGCGACGGCCTTGCGGCCCGCGGCGGCGAGCTCGGCACAGACCGCGTGGGCTTCAGCCTCGTTGGAACGATACGTGATGATGGCGTCGAAACCACGGGCGGCCAGGTGGAGCGCGGCGTTGCGGCCGAGGCCGCGGTTGCCGCCGGTGATGAGGACGATGCGGGGCTGGGTGCTCATGGGAAGCTCCTGTGGGGTGGGTCGTCGGGATGGGCGAGGTGAAGATGTTGCCCGCGGAGCCCCGGCGGAAGGGGTTGAGTTCCGACACACTGTTTCGTAGAACGAAACAATGTCACTGGACCTCGACGCGCTTCGGGTCTTCGTCGAGGTCGCCGACCGAGGCAGTTTCACGCGCGCGGCCGAGGGGCTCGGACTCTCGAAAGCGCGGGTCTCCGTGCGGCTCGCCGCCCTGGAGACCGAGCTCGGCACACGGCTGGTGCAGCGGTCGACCCGGGCCGTGCGGCTGACCGCGGATGGCGAGGACTTTCTCGAGCGTGCGCGCGGTCTGCTGGACGCCGCCGACGAGCTCGCCCGGACCTTCGTGCCGCTGGCCCAGGTGCGCGGGCGTGTGCGTGCCGACGTGCCGCAGGCGCTCGCCCGCAACGTGTTGATCCCCGGGCTGCCGGCGTTGCTCGGGACCCATGCCGGTCTCGAGGTGCAGTTGAGCTCCACGGACCGGCGGGTCGAGGTCGTCCGCGAGGGTTTCGACTGCGTGCTCCGTGTGGGCCGGCTCGCCGACTCCGGGCTCATGGCGCGGCGACTCGGCGAGCTGCCGATGGTCAACTGCGCGAGCCCCGAGTACCTGGCGCGATACGGTCTCCCGCGCGACATCGAGGACCTGGACGCCCACGTGGTCGTGCACTACGCTCTCCGATTCGGCGCGGACGCCCCGAGCTTCGAGTATCCCGACGCGGGGACCTACCGCGAGCGACCGATGCGCGCCCGGGTGACCGTGAACAGCACGGACTCGTACCAGGCCGCCTGCCTCGCCGGCCTGGGGATCATCCAGGTGCCGCGCCTCGGCATCGCGCCGCACCTCGCGGCGGGCGCGCTGGTCGAGATCCTGCCGGAGTTCACCTGCGAGCCGATGCCCGTGTCGATTCTGCATGCGCACGGCCGCGCGGTGCCCCGGCACGTGCGAATCGTGATGGAGTGGATGGCCGCGGCGTTGAGACCGCATCTCGACCCGTAGCGGGGTGGGCGTCGAGTGAGCGCTGCCTCGCGATTCGAGCGAGCGCGGCACCTCCGCATGACCCGCGGTTCACTCGAAAAACGCGAGGTCCGAGTTCTCCACCGTCGGTACGAGCAGCGCCCGGTCGATGAACTGATTCCGCTGCTCGCACGAGGGCTCGGCAATGAGCATGCACGCGTGGCAAGCGGCGCCATGGAGCCAGCGCGACTCGTAGGGATCGTCGGGGGTGTGATGGGCGCAGACGGGGTCACTCGAGCAGAGTCGGGAGCGCTCGAGAGCTGCGGACACGTGGCGGTGGATGTTGCGCCCCACCTCGACCAGGCCACCGAGGGTGCCCTCGCTCCCGGCCGACGCCGTGTAGATCAAGATGCCGTAGCCGCCATGGGGCAACGCGTAGACCCGCTCCGCAAGCGAGGTCGTCGCATAACCGCACTCCAGGGCCACACCCGTGAGCAACGCGTGGGACAGCGCGTGGAGCATGATGTACGCGAGGTCTGGGCGCTCGGTGTTACGCCCACTATGCTCGGCGCGCCAGCGTTCGAAAGCGTCGGCGAAGGCGTCCTCGCGCGCCGCCGCCCGCTGGCGCCACGCCGTGATGGCCTCGGCCTTGACCCCGAGAAATACACCCTCGCCCCGAATCTCGACGGCAGGCAGCCACTTCAACTCCGTGTCGAGGGGAGCGCGCTCGACCTCCATGTCCAGCTCGCCTTCGATGTCGGGCATGACCGGCTCGAAGCGCGTGAAGCCGACCATCGCTGTGACGAGCCGAAGCCGCTCGACCAGCACGACCCGGTCGAAGCGGTCGGTGAACCACGAGGGTGCGCCGTCGAGCTTCAGCCGCCGCGCGGCCCAGTCGGCCCCGAGCGCGGCTGGCGGGGGATCGAATGGAACGTCGCGGAGCGTCTCGACCTCGGCCTGCTTCAAGCTCCGTGTCTTGGGCGGCAAGCCCTGGCGACGCCGCTGCACCTCGGCCCAGACGGCGTCGATGGGGAACGCCTTCAGGTCCGTAAGCTGAGGAATGGCGTCGAGGAGGGCCGGAAGGACCGCCTCGGGCACGGCTGACAGGTAGGTGCCGTAGACCGCGTCCACGGCCCCGCGCAGTGGCCCGTCCGGGTCTGGAATCGACAGGGCGCTCACGCTCTGGGCGAACCAGGTGTTGCTGGCTGACCGCGTCAGCAGCTTGTTCACGTGTTGACACGCTTCGCGGCTGTTGTAGCTGATCCAGGGCCGCCGACCTTCGCATCCGCCCAGCGTGGCCTTACGCTCGATCTTCGCGTCGGCGAGCTTCCGGGGCTCTACGCCGCAACCCTCGCAGCGGATGAAGAGGTCGGCGAAGTCGCCACCGGTCCCCCCTTCGTCCAGCCAGAGCGGGCCGCGACACCCGGCCTTCAGCCCATGGTGCGCAAACGTCGGCCAATCGATGTCGCTCAGGTGCCCCGAGGGACACGCCTGCACGAAACGAACGGGTACGACCGGCCACGCCTTACGCTCGTGCTCGTACCTCATTTTCTGCAAGCCGGCGTGGTGGACGAGGGGTCGCGTCAGGAAAACGCGCCCGTCTCGGGTGATCGTGCGGGGTTCAATCTGCGCAACGAACCAGAGTGGGAACAGCATGGCCTCGACGCCCTGCGGCGCGGTCTCCGGGTCGTCTTCCGCGACCGGTGGCGCCCTGAGCTCGAGCTGCGTTTCCGCGCCGAGCAAGTGCGAAACGTTCTGCGCCAACCGCGTCTCCGAGATGACGCGAAGGTCGCCCCTCCAGCGCGAGAGTCCACCGACGACGACGGACCGCTCGGGAAGGTCCATCATCGCGCCGGGCCCGTAGGTCGTCAGGAGCTGACCCTGGCGGACGCGGCCCGCGAAGCTGCGCTTCTTTTTCATGCGCCGGTCGCCCCGGATTCGGCACCCGTGGTCGCCTCGACGGTGTCCGCGTCCTCCAGCCCGTCCGGCGTCCGGACCCACAAGCCGGTCTCCGCTTCCACGTCCCGCAGGCTGCGTGCGGCACGAAATGAGCTCGTGCCCGCCGAGAGTGGATCGTGCAGCAGCGCCGGGCCGCCATCGGGGACCTCATGCTCGGCATACTGGAGCTTGGAGCCCGAACTCGCGTGACGCGTCGACAGTGCCGCCCAGGCGTCGAGCACCTCGTTCGTCAGTCGCTCGACCTCGGCCGCGAGGGCGTCCGCCGCGGCCGAGTCGAGGGCGTCGTCATGCTGCCGCGCACGCTCCATGAGCAACGTGACCACCTGCTGGACGGCGGTCCGTCGCGCGCCGAGCTTCACTGCGCTCGATGCCTGGGTCATCTCTGGATGGAGATGCCGGACGAGCGCCGTGACGACGGCCACGAGCCCCCGATCGAGTGCTCGCGGCGAGAAAGGGGTGACGCTCGTCGCCTCGACGGCGCGGTAGAACGATGCGTGCCACGCCGCGAACCGCTCGAAGTGGGAGCGATCCCGCGGCCGATGCAGGTTGAGCAGCGTGACGACGAGCCCCGGTCGCTTGTCGTCGCGGCCGACGCGGCTCGTCGCCTGAATGTACTCGGACGCGCTCTTGGGTTGACCGAGCACCACCATGAGGCCGAGTCGTGTGATGTCGAGACCCACCGAGATCATGTTGGTGGCGAGCGCGACATCGACGCGCGCCTTGGTGTCCGTGAACGGTCGGTCGAGTCGCCCCTTGGCCCGCGCGACCTCACTCGTCGAAACGCGGGACGTCAGCTCGAGGGGCTCGTGCGCGATTCGGCGGTGCGCGAAAGGGCCCTCCAACTCGCCGACTCGCTTCCGCTCGCCATACCGAACGAGCCGCGCGCCCACCTCGTCCTCGACGATGCGACGACTGCCGCCCAGCTCACGCAAGGCGTTGAAGTAGCCGAGCAGCGTCATGTAGGGGTCGGCCGCCTTCGGGCTGCGCTCGAACGCACGCTGGGCCGCCCCGAGCAGCGCCAGATAGGTGCGCAGCAGCACGACCTTCGGATTCCGGCCGAGGGCCGCAACCCCCACGTACTGACGTGCGTTTGCCTCGCTGGCGTTCACGGTCTTCGCGAAGAAGCTGTCGCGGGGATCGGGGCCCGGCGGCGGGAAGATCTCGACCCGAGGTCGCCCGAAGAGCGCGCGGATCTGTCGCGGGGCCCTGCGGACCGTGGCAGTCGACGCGACGATCTTCGGGCGCCGCCCGTCGCGCGTACACAGGGCGTCCAGCGCGGCTTCGTAGAGGCCGACCATGGTGCCGAGCGGGCCCGAGATCAGGTGCAGCTCGTCTTGGATCACGAGGTCGGGCGGGGGCAGCGGCGCCTCGAGCTTCACGCCTGGTGCACTCGGCGTGGCCCAGCCAGCATACCCGTGCACGGGATCGAAACGGTCGGCCAAGCCGAAGAGCTTGCCGGCCTCGCCGATGAACGGCAGGCCCGCGAGCTTGTCGACGGTGGCGATGAGGAAGGCCGGGAGCCGCCTGTAGAGCGGTTCGTCGACGGCCACGATGGGCAGGGTCGGCTTGCGCCTGCCGTTTGCGTCGTCGCCGCCGTTGAAGTCGCAATCCCGGCTCGCGCACCGCACCTTCAGGTTCGTCGGAAAATCGGCGTTCGGGTGCAGCTGGAAGCACTTGGCGACGACGGGCGTGCCGCACCAGGGGCACTTGTCCAAGGGGATGGGTGCCGGTCGCCCCTTCTGCTTCTCGTAGGCCAGCGTGCGGGCCCGTGCAGTCGTGTCGCTCGACTCCCCTTTGCGGCCCATCTGGTTCGGTGTGGCGCCTCGGCCGACCCACAGGCCGATTTCGAAGGGCCACGTGCCGAGGCGAGCAGAGTCGTCTTCGCGGATCTTCTCCAAAGCGCAGACGAGACCCGCCGCGCGCCCGAGTTGGTCGAGTGTCAACAGGCGCAGCGTGTACCGCATCAGGACGCTCACGCCGCCATGGCGCGGCGCCGGCACGGTGAGGCGGCGGTAGACCATCGCGAAGGCGGCGAGGCCCAGGTAAGCCTCGGTCTTGCCGCCGCCCGTTGGGAAGAACAGCAGATCCACGACGTCCCGGTCGGGGTGCTCCGGGTCGGCCAGCCCAGGGAGATTGAGCAGGACGAAGGCGAGCTGGAAGGGGCGCCACGTGGGCTGCTCGAGCTCTGCCGGCGTCTTCCCCTGCTCGACCGCGACACGGCGCCGGGCCGCGGTCGCCATGGCGCGATTGGCGATCCGGAACGCCTCGAAGACGTGAGGTTCCTCGAGCACGGTCAGACCCCGACGAAGCCGCCCGCAGGCCTGGTCGGCCCGAGCGAGGAGCTTCGTTGCAACGGCGACGCGTGCGCTCGACAAGGCACCCGTAGGGTCGATCTGCACTCGCTGGTGATCGATCCATCGCCCGTAAGCGTCGGGCAGGTTCGCCAGGAGTCGCTGGAGATCGGCGGGGGTCTCGGCCTCGCCCAGGGCCTCCATGCCGAACGTCACGTCGTCGACCTTCGTGGGCACGACCTTCTCGACATCGGCCCGCGGAAGCCACGTGGTGCGGACGACCCGCGCCCCGGCGAGGGCCCCCTCGACCGCGACATTGTGACCGACGGCGTGCTCGCACACGTCGCGGTACTGCAGGTCCGCGACCTCATCGTCCCAACTCGCGACACCATGGCCGGTGAGGTCCGGTCGGGGCACGAACGGTGCTTCGGACTCGATCTGAAGCGCCGTCTGGAAGATGAACGACCGGTCGGACTCCGGGGGCACAAGGACCTCGGCTTCGTTCACCAGGAAGATGGAGACTGCTCGAGTCCCCCCTGGAACGCCGGCAGCCGGGTCGACGGCGCGCACGATGGTGGCCAGCTTCAAGTCAGTCGCACCGAGGAGCGGCTCAGGTGCCGGTGCGCTCGAGGCGCCAACGTCCACCTCGACGGTCGCGGTTCGTGGCGTTCGCCTCCAGGCGCGCGGGCCGAAGTCCGGGGCGGGCACGTACTGGCCCCACGTCGCGGTGACCCGGAGCGTATGCGTCTCCGCGGGCACGAGCACAGAGAGGCCCATCGAGGACGGGAAGACCAGACGCTGCGAACGCGCGGGCTTCTCCTCGGGCGGGTCCTGCCCGTCGTCGACGCCGGCCTCGGTGGCGTCCTCGTCGGACTCGTCGTCGTCCCCAGGCAATGGTTCCGGGGGATCCCCCAGCGCCGGACCGACCTGGGCGCCGCGCGGCGCAAGGAACCCGGTCAGGTACCATTTCGAGGGGGCCTGGGGCAGCACCTCGGCGGCGTGCTCGGCGTCTCCCGGAGCCGGGCCGACGAGGTCGAGCGCGAGGGCACGCACCAGCGCTTCGCGCACCTCTGCGGGTCTCTCTGGGTCTCTGTCCGCCATGCCCACCTTCGAGGAAGGTTCTAGCTGCGCCGAGGGGCGAAAGGAAGCCCCTTCCGTCGGGGGAAACGGTCGCTGAGGGCTGAGTCGACGCCGTCCCTCCGGATGGCCTCCGTAAGCCGCCAGACGCCCGTGGTCGGGTTGCGGAACGGTTCGCCCGCACCGAGCGCCGCGGCCGCGAGGCGCTCGGCCCGCTTGACGGCATCGCCGTATCCGGCCTCGAACTGGCCGAAGTCGACTCGCTTGTCGTAGCCCGGCACCACA
>JBMOFP010000235.1:0-8336 GCA_049318805.1 Bradymonadia bacterium
CGTCCACAGGCCGGGCGCGACCCAGGGACCCGCCCTGCCACAGCGGGCGCAAGCGCTCGACCGTGGCGGCCTCGTCGGCGGAGCGGGCCGCCATGGGCGGGAACTCGACCCGGCCGCGGTCGTCCAGCACCAGCGCGCGGGGCGCGATCCACGTGCGCCTGAGCGCTTCGCGCGCGTTCTCCGAGCCCTCGGGCCACTCGGTGGCTTGCGCCCGTAGGGTCCGCGCGCGGTCGGCGAGCAGGCGCGCGAGCGAGGCCCGTGTGTCCTCGAGGCGTCCTCGGGCCGCCGCGCGCAAATCGGCCTCGACCCGCGCCGCGTCGTCGAGGGCGACACGATTCGCGAGCCAGAGCGTGCCCAGGAGCGGCACACACACGAGCAGCGCGAGCGCGGCGGTGAGGCGTCCGGTCATCTCAGTACAGGCTGTTCTGCTCGAAGTCGTATTGCTGCTTGCGCATGTCCTTGCGCTCGCGGGACCAGGCGTCGCCGTCGGCCTCGACGTTCTTCGCGCTCTTGTCGGTCTTCTGCTTCAGCTTCTTCAAGGCCGGGGCGTTGTAGCGCCGATCGTTCTCGTCGATGTACGCCGAGTTTCGCATCAAGAGCTCGCGCGCCTCCTGGACCCGCCCCTGGTCACGCAAGGCCACGGCGCGCTCGCTCTCTTCGTTCGCCAGCAGCTCCACGACGTTCACCGAGACCGAGCGCTCCTCCGCGGCGTCGACGGCGGCCCGGTCGAGGGTGTAGCGCACCCGGGCCTCGGCCTCGCGCACCTGCGTCGTCGAGGTCGCGAGGTCCGAGAAGCCGAGCTTCACGGACGCGACCACCTGCTCGTCGCGCGCAACACCCGGCGGCAGCTCGACCTCGACCAGCAAGACCTGCTTCTGTCCCGCGTAGATTTGCGACATGGACGCGCGGACCTCGTCGCCGAAGACCTCGGCCATGCGCCCCAGGGTACGCAGCGGCCTCACGCCCGCGGGAAAACGCACTCTGAGGTCCACGTCGCGACCGATGACCGCCGTCGCCGTGCCCAGCTCCAGGTCGAAGTAGCGGGGGAGCTCGGCGGCGTTCTCGATGAACGCGTGGTTGCCGTCGCTTCGGCGCGCGAGCTCGGTCATGAGGTCCTCGTTGTAGCCGAGGCCGATGCCGAAGGTCGTGACCGCGATGCCCTCGCGGGCGAGCGACGCGCCCAGGGCGCCGAGCTCGGCGGGGCTGCTGGGGCCGACGTTCGCGAGGCCGTCCGAAAGCAAAAGCACCCGGTTGACGCGGCGGGTGTCGAGGAACTTGCGGACCTCTTCGGCACCCTTCGCGACCCCCGCGAAGAGCGCCGTGTCGCCGTTTGCGCGAATCGAGCGGATGCCCGCCTCGATGGCCGCCCGGTCGCTGGCGCGCGTCGCGGGCACCACGACCCGCACCGTCGTGTCGTAGGCCACCACCGCCACAAAGTCGTCGGCCGAGAGCCGGCGGACGGCCATCAGCGCGGCCTCCCGCGCCTGCTCGATCTTCGAGCCCTGCATCGAGCCCGACTGGTCGACGACGATCGCGAGGTTGATCGCGGGCCTCGCGATCTGCGGCGTCGTGTGCGCGCGGCCCTCGAGCTGCACCCGCAGCCACGCGGTCTGCTTCGTGCCGGCCATCAGCGTCGGGGTGGCCAGGCGGGCGTCGAGCCCCACATCCCCGGCGCCGGCGGGGGCGGCGGTCGCCAGGGTGAAGGCCAGGGCCAGAATCAGTCGCAGGAACTTCATGCTCGTTCTCCGTTCTGTATCGGGGTCCGAGGTCAAGCTACGGCGACGGCTCGAGAGAAGGGTCAGCGCGACGTCAGGCCTTTGTAAAACGAGTGTGAACGCACCTACTCTGGACAGAACACGTTCTCGGATTCGACCACGTCGATTCCACCGACACTCACGACGGCCGCGACCGCGGAACACGCTTCGACGAAGAGATTCCGGGTCACGTTCACGGGTCCGCTCCCGTTCGTGACGAGCACCGCGGCGCCGCCCGTGGGACCAAAGCGGTTGCCGACCACCTCGATGTCCCCGGCTTCGAACGCGACCGTGAGCAGGAGCGCGCCGCCCTCGAGGTCATTGCCGCGGAACGTGACGTTGCGTGTGGCGTTCGCGACACCGAGGGCCGCGCCGGCGTCGAGCACGACGTTGGACTCGACGTGATGCCGAGGGCCATCGTTGCAGTGGACCTCGAGGCCTCCGCCGCCGACGAGGACCCCCGTCTGGCCGGTGCCGATCCGGTTGCCGCGGACCAGGGTGTCGCGGCTCGCCTCACCATGCACGTCGACGACGGCGAGGGTCGTGTCCCGCAGGTCGTTGCCCACGAGCTGGGTGTCGCTGGAGCCGAAGTCCACGACCACGGCATGTCGTGCTTCGAAGATGTCGGCGCCCCGCAGGAGCGTCCGGCCGGCGGTGATGGCGTGGAGACCGTAGCCGCGGCCGCCCTCGCCGTAGTTCGACGGGTGGTCCATGCGCAGGCCGACGATGCGGGTTTCGACCGTGCTGCGGAGCGCCGACGAGAAGGCGCCGAAGCCTCGAAACGAGACCCGTTCGACGACCGCCCCGCGGGTCCAGCTCAGGGCGAGCCCGTCGTCGTCCTGGACCTCGGGGTTCGTGCAGTTCGGCGCGCGTGGGGCCCGCTCGACGAAGGCCTCGGGGCAGGCCGCCTCGAAACTCACGTCCGCGATGCGGAAGCCGGGCAGCAGGTCGACGGCGGTGACGCGCGGCCGGGCCTCGGCGGGCAGAGGCACGCCGATGCCGCGATCGAGCCGAAGGCGTCCGGGCGCGTCGTCCGCGCCGAGGCGCTGGCTCAGAGCACGGGCAAGGTGGAGCGTATGTCTTTGGAATCGTTCGACATCTCGGCCCTCGCGGCACACGGCGGGCACGTCGAGGTGGTCGTCGGCGACCAGACGCACCCAAGGGGTCGCGAGGGGCGCGGGCAGGTCGACCGCGAGGTCGCGCGCGAAGGCGGCCACGTCCCCGACCACGGGCCACTCGGGACCCTGGGGGCCACCGCCGCGGACCTCGAACGCCGCGCTCTGCCCGCCCACGGAAGGGTCCCAGAAGAGCAGGCTCAGCGGCACGCCGGCCCCATCCACGGCGCCCTGCACAAAGACGTTGGGCCGCGTGATTCGCACCGGCGTTCGAAGGTGAAAGCGGCCCGAGGCGAGATTCAGGCGCAGCGGCCCCGCGGGGGCCTCGGCGACCGATCGACTCAGGGCCTCGCCGTCGTCGCACTCGGGCTCGGCGCACGGCATGGCCTCGACCTCATTCGCCGCCTCGGCCGTCTCTACGGGCCACGGCGGCAGAGGGCCGGACGCCGACTCCACGGTCGGGGCACGAGCGTCGAGGAGCGCCCCGCCGAAGACCACCAGCCCCGCTTCCAGGGCTTCGAGCTCCACCACCACGGGTCCCGGGCCGCGGACCTCGAGAGGGAGCGGCGCAGGGACGTGCGCCAATCCATAGCCCGTCGTGGTCGAATCGAGGCCCCGGACGAACCGGATCGGACCGTCGCCCTCGGAGAGGACCTGGCCCTCGAGGGCCGGGCCGTCGTTGATCCGGAGCCGCACCCGGCCTTCCTCACGTCGCCAGGTCACCGACTCCAGGGCCAGGTGCGCGACCCCGTCCGGGATCTCCTCGGGCCCGACCACGAGACGAACACGCACGCTGGGGTCCAGGATGAGACCGTCGCGCCCGTCGAGCCGCAGAAAGTCCTCGGGCTCCGCGCCGGCGACCTGCGCCCCTTCGAGGGTGAAGGCGGAGGTCGGGAAGAGCGGAGCGGGTGCGGCGTCGACCGGAGGCGCGGCGTCGACAGGTCGCGCGGCGTCGACAGGTCGCGCGGCGTCGGGTGGCGGCGCAGTGTCGGTTGGAGGTGCGGCGTCGACCGGAGGTGCGGCGTCGGGTGGCGGCGCGGCGTCGGGTGGAGGCGCGGCGTCGACCGGAGGTGCGGCGTCGACCGGAGGTGCGGCGTCGGGTTGCGGCGCGGCGTCGGGTTGCGGCGCGGCGTCGGGTTGCGGCGCGGTGTCGAGCGTGAGCGCCGCATCCAGAGGCGGTGCGGCGTCGAGGGGGTCGAAGACCGCGTCCTGCGACGGCCCCGAGCCCGCATCTCCGCAGGCCGCGAGGCCAAGACTCAGCGCAACGGTTCGGAGCTCGTGGAGTCGCATACGGGGCCGAAGCATGCAGACTCCCGACGGCGACGTCACCCCACGTGACTCAGGTCGTGGCGCCGCCGCAGCTCGAGCCGTTGCCCGCGGTGCACCCGAAGCAGTGGCGTGCCGTCACGATTCGCCGGCCGGCGAATCGGATCGGGTCGAAGTCCCGAACGTGCCCCAGGGCCCCCGGGACCCCCGACGCGTCCTCGGCCTCGAGCGCCAGCATCTGGTTGAAATCGCAGTCGTACAGGCGGCCGTCCCACGAGACCGAGAGTGTGTTGCGGCACATCACGCCCGACACCGCCGACGGGTTGAACGCGTTCGAGAGCCGCTCCATGTAACCCTGCAGGTTCCCGGTCTCGAGCAGCCACTCGAGGAATCGGCTGATCGGCATGTTGTTCAAGCAGATCAGCCGGTCGAAGGTCACGCCGTGCTCACGCTGGAGGCCCTGCTTCCACTCGGTCTCGAGCGCCGCCTGGCTCCCCGAAAGGAACGCCCCCGCCGGGTTGCTCATGAGCGTGAGCACACGCCGCGGGTCACCCTGGCCGTAGCCGACCTCGTTGAGCCGCTTCAAGGCGCGAATCGACCGCTCGTAGGTGCCATCACCGCGTTGAGCGTCCGTATTCCGGGCACGCCAGTGCGGCAGAGAGCACACGACCTCGACGCCGCGCTCGGCGAAGTAGGCGGGGAGGTCTTCGTTGCGGGGCAGGAGCAACACCGTGAGGTTGCATCGGTCGATGACGTGTTTGCCGCGGGCCACGCACGCGTCCACGAGACGCCGGAAGTGTGCGTTGAGCTCCGGGGCTCCGCCCGTCAGGTCCACCGTATGTGCGTCGGTGCGGTCGAGGGCCGCGAGACACGCGTCCACGGTCTCGGCGTCCATCTGCTCGGCGACCCGGTCCGGCCCTGCGTCCACATGGCAGTGCCGGCAGGTCATGTTGCAGAGCTTGCCCAGGTTCATCTGGAAGTACTCGAGCGTCGCCGGCCGCAACACGCCGAGCCCGGCGGCGGCGATGCGCGCGTCGAAGTTGAGGTCGCCGACCGGCAGGGCGTCGAGCACGCGGAGCTGCTCCGCTGGGGCCGCAAGCGCCAGGCCGCGCCGAATGAGCGAGGTCGCGCGCTTCGGACCCGCCTCCAGGCTCTCCAGGTCCGGGTCGATGAGCCTCACATGCCCTTCTTGCGCACGTGCTCGAGCATCTGGGTGCCGTGCACGAGCGAGGCGCCGCCGCGGATGGCGCAGGCGACGTGCACCGCCTCGGTCATCTGCTCGAGGTCGGCGCCCTTCTCCAGCGCGTCGTTCGAGTAGGCGTCGATGCAGTAGGGGCACTGCACCGCGTGCGCCACCGCGAGGGCGATCAACGACTTCTCGCGCGCCGTCAGCGCGCCCTCGGCGAAGACCGCGCCGTAGTAGTCGAAGAACTTCTTCGCCAGCTCGGCGTTGCCGGTCGCGATCTGCGGGAACTGCGGGAGATGCTCGTGCTTGTAGTAGGTCTCGCTCATGCGCCGAAGATACGGCGAAGGCCCCCGAGGTTACACAAAAAAACGAGCGGCCCGGCTACTGCGGCAGGCAGAGGAAATCGCCCACGCGGGCCTGGCCGACGAGGCGATCGTCCCCGCTCCTCCACACGACCATCCGACCGTCCCGGAGCACGCGCGGTGAGGTCGCGGAGCTGAGCGTGCTGCCGATGCGCACGCCGTTGTTCAGAACCCGCGCGAAGGCCGAGGTGATGCGGGACACATAGATGCCGCCCTGGGCGCCGCCGCCGCCCTCGCGCTGTCGCCACGCGACGAGCGCGCCGCCGTCCGAGGTCTTGGAGAGGCCGGGAGCGCTGCGGGACTCGACCCCCGAAGAGAGCGTGAGCTCCGCCCCCTGGGGCATCGCGGTGCGATCGAACCGCTGCAGCAAGACCGCGTCGGTGCCCGCCACGGCCGAGGACGTCCCGACCCAGAAGCGGTCACCGATGGCGATGACGCCGCCCAGGCTGCGCGCGCCGAGACCCGGCGCGGGAAGATCGACGGTCCGAATATTGCCGCCGTCGGCGTCCAGCGTGTAGACGCGGACCTGGTTCCGGCCGTTGACCGGGCTGGAGTCCTCGACCGCGATGGCGAAACGCACGCCCCCTTGCGTCATCCGCGCGATCGCGACCTTCGTATTGCTCGTCGCGGGACCGACGGTGAGGTTCTGCACGACCATGCTGAAGTCCGCCGAGTAACGCCGAAACGCGAGGCGCTGTTGCGGGAGCTGCAGCCCGTCGACGTAGTCTTCGACCCAGGCGAAGGCCACGCCGTCCGCCGAGACGTCCATGTCGAAGTCCCTGACCGCGAGCGCGCTGTTGGCCTGCGAGCGCACGGAGAGGCGCGCCCCGCCGTCGACCAACTGAAGCGAGCCGTCGGGGCCGAGCAGGCTCAGCCAGAGTTGCCCGTAGCCTCGGAAGCTGCCCTCCGTGTAGGCGTATGCGAAGCCCCCCTGACCGCCACCCGCCGGCACCGAGGCGACCTTGACCTGCTGCAGTTGACCGTCCGCGAACGCAGGCGTCACCTCGGCGATGGCCGTCTGGACGTTCGCCGCGTTGAAGATGCGCACCCAGCCCGCGAACTGTCCGAACGCGACCGCGGAGGTGTCGGTGTACGCGACGAGCGCGCTCGCCAGGTCACTGTTCCACGTCGCCCGGAGTTGGGGAGACGGGTCCAGGTCCGGCACGACCTGCAGGACGTCGGTCTCGACGATGGGCACGTCGTTCGTCACGCCGTTGCAGTCGTCGTCCACACGGTTGCAGACCTCTCGTGTGGGTTGAACGACCTGAGCGCACGTCGCCTGCCCGCCCGTGCATCGAAGCGTCCCATCGCGACACGCGCCCACCTTGCCCTGGACGGCGCAATCACCTTCGTCGAAGCGTACGTCGTCGTCGATGGTGCCGTCGCAGTCGTCGTCCTCGCCGTCACACTCCTCGGGCGACGGCACGACCTCGCCCGCACACACATCGGAACGGCACGCTTCGAGGCCGCCGCGGCAGACGCCCACGCCCTGAGTGCGCGGGTCGTCGGCGGTGTAACACTCGACCGGGGCGACGCCCTCGTCCGTCGAGCCATCGCAGTCGTCGTCGTCGCCGTTGCAGACCTCGACGGCCGGGTCCGTGGCGCCGAGGCAGAATCCGTACTGGCCGCCCATGCAGGTCTGACGACCCGTCTCGCAACGCCCGACGTCCGTGCCGCAGTCGATCGAAGAGCCATTGGCGCACCGACAGTCCTCGTTGATCAGGCCGTCGCAGTCCTCGTCGACGCCGTCGTCCAGACACTCCTCGGGCGCGGGCAACACCTGGCCCACGCAGTCTCCGAACCGGCCGGCCATGCAGGTCTTCAATCCGCCGCGGCACTGGCCGACGTTCGCCGTGCCGGCGAGACCCTCGTAGCACTCGGCCTTGACGCCCTCGTCGATGGCGCCGTCGCAGTCGTCGTCCACGTCGTTACAGACCTCGACCCCGGGCGCGAGGGCCTGGACCGAGCACACGACCGACGCGCCGTCGCCCGCACAGACGGTGATGCCCGACTGCGCGCACCCGCCGACACCCTGGGTGCAGGCCGCGCCGAGGTCGGCCGCGAAGTCCTCGTCCGTCCGGTCGTCACAGTCGTCGTCGGACCCGTTGCACTGCTCGAGGCTGGGCGGCACCTCGCCGACACAGACCTCGGCGAGCGCCCCTTCGGCGCACGCCCGAACCCCGGCGACACAGCGGCCAATGCCGACGAAGTCTTGATTGTCCGCCGTCACACAGGCCTGGTCCGTGCCTTCGTCCGTCACGCCGTCGCAGTCGTTGTCGAGGAGGTCGCAGACCTCGTTCGAGGGGGGGACGGCGCCCGCACACAGCACCAACAGGCCGTCCGGGTCGCAGAGCTGCACCCCTGGGGTGCACGCGCCGACGGGCTCCCCCTCGCACGGATCGTCGTTGACGCACGAGCAGTCTTCGTCGATCCGGTCGTCGCAGTCGTCGTTCACCCCGTTGCAGCCGTCCTCAGAGGCGGGGTCGGGCAGAACCTGCCCGACGCACACGAAGCCGCCCTCGACGCAGACCTCCTGGCCCGCCCGACATGCGCGCTCCGGGCCGTCCAGGTCCCGTGGGTCGCCGTCGTAGCACCCTTCCTCGCCGAGGACACGTTCGTCCGTGGTCCCGTCACAGTCTTCGTCGCGACCGTC
>JBMOFP010000236.1:0-8131 GCA_049318805.1 Bradymonadia bacterium
CTTCGACGGCGAGGGCGCGTTCGAGCTCGTCGCACGCGGCGACCTCGAAGAGGAGCGCCCGCGCTTCGACCGTCTCGGGTGCCAGCAAGCCGGCGGTGCTGTTGCCATCCGTCACCTTGACGAATCGGCCGTCCGGGCTGATGGAAGGGCTGGACGCGCTGCCCTGGTTGAAGACGCCGACCCACCCGGGCGTGAGCGTCACGCCTGCGTCCGTGGTGGTGACGCGCACCTGCACCAGCGCACCCTGGTCCGCCGCCCGTCCCGTCCCGATGCCATACAGCGTGCCATCGGGCGCGATGCCGACCGTGTTGTCGGTCCACTGCTTGCCCACCCCAGCGAAGATGCCGAAGAGCTGTTCTGTCGAGCCGAAGGTCTGCACGAAGTCTTCGGTGACCTCGGGCGGCAGCAGTCGCCCGAGATCGACCATCAGACCGGGGCGCTCGACACGCGGCAAGCCCACGTCCTCGTACACGCTGAGCTCCGCCACGACGGCGCCGTCGTTCCGGTCGAGCAGGGCGATGTGACCCGTACCGGTCACCACCGCGACGTGACCGCTCGGGTGCAGATGCAGCCCGGTCGGGCCGCCGGGCGTACCGTCCTCGAAGGCCCAGGTGCGGCGCCAGCGCTCTTGCCCGTCCGCGGTGAGCGAGAGCACGCCCGCGGCCGTCGTGGTGTAGAGCCGCCCTTCCGCGTCGACCGTGACGCTCCCGGCGAGCGCCCCCTCTTCGTTCAAGCACCAGAGCACACGACCCGTCGCGGCGTCGAGGGCGTGCACCGTACACGCGGGCGCCGACCCGGCCGAAGAGGTCACGTAGACCGTCCGGCCATCGGGGCTGAAGGTATTCGGCTGCGCGATGGCGCGGCCCTGCAGCGCGTGCCACGCGGGCGCCCAACGGCTCGCGCCGTCGCAGGGGACGAGGTCGTTGTTCTGAGGGTTCGCATGCACACCCACGTAGGGTGAGCCGCTCGGGAACGGGGGCGCCTGCGTGGGTGGAACGCACGCGAAGGTCGGCGCCGCCGCGTCCCCCTCCGGCGGGGGCTCGGCGTCCCGCGACACCCGTGCGTCCGCCTCGCCAGCCGCCGGCGTCGCCGCGTCCTCGGCGTCCGCGCCGCAGGCGACGAGCCACAGCGCCGCACCCACCGTCGGCCATCGACACTGCTCGAAGAATGCCATCGCCACCCCTTTCGACCTTCCCGTCGGTACGCCCCGGCAGGGAGTTGACCGCGTTTCGGCCGCGGCGGCATGGTAAAAGACAGGACCATGCGATGCAGTCGACCCTCTCGAGCGCTCGTCCTCCTCGGCCTCTTGGGTTGCGACGGCGACGCCACACGCGCCGCGCCCGGGGAGGCCGTCGAAGCCGATGCGCGTGTTCAAGACGCGGGCGATCCGCCGGACGCCCCCCGGGCCACCGAGCCGCCCGACCACCCGTTCCTGGCGGACTCCGTGTGGTCCGTGAGCCATCGCACGCCCTATGCTCAGGGGTCGAGCCCGCTCCCGGGGCCCGTGGAGGCCGGCACCTCGCGCCACCTCTCCGTGCCCGGCATCCCCGTCACGCTGAACTTCTCGGCCCTCTACCCCGATGGCCGCCGAGCCGTGTGGGCGGCGGTGGTGGGCAGCTCCGGTGCGATCCTCAAGCTCGACCACGGCACGTTCGAGCCCATCGACGTGTACGTGCCGAGTGAACGCGAGGCCGACGCGCCGACCTATGCGCTCGGCATCAGCGGCGCCTACAGCGTGCTCGATGTCGACCAACACCTCATCGTGACTCGGGGCCGCACCCTGGAGGTCTACGGCGACGCGCGCCCCGGAGAGGCGGGCTCGCCCATCGCCTTGCTCCGCCGTTATGCCCTGCCCGACACCTTCTTCTGTGGCCGTGAAGACACCATCGTCGGGATCACGCTCCTCTGGACCGGCGAGCTCGCCCTGGCCACCGCGGCGGGCGTCGTCGGGGTCCTGCCCCGCGCGCCGGACGCCCTGGCGGACGAGGCGCTGCTGCGGTTCTCGATCAACGGTGACGCGTGCGACGACGACGCCGTGAACACGATGGCCCCCGAGTTTCAGTCCGTATCGAACTCCATCGCGGCCGACGAAACGGGCGGCATCTACGTCGTGACCAGCCGGCGCATGTTGCGTCTTCGGTTCGACGGCCGCGCCGTGACCCTCGACTGGCAGGCGCCGTACAACGCCGGCGCCGTCGAATCGGGCATCCGGCTCGGTGCGGGCTCCGGCTCCACGCCGACGCTGATGGGCCTACCGGCGGATCGCGACCGATTCGTCGTCATCACCGATGGCCAGGACCTCATGCACCTGGTGCTCTTGTGGCGCGATGACATCCCCGCGGACTGGCAAGCGCTGAGCCCCGCGCATGACCGCCGCATCGCCTGTGAGGTGCCGGTGCGTTTCGGGGACCCCGACGCCCAGGTGTCGGTCTCCGAACAGTCGGTGCTCGTGCGCGGCTACATGTCGATCGTGGTCAACAATCAGATCGCCGACGAGTCCGTCCTCGACGGGTACAGTGGTGCGATTCGCACCATCTTCTCGGCCCTCGAGAGCGGCCGCGCCTCACAGGCGCCGCGCGGGGTGGAACGCATCGACTGGGATCCCGCGACCCGAACTTGCAAGGGTGTGTGGGCGAACCGTGAGGTTTCGGTGCCCAACACCATCCCGACCTCGAGCGAGGCCAGTAATCTCTTCTACGGCGTCGGGCTGCAGGGCGGCCTGTGGGGCTTGCACGCCCTCGACCTCGACACGGGTGCCGCGCGCTTCTTCACGCCAGCCCGGGTCGACTCTTGCGACGCGTCTTTCATCGACGCGCTGGGCCCTGTCTTCGCCGGGGTGCTCCGCACGTGGATCGAGATGCTTCCTCAGCTCTGCGAGAACACGACCTTCGCGGCGACCCAGGTCGGCCCCGATGGGACCGTGTACACGGGGACCTTCTTCGGCGTGACCCGCTACGACTGAGGCCCGGGCGACGTCACTGACCGAGCCTCCGTGAACGAACGCCCATGGCCACCAGCGCGAGGCCCAGCCACCCCCACCCGGACGCGCCGCCTGCGGTCCCCAGATCGGGTGTGGTCGCGCACCCGCGAGCACCGGCGGACGCGGCGAATTCGGGCGTGTCCAGACAAGCGGGCGAATCGGGGGCGCAGGCCCCTACACCTTCGATGCGCTGAGCCCCCGGGGTGAGGCTGGGGACTGGCTGGGCGGCGGCGCACGCCTGGCCGAACAGGTCTGTGGTCCACCGAAAACCCAGAGCCCCACCGACATTCCGGTGAGAATCACGAAATCTCGGTGCAGAATCCGCGTCCACCACGGCGCCATGCGGGTTCGAGCGCGCCGCCGGGCTGGCACGCCCCGTGCCCATGGTCGCGCACGGGTACACCCGAACGACCCCACGGACACCGGAGATTTCCCCATGAAGAGAGAATCGCTGCGCCTCCTCACGGCCATGGCCGCTGCCGCCACGCTGACGCTCACGGCGCAGGTCGCCTGCGCCGAAGGCCCCCCGCAATCGGCGCGGTTCTGGTGGCCCGACGAGCTCGACCTCTCGCCCTTGCGCCAGCACGCGGTCTCGTCGAACCCCCTCGGGGCCGATTTCGACTACGCGAAGGCCTTCGCCACCCTCGACCTCGAGGCGGTGAAGAAGGACATCAAGCAGGCTCTGACCACGTCGCAGGCGTGGTGGCCGGCCGACTACGGCACCTACGGGCCGTTCTTCATTCGCCTGGCGTGGCACAGCGCGGGCACGTACCGCACCCTCGACGGGCGCGGCGGCTCGGACGGCGGCCAGCTCCGCTTCAATCCGCAGAACAGCTGGCCCGACAACGCGAACCTCGACAAGGCGCGCCGCCTGCTGTGGCCGGTGAAGCAGAAGTACGGCCAGAAGCTGTCGTGGGGCGACCTGATGGTGCTGACCGGCAACGTCTCGCTGGAGTCGATGGGCTTTCGCACCTTCGGCTTCGCGGGCGGACGCGCCGACGACTGGGAGCCCGATCTCGTCTACTGGGGACCGGAGAAGAAGCTCCTCGCCGACGAGCGCTACTCCGGCGACCGCAAGCTTCAGAGGCCCCTCGGCGCCGTGCAGATGGGCCTCATCTACGTGAACCCCGAGGGCCCCAACGGCAAGCCGGATCCGATGGCCGCGGCGAAGGACATCCGGGACACCTTCGGTCGCATGGCGATGAACGACGAGGAGACCGTGGCGCTCATCGCCGGCGGTCACACCTTCGGCAAGGCCCATGGCAAACACGACCCCGCGAAGTGTGTGGGCGCCGAGCCCGCCACGGCCGGTGTCGAGGCCCAGGGCCTCGGCTGGAAGAATAAGTGCGGCACCGGCAAGGGCGTGGACGCGACGACCAGCGGCCTCGAGGGCGCGTGGACGGTCAACCCGAAGGCCTGGTCGACGAACTACCTCGACAACCTGATGGTCTTCGAGTGGGAGCAGACGAAGAGCCCCGCGGGGGCGATCCAGTGGATCCCCACGAAGGGCCAGGGCAACAACCTGGTCCCCGATGCCCACGACCCGAGCAAGCGGCACGCCCCGATCATGTTCACCACCGACCTGGCGCTGAAGGTCGATCCGGCTTACCGCAAGGTGGTCGAGCGCTTCCGCGCGAACCCCGAGGAGTACCGACTCGCCTTCGCCAAGGCCTGGTTCAAGTTGACCCACCGAGACCTCGGGCCGCGCGCGCGTTACCTGGGCGCCGAGGTGCCGAAGGACGTGCTCGCCTGGCAGGACCCCGTGCCCGCGGTGGACCACAAGCTCATCGACAAGAAGGACGTGACGGCGCTCAAGGCGAAGATCCTCGCCAGCGGCCTCACGGTGCCGCAGCTCGTGCGCACGGCGTGGTCGGCGGTCGCCTCGTTCCGCGGCACGGACATGCGCGGTGGGGCGAACGGCGCCCGCGTGCGCCTCTCGCCGCAGAAGGACTGGGCCGCGAACTCGCCGAAGGAGCTGGCGACCGTGCTGGCGAAGCTCGAGACGGTGCAGCAGGACTTCAACAAGGGCCTCAAGGGCGGCAAGAAGGTCTCCCTCGCCGATGTGATCGTGCTCGCCGGGAACACTGCGATCGAAGAGGCGGCGAAGCGGGCCGGCGTAAAGGTCGAGCTGCCCTTCACCCCGGGTCGGGGGGACGCCACGGCCGAACAGACGGACGTGAACTCCTTCAGCCACCTGGAGCCGACGGCCGACGGCTTCCGGAACTTCTACGCCCCCGGACAGAAGCGCTCTCCCGCCGAGGCGCTCATCGACCGCGCGGCACTCCTCACGCTCACGGTGCCCGAGATGACCGTGCTGGTCGGCGGGCTGCGGGCGCTGGATGCCAACACCGACGGCGCCGCCCACGGTGTGTTCACCGACAAGCCCGGCACGCTGACCAACGACTTCTTCGTGAACTTGTTGGACATCAAGTACGTGTGGTCGAAGGCCCAGACCGAGGGCCTGTACGAGGGGCGCGAGCGCGACGCCGACAAGGTGAAGTGGACGGCGACGCCCGTGGATCTGCTCTTCGGCTCGAACTCGGAGCTGCGCGCCATCGCCGAGGTCTACGCGCAGGTCGATGGCAAGGACCGGTTCGTCGCGGACTTCGTGAAGGCCTGGACGAAGGTGACCCAGCTCGACCGCTTCGACCTCGCGAAGAAGTAGGCTTCGGGCCTGAACTCGGTTGCGGGCCGCGTGCGCCTCGCGTAGCCGAAGCGCATGTCCTCGCCCCCGTCGCCCGAGATCGACGCCTACATCGAGGCCGCGCCGGCGGTCTCCCGCGAGCGTTTGCGCATCTTGCGTGCGCTCATCCGTGAGGAGGCCCCGGGCGCCGTGGAGCGGATCGCGTACGCGATACCGACCTGGCGCCAGGGCGAGAACCTGGTGCACCTCGCCGGGTACACCCAGCATGTGGGCCTGTACCCCGGCCCCGAGGCGATCGTGGCCTTTGCCGACGCGCTCGAGGGCCTGCCGTCGTCGAAGGGGGCGATTCAGCTTCGCCACGACCGCGAGCTTCCCCTCGAGCTGGTCCGCCAGATCGTTCGGTGGCGTGTCGCGCGCGCGGGCGAGAAGGCCGCAACGAAGGCCGCCATCAAACCCGCCCGAGCGCGGTGAATCACGGGAGTGTCTGCATGTCCTCGAACGCGTCTGACTTCAAGCCCGCGAACTACACCTCCGTTTCCCCGTATCTCATCACTCGGGGGGCCCGGGGAACCATCACTTTCCTGACCCAGGCCTTCGGTGCGGAGGAGATCCGGTCTTTCGCCGACGAAGCCGGTCGGATCATGCACTCGGAGGTGCGCCTCGATGACACCGTACTCATGATCGCCGACTCCGCGGGCGCGGAGTGGCCGGCGCTCGAGAGTCATGTGCACGTCTACGTTCGGGACGTCGACGCGACCTACCGCAAGGCGCTCGAGGCCGGCGCCGAGTCGGTCCAGGTGCCGGTGCGAAAGCAGGATGAGGACAAGCGCGGCGGCGTGAAGGATGCCGGCGGCACGACCTGGTGGATCGCCACGAAGGTCGGGTAAGGGCGCGGAAACGCGTCGACCGCCGCGCCGTGAGTCGGCGGGGCGGTCGATTGGCCGGACGCGGGGGGCGTCAGCGATTGAGGCGAAGGACGCCGTTGCTGCGGACGAAGTTGTTGGTGAGCTCCATTTCGTAGCCATTCACCGGGTCGAGGTTGACGAGGCTGACGCCGGTCGCCGTGTGCAGGCCGCGGGGCGCATTGAGGCCGCAGGTGATCCCGACGTCGCAGGTCACGGTCTGCTTGCCCCGAGCGGCCACGACGCCGGAGATGGGCGCCGCGGGCTCGGTGACACCGCAATTCACAGGGAGGCCCTCGAGGGTCGCGTTGGCCGTGAAGGTCTCGGGGTAGTTGCGGAGGTTCTTCACGTCGTACTTCACCGTGACGACCCCGGTGCCCGCCGCGAGGCTGATGGTCGTGCGGGACGTGGTCATCCGCTGCACGGCCAGGTCGTGGGTCGGGGTGAGGTCGCAGGCGTCGCCGACCCCATCGGCATCTCCGTCCGCCTGGTCCGGATTCGGGCGCGTCGGGCAGTTGTCCCAGTCGTCGTTGTAGCCATCGAGGTCGCTGTCGTCGCAGGCATCACCGAGGCCGTCCCCGTCGACATCGCCCTGAGAGGCGTCCGGTGAAAACGGGCAGACGTCGCAGGCGTCGCCGACACCGTCACCGTCCCAGTCGAGCTGGTCGTCGTTGGCCACGCTGGGGCAGTTGTCGAAACCACAAGTGACCGCGTCGCCGTCCTGCTCGTCGGCGGCGGTGCAGAGCAGAAGCTCGACATCCGCGCCCCACTGGCAATCAAACGCGTAGGTCTCAGCCTCCTCGGGGGCGATCGAGAGGCCGACGGCGAAGCGGTCCTGCGCCGCCAGCAGCGCCGCGAGGCCGGCTTCGGTCAGCGGAATGCGGGCGGGCTGCCCGTCGTTGGCGGGGATGGCGACGCTGCCGAAGAGCTCGCCGTCCGCAAGGTCCTCGAAGAAGCCGGGGGCCGTGTTGGGGCCGCCCAGGATGACACCCGTGGCATCGCCGCTCACCTCGGAGACGTTCACCGACACGAAGCCGTCATTGGTCCCGAAGTCGCTCCAGGGCTCGTACGTGCACCCCACCGGCACGACGAGCGTCGCCGAGGCGGTGTCCGGGCTCACGCCGCCCTGGAGGGGGAAGCTCAGCACACTGCGTGTCTCGCTGTAGCCGTAGTACGTGGACTTCGACAACACGAAGATCCCGGGAGAAACCCACGTATCCGTGACGGAAGCGGAGTCCGTCTGACCTGCAATGAGCGGCTGGTCGGAGATACGGAGCACAGTCGCGGCGTGGGCGGTCCCACCGCCGAAGGCGGCCAGCAGGCCGAGGTGCAGGGTGGAGAGGAATCGACGCGTCGGGAGGCTGGACTTCTTCATGAGGATTCTCCTTTGTTTTCAGGCATCTGCCGTTCGTTTGGTGGTTGGGGAGCATTTCAAGGGGCGTGCCAAGCCTGCGACGCGGCCGACCTCACGGAGTTCCGCCGCGCCACGCCGCCCGGAGGCCGAAAGCGGCCCGGCCGACCCCCCCGCACGGTGTCACTGTCACTGTCACGTGGCGTCACAGCCGGTCCGGACGGGCACGCACCTTCATCGCAGGCTGCTGAAAA
>JBMOFP010000237.1:0-8128 GCA_049318805.1 Bradymonadia bacterium
GTGACGTTCGTTTCGACCGCGCCGACGGTCGTGTTCACGCTGCCGATGGCGATTTTGACGAGGCGCATGCGGGGCGTTGTAGCCGACGCGGCATCACCCCACAATCGCCGCTCACGTTCGGGAAACCCGCATGAACCTCACCTTGCGCTCGGCCCTCGTCGTCTGCATCGCTTCAGCGTGCGGCGGGGCCCCGGAGTCGAAGCCCGTGCCGTCCACGCCCGCTCAGGTCCAGTCGCCCGAAGATCCGTACCTCTGGCTCGAGGAGGTCGAGGGCAAACGCGCGCTCGAGTGGGTCGAGGCGCAGAACGCGCGCACCCTCGCGGACCTGCAGGGGGATCCGCGCTACGCGACGCTCGAGGCCGATGCGCTGCGCATCCTGGAGGCGAGCGACCGCATCGCTTACCCCGATCTCACGGGCTTCGGCTTCGCGAACTTCTGGCAGGACCCCGAGCACGTCCGCGGCATTTGGCGGACGACGAGCGAGGCCTCGTACCGCACCGAGACGCCGGTCTGGGAGACACTCTTCGACCTGGACGCCCTCGCCAAGGCCGAGGGCAAGAACTGGGTGTGGAAGGGCGCGGGGTGCCTGCCGCCCGACGATACACGTTGCCTCGTGAACCTGTCGGACGGCGGCAAGGACGCCGTCGAGGTCCGCGAGTTCGACACCCGCGCGCGGGCCTTCGTGGAGGGCGGCTTCCGGCTCCCCGAGAGCAAGCAGGACGCGGCGTGGCTCGACCTCGACACGCTCATCGTGGGTCGCGACTGGGGCACGGGCACGCTGACCGAGTCGGGCTACCCATTCGTGCTCAAGGCCGTGCGGCGCGGAGCGCCCCTCGAGGCCGCGACCGAGCTCTACCGCGGCGTCCAGAAGGACATGGGCGTGTGGCCCGCGGTGCTGCGCGGGCCCGGCCGAACGCAGCTTCTTTTCGTGCGCCGCACGAGCTTCTACGAGGTCGAGTGGCTGCTGGCGCGCTCCACGACCGAGGCGGTGCCGCCGTTGAAGCTGCCCGTGCCGTCGAAGTCGGCCCTCGTCGGTCTGCTGGGCCCTCGCCTGCTTTTCACCATCGACGAGCCGTGGACCCCGGCCGGCGCCCAGACGACGCACGCGGCCGGCACCTTGCTCGCCCTGAATCTGGACGCGTTCCTCGCCGCCCCCGCGACGACGCCGACGATCGAGCACGTCTTCACACCCGAGGCGCGCCAGGCGGTCCAGCAGGTCGCGGTGACGGCCGGGCGCATCGTCGTGTCGCTGACCGACAACGTGCGCGGGCGCCTGCTCACCTTCACGCCGAACGCGAAGTCCGGGGGCTTCGACAGGGGCCAGATTCCGGTCGAGGAGAACGCGGCCGTGAGCGTCGTCGCCTTGCGCGAGGCGGATCCGCGGTTGCTCTTCAACGTCGAGGGCTACCTCACGCCACCGAGCCTGCACCGGGCCCACGACGCCGAGCCGGCGACGGTCGAGCTCAAGCGCTCTCCGGCACGATTCGACGCCCAAGGGCTCTCGGTGGAGCAGACCGAGGCCGTGTCCAAAGACGGGACCCGCATCCCGTACTTCGTGGTCCGCAAGGCCGGCGCCGCCCCCCCGGGGGAGACCCCCACCCTGCTCTACGCCTACGGCGGCTTCCAGGTGCCGCTGACCCCCTGGTACGTCGCGGTGACGGGCAAGCTGTGGCTCGAGCGCGGCGGGGCCTTCGCCGTCGCGAACATCCGCGGCGGCAGCGAGTTCGGACCCGCTTGGCACCAGGCCGGCCTGAAGACCGAGCGTCAGCGCATCTACGACGACTTCGAGGCCGTCGCCCGCGCGCTCATCCAGACCGGCGTGACCCGGCCCGGTCGCCTCGGGATTCAGGGCGGCTCGAACGGCGGTCTGCTGATGGGCGTGCAGCTGACGCAACACCCCGAGCTGTATCGCGCCGTGTCGGTGCAGGTGCCGCTGCTCGACATGCTCCGCTACCACACGCTGCTCGCCGGGGCGTCGTGGATGGCCGAGTACGGCGACCCCGCGGACCCCGTGGAGGGTGCGTTCCTGCGCGGGATCTCGCCGTACCACAACGTGCGCCCCGAGGTGACGTACCCCGAGCCGTTCTTCGTGACCTCGACGCGGGACGACCGGGTGCACCCGGGGCACGCGCGGAAGATGGCGGCGCGCCTCGCCGAGCTGGGCAAGCCGTTCCTCTACTGGGAGAACACCGACGGCGGCCACTCCGCCGCCGCGGACCTGCGGGCGCAGGCCAAGCGGCACGCCCTGACCTACGTGTACCTGCTCCGGAAGCTCGTCGACGCCCCCGGACCGTGAGGCGGGTCGACCCCCTCGGAGGGTCGACTTCGGACGACCCGCTCAGGGCGCCTGACAGTCGCGGATGCCCTGCCCCTGCACCTGGAAGGTGATGACCTGGCCGGTGCTGCCGTTGAAGTCGGTGCGGCCACCGACGACGAGGCCGCCGTCACACCGGGGTCGGAACGCCGCGTCGTTGATGCGGAAGTTGTCGGGCGCGGCGAAGGGGGGCGCGGCGATGTTGGGGATCGACACGTCCGTGAAGTCGCAGTCGTTGAAGGGCGCCGGGCAGTCGTACAGGTCGTGGCGGTACTCCACGATGATCGCGCCGCGTGGGTTGCCGCGCGTGCCGCCGTAGATGAGGGCGCGCTGCCCGTCTTCCTGGAAGTCGACCCCGAAGATGTCGTGGGTCTGGAGCCAGGGCGCGTTGGCGCCGGTCGTCATCACAGCCTGCTCCCAGCGCATCACGCGCCGCCCGGACCACCCGATGACGAGGGCGTAGCGCCCCCCGGGGTACGCTGCCATGCGCGAGACGTTGCCGGTCTGGTCGCCGCCGGGGCCGCGCCGCCACTCCCCGACCCCGCCGATCGTCGCGTAGAAGAGCATCTGCCCGCCGTTGATGCCGCAGGCGACGAGCAGCCCCTGCCCGCCGAACTCGTCCTCGGCGAAAACGACGTCTTGACAGCCGGCGCCCGCGAACTCGGTGGTGACGAGGCCGGCGAAGAGGCCGGAATCGGGGTCGAGCTCGCGCAGGACCGCGCTCTGAAACTGCGGGCCAGCGCGGCCGAGCACCACGGGGTGCCCCTCGGCCGAGTGGGGCCAGGCGATGGCGCCGAACTCGTTCCCGGCCGCGACTGCGGTCTCGGCGACGGGTGCGGGGTCACCGCCACGGAAGAGCGCGTCGTCGAATCGGTAGACGACGCCGTCCGTGGACGCCGGGTTGCGGACCCGGCGTGTGCCGACCAGGTAGGCCTGGGTGCCGTCGGGATCGAAGGCGAGGTCCTCCCAATAGAGGTCGGCGCCGCGCGGCTGTAGGTCGAAACGTGTGGTGAGCCCCGTGGACCAATCGAGAACGTGCAGCACATTCGTGCGTTCGAGCAGGAGCGCGTAGCTCGCGTCCGGGTGGAACGCGACGACGGCGATCTCGCTGAGCCCGCCGATGGGCAGGCGGTCGTAGACGTAGACGCCCCGGGGCGGCGTCGGCGGCGGCCCGGGAGGGACCTCGGCGTCGGGGAGCGCCGCGTCGGGGAGCGCCGCGTCGGGGAGCGCCGCGTCGGGGAGCGCCGCGTCGGGCACGGCGGCGTCGACGACCGCCGCGTCGACGACCGCCGCATCAGGTACGGCGATGTCCGGCACCGCAGCGTCGGGCACTGCGGCGTCGACGACCGCCGCATCAGGCACGGCGACGTCCGGCATGGCGTCGTCGGGCAGCGCTGTGTCCGGCACGGCGACGTCGGGGAGCGCGGCGTCCAGCGCCTCGGCGTCCCGCGACATCGCGTCGGGCACGTCCGGCACACAGCGGAACGACTCGCAGCGCTCGTCGTCGAAGCAATCCCGGGCGTCGTCGCACCCGCGCGAAGGCTCGGTCTCGAGCACGCAGGTCCGTGTCTCCCGGTCGCACCCGTAGCTCTCGGGGCAGTCCCCGTTGCGGCTGCACGCGCTGGGCGCGGCGTCGGCCTCGGGGGCCGGCCGTTCGGGCGGCAAACACACGCCGTCGATGCACTGTTCGCCGATCGGACAGTCCCGGTTCAGGCGGCACTCGGGGTCACACCCGGCGCCGACACATTGCCGCGGGGTCGCGTCCCCCTCGCCCTTGCCGGACGTCGCGTCTGCGCAGCCCAGCGTGAGCAGGCCGGCGAGCAGCCAGCGTGTCACGGACCGCGCTCGATCATGCGCGCAGCCCCACGCAGGAAGGGCGCGTGGGCCGCCCCGACGCCCCCTACGGTGCCGTAGAGGATGAGCCCACTCCCGCTCGCTCGAAAGACGGCCGTGTCCTCGGAGGGGGAGCGGCAACCCGGACACTCCGGCAGGCCGTTGGGCCCCGCGCCGCGCAAACACGTCACGAAGGCGTCGAGCTGAGTCGCGCCGCACGTCGCGTCGCCGTCGAGGCACAGGAATGTGGAGCACGCGGCCGACTCGACGCGGGCGACACCGGCGAACGCACCCCAGATGCCCGAGGTCGCGACGGTCGCGAGCACACCGAGCGCGCCGAGCAGGCCCAGCCGAACGAGGGTTCGTGTTCCCATGGCCCCATCGTACAGAAACGCCGAAGCGAGGACTACGTTCGGCGCTGTTCGTCCAGTCGACGCATGGCCTCGAGGAGCACCTGCTCTACGGACATGTCCACGCGCACGACCTCAGGGGTGTCGTCCACGGGCGCCTCGCCCGGATCCACCATATGGAACGCGAAGTTGCCCTCTTCCCACTGCACGAGCTCCGACATCGCCGCGTGGACCTGCGCGGTCACGGCCGCCTTCAAGCCGCGGTCGGTCACCCGGCTGTGCTGCAAGAGCAGCACGCCGAGCGACTCGGCGCTCTCCTCGGCGCGCTGCAGCGTCACGACCTTCTCGAGCTCGTCGCGTTTGAGCTGCCCGGTTCGAACGAGGATGTCGCCGAGCCGGGGCGCCTTCGACGCCGCCGCCCCGGTCAGTCGACCCGCGCGCAGACGCACCTCACCCGTGCCCCGACGACCCATCACGAAGAGTGTGCCGCTGCACTGGTTGAGCCTCAGGAACTCCATGAGGTTCGGGAGCTGGAACATCCGCAGGTTCCCGGTGAAGGCCGGCGGCGATTCAAAGGCCGCCGCAGGGGGCGGACGCGACGGCTCCGACGACAGGCGCTGGGCCACCGGAGGGGTCGAGACCATCGTCATCGGGGGCATCGAGTTGGCGGTCCTCGAGACCCGGACGGTCGGCATCGGCCCGGAGTCGCTTCGGCGCGCGGGCGGATCGACCGGTTCGATCTTGACCGTGCGCGCTCGCGCCGGGGGGGCGGACACCACCGCCTCCGCCTCCGCCGCCGCGACAGGCGCGGGGCGTGTCTGCGCCGGGGCCTGTTCGACGGCCGGACGCTCGGCGAGTCCGGCGGCCCGTGGCGCTGGCGCCAGGTCCTCCGTAGGAGCAGCGGCGCCGTCGTCGTCCGGCAACCACTCGACGCTGTCGAGGTCGTCGAGGTCGTCGAGGTCGTCGACGGCGTCGTCGTCGGAGTTCGTGGACTCCTCGAACGCCGACAGCGACTCGAGGGGCACACCCGGCGGCGGCTCCATGGGGTCGAGGGCCGCGAGCGCGGCGCGTGTCTCGCCGTCGTCTGGATCTTCGGCGTCCAGGTCGTCGTCGAGGTCCGGGGGCGGCAAGGCGAACGCGTGCTCTTCCAGAGCGATGGCCCCCATGGCGCGGAGCTCCGCGGCCGCCGCGACGTGATGCGGATCCGTCGGCGGTGCGTTGCGGACCGCCGCCTCGAAGTGGGCGTGCGCGGCGTCGTCGGCGCCCGTGCCCCGCAGAGTCTGCCCCAGAGCCAGATGGGCGGCCGCCGAGGTCGGCGCCAGGCCCAGTGCCGAGCGGAACGACAAGATCGCGGCGTCGACCTGGCCCAGGGACCGTTGCACGGCGCCCAGGTCGCAGTGGGCTTCAGGCGCGTCGGGACGGAGCCGAATCGCCTCGCGCAGGTGCCTCAGGGCCGCGAGCGATTCACCCAGCTGCGCGTGGGCCTTGCCCGCCTGAAAGAGCGCCGCGGCGGACTCCGGCGCGCGCTCGAGCACCCCACGCAGAAGCTCGAGCGCCTCTCGGGGTGCGCCGCGCTCCGCGTGCACCTCGGCCAGGGCGAGCGCCGCACCTTCGTGCTCCGGCGCGATGGTATGCGCACGGCCGACGGCCTCCGCGGCGGCGGTGTCGTTCCCCGCGGCGCGACGGGCGCGACCCAGCGCGAGCCACGCCTCGACACGCTCCGGCGCCACCTCGGTCGCGCGCTCCGCCTGTCGCTCGGCGTCTCCCGCGGCCCCGACCCGCACGAGCGTGTCCGCGAGGGCGAGCCGCACGCCCACCTCGTCGGGGAATCGCTCCACGGCCTCTCGCAGCACATCGGCCGCGTCGTCCACCTCATCGGCGCCCAGCAGGAGGTCGGCGAGGCGCAAGCGCAGGTCCACGCGCGTCGGCGCCAACGTCGACGCCGCGCGCATCAAGCCTGCGGCCAGATCCAAGGCCTTCACCTTCTCCAGGCCTTGCGCGACCTCGAGGGCCGCGTCGGGATCGAAGGTCCACTTCGCCGCGTTGCGTGCCGCTTCGCGGGCCTCACCCAGCTCACCGGCCTCCAGCAGAGCGCGCGTGAGCGCGAGCCAGTTGTTGCCGTCGTCGGGTCGGCGCATCGAGCGCCATCTGAGGGGCAAAACGGCCATCAATTCCGCTCGTTCAGGGCGCCGGGAGCATATGCTGCCTCCACGATTCCCGCAAAAGCCTCGCGTATCTTCTAGCAGGACGCTGAAAAAGTCCGTCCATGGACTTTTTCAGCCCCGCTCCGCCGAAGTGAATTCGGCTTCACTCCCGGAATCATTCGGCTTTTTCAAAGCCTCGGTGATTCCGCCGGGCCGTCCTGGCCCGGGCAGGCTGCTTTTTCAGCAGCCTGCTAGAGGCCTTCGGCCGTCGGTCTCGCGAAAAACCGCCGACGCCCTTGGGAACGAGCTTGCTTCCCCTGTCGTGGAGGGTGGGTCCGCTGCGCCCCTCCCCCTCAAGCGATACGAGCCCGACGGCGATGGGAGGGCCCGAAGTCGAAAACGGGGGGGAATGAATACTAAAATATCCAGCATTTCAGGGGTTTACGTTCGCCTGCGTGTCGCTCGTCGGGCTCGCGCGGACGGGCGCCGAACCCTATCCGTCGAACGAGGACGCGAGACCGTACCTCTCTGCGTGGGGCATGGGTTCCGAGCACCTGACCCTTCAGCCCGTGCAGGTGCCTGCGGGACCACCGGACGTGGTCATTGAGGTGTCGCCGGAGCAACAGGTCTACGGGCCCTTCGACTTGCCGTTTCCGGTCATGCTCGGGGGCGTGGCTCACAGGCAGATCTACGTCTCGAGCGTCGGATTCGTATCGTTCGACGCGCCCCTGCCGGAGCTGTTCGGGTACAGCAACATCAGCCTCTGGCCAAGCTCGACCGTCAGCACCCTCGCACTGGGTGGCGCCTGGAACATTCGGAAATTCGCGCGTCGTCTCGAGCTGCGGAGTGAGGGGCGGCCCGGTCATCGTGTGTTCACGGTGTCGATCCTCGACCTTCCCGGCACATCGGCCTTCGAGGACGCCCACTCGGGACACGCCCGATTCGAGGAAGCCACCGGAGACCTCGTCCTGTCGAGTGTCGGTGCGCTCCGACCTCTGGGAGACGAGCTCCTCTCCTCGAGTGGGTCGATCGGCCTGCTGAACGCGGCAGGCCCACGACTCCCCGGCTTCTACTACCTGCCCGACGCTCTCTCCGGGCGTTCCATCACTCTCGTGCTCAGCGACTGTGACCCCGCCACACACGGAGACCGGGACGCCGACACCCTCGTCGACGCGTGCGACCCGTGCCCCGACACGTTCGATCCACGCGCCCTCGATCGCGACCGCGACGGCCTCGGCGACGCATGCGACCCGAATCCCGCCGAGCCGGGCTACGGCTTCGGCGGTCCCGAGGGGGTGGACCCCGACGGAGACGGTGTCCTTGGACCAGCGGACAACTGCCCGAACCACGCCAACCCGGACCAAGCGAACGAAGACCGTGATGACTCCGGAGACGTGTGCGACTCCTGCCCTGAAGACACCTGGCACTATGACTAACAGGCTGCTGAAAAAGCAGCCTGCCCGGGCCAGGACGGCCCGGCGGAATCA
>JBMOFP010000238.1:0-8036 GCA_049318805.1 Bradymonadia bacterium
CGACGTCGCGCTGCACGCCTACTGCGCGCTGGGTTTCTGCGCCGGACTCGTGCTGCTCTTCGCGCCCATCGGAGGCCGCTTCGCCGTGCCCGCGCTCGGTGTCGCCTACGTTGCGTACCTGACCTTGCTCCCGTTGGGCGCGGAGTTCCTCCGCTTCCAGTGGGATCTGCTGCTCCTCGAGTCGACGTTCGCGGCGCTGTTCTACACACCCCGGTTCGCGCCGTCGGTGTGGATCCCACGCCTCGTGCTCTTCAAGCTCATGCTCTCTTCGGGGGTGGTGAAGCTGCAGAGCGGCGACCCGACCTGGTCGGGCTTCACCGCGCTCGACTACCACTACTGGACGCAGCCGATCCCCCACCTCGGCGCGTACTACGCCCACCACGCGCCCGGCCACGCGCTCAGCACGGCCCTGACGCTCGGCATCGAGCTCTTGTGCCCGTTTCTGCTGCTCCTACGACCGAGCTGGGCGTTCTGGCCCTTCGCGGTTCTCCTCGGGGGCATCGCACTCACGGGGAACTACGGCTTCTTCGGCCTGCTCACGCTGGCCTTGTGCCTGCCCTTGCTTCCGGATGCCCAGCTCGACGCGTGGACACGTCGACTCTTCCGCCGGCCACCGCGGCCAGAGCTTCCGCCGGCCCCGCCGGAACCGAGCGCGCCGCCCGACCCGCGCCCCCCGACCCCGGCCATGCGGCGCCTTCTGCCCTGGGCCCCGTGCGCCTTCTTTGTCGTGCTGAACGCTGCGCAGGTCGCGACCCTCACGGCGCGGCGCACCCCGGACAGCTGGGCCCACGGCGTGCGCGCCGCGCTCGTGGAGCCCTTCGATGGGTGGTCGATCATCAACGGCTACGGGCTTTTCGCGCGCATGACGACCGACCGCCTCGAGATCACGCTCGAGGGCAGCGCCGATGGCGAGACGTGGCGGCCGTACACCTTCCGCTACAAGCCTGACCCGCACGCGCCCCATCTGCGAGTCGCGGGGCCGCACATGCCTCGCCTCGATTGGCAGATGTGGTTCGCGGCGCTCGGCGAGTGTCGGCGGAACCCCTGGCTCGTTCGACTGCAGGAGCGGCTGCTCGACGGCGAGCCGACCGTGCGCGCGCTCTTCCAGGTCGACCCCTTCCCGGACACCCCGCCCACGCGGCTCAGGACCCGAGTCTCACGGGCACGCTTCGCCCCCTGGGAGGACGGTCCCGGCTGGCGCTTCGAGGCGCTCGGAGACTACTGCCCCGTGGTCGAGCGCACGTCGGTCAGTGGGTGACGCGGAGGCGGTACGAGAGCTCGCCCGGGTTCGGGCGCACCGTGACGTAGTACCGACCGTCGACCGGTGCCCGCCCCACGAGGGTGCGCCGCGCGCCCTCGTTGGTCTCGACCACGGCGACCCGATCTCGGCCGTTCGAGACCCAAAGCGTGAAGTCGCCGAGCAGGGCGAGCACGTCCAGGTCGACCCGGAAGTCGCGGTCTGCCGACAACTGAACCGTGTAGAAGTCGGCGCTCTGGTCGCACACGCCGAGCGGGCCGTAGTCCATGTTGAAGTTGATGGCTCTGGACTCGTTGATGCTGTTGTTCGGCTCGAGGGCGTCGTCGCACGAGATACAGCCCGGGCGCTGCGCCGCCGCGCAGGTGAGGCTCATCTCGTACGACAGCGACAGGTCGTAGCCGTAGGTGCCCATCAGGTTGAAGTTGCGTAAGCCGAACGTGACGGTGCCCGCGAGGGGCGTGTACGTCCGTACCGAGAAGGAGCCCTCGGACTCCACGGCGAACCCGATGCCGTTCGGACCGCGGGCGAACCCACCGTAGGCGCGCCCGCCCGGGCTCGGCGCCCGCGCGATGACGCCGGCGTAGAGCATGCCGGGGGCGTCGAGCTCGATGGCGTACACGTCGCCGCGATCGACGTTCGGACAGATCGCCTCGTTCTCGATCAGCACGGGCAGCTCGACGGGTCGCGCGGTGGCCACGGTGTTGTCGTCGTCGGCCACACACGGGGCCGGGGGTGGGATCGCGGTCACCTCGATCGTGGCGGTGCCCGTGGCGCCCCCCACGCCGTCGAGCGCGAGGGTGTAGTCCCCGGGCTGGAGCTCGACGTCGAAGCGGGACCAGTCGCCGCCGAAGTCGTCGTTGCAGGCGAGCTCGGAAAGGTCGGCTTCGCAGACCGAGCGCAGCGACAGCACCGTGTCGAAGTTCGCGTCCACGACCTCGAATCGGTACAGCCCCGCGTTCTGGACGCGGATCGTATACGCGTGGTCTCCACCCGCGGTGTCGAACTGACAGCCCGCCCGGAAGGTGTGGGCGCGGCCGCGGGTGTCCCCCTGGATTTGGACGGACTCCAGGTCCCCGAGCGCGACGAGCCCGGCCGGCCGCTCGCACGCGTTGGGGGCACGGCATGCGGAGAACGGCCCCCACTGCCCCACCCCGCAGCTCGACACGGCGTCTTCGGGGATGTCCGGGCAGTCCTGGAAGCGGCGGTCGCCGTCGACGCACACATCGGGATCCGTGCAGGTCCACTCTCCCCAGAAGCCCTCGACACACGGTCGGTCGTCGTCTCCGCGTCCGTTCAGGCCGCACGCGCGCCGCTGAGAGATGCCGAGCTCACACTCGGGCTCGACGACACAGACCCCCCACGCACCCCAGGTGCCGTCGACGCAGTCTCGCACCTGCGTGCCCGGCCGGTCCGCCTGACACGCGCGGTTCTGCTGGGTGCCCGCCTCACACTCCGGCGGGACCACGCACGCGGCGAAGGGCCCCCACAGGCCGCCCTCGCAGGCCCGCTGCTCGGTGCCTCGGAGCCCCGGACCGCAGGCGCGGAGCTCCGTCTCCCCGAGCGAACACTCGGGATCGCAGGCGGACCACGGCTCCCAACGCCCCTCGGCGCAGGTCCGCGACTGTTCGAGGGCGGGCGCGCCGAGACAAGGGCGGACCTCGACCCGGCCCTCGACACATGCGGCGGGCACGACGCAGCCCCCGTAGGCCCCCCAGAGCCCGCCCTCGCACACACGCGACTGCTCGGCCCCCGCCGGCGCATCGCAGCCCCGCACCTGGACGTCGCCCGGGACACACTCCTGGGCACAGACCGACCACGGCCCCCAGCCCTCGGCGAGGCACTCGCGGGTTTGGCTCACGGCCGGCGCGCCCTCGCACGGGAGCACCTCGACCGCACCCAGCACGCAGGGCGGCTCCGCGCACCCGCTCCATGGGGTCCACGCGTCTTCCACACACGTGCGCAGCGCCCGCTCGCCGAAGGGACAGGGGCGGGATTCGGAGAGCCCCGTCTCACACTCCGGTGCGCACGCGGCCGGCTCGCCCGTAGGGTCCGAGACCTCCGGGCAGGGGTCGCACACATCACCGAGGCCGTCGGCGTCGACGTCGGACTGATTGTTGTTCGCGAGCGCAGGGCAGTTGTCCCGTGCGTCCACGACCCCGTCGTCGTCGAGGTCGTCGGTCCCGGGCAGCGCCGCGTCGGGTCCGCTCGAGCCCCCGGGCGCCGCGGCGTCGGGTCTGTCCGTGCCGCCGGGGCTTCCCCCAGGGATGTCGGTGCCGCCGGGTGTGTCCGTGCCGCCGGGTGTGTCGGTGCCGCCGGGGCTGCCCCCGGGCGGGTCCGTGCCCCCCGTTTCGTCGCCTCCGGGGGGCGGGGCCGCGTCGTTTGCGTCCACCCCGCCCGTGTCCTGCTCGGACGCGCCGCCGCCGGGGTTCTGCGCCAGACACCCCGCGAGGATGAACGCCACGACCACGCCTGAACTGCGCTCGAGCACCGGACCCCCCCTGGACCCTGTGATGATCGCTTGAAACTACGCGGCCTCGGCGGACCTCGACAAGTTGCGCGACACCCCGGCGCCGGGGCGGGGGCTTCGCGACGCTCGAAGGCTACTGCCCCGTGGTCGAGCGCACGCCCTGAGCGCCTTGCACGTCGGTCTCGGCGAGGTCGGCGATGTGGTCGAGGACTCGGCCGTGGATGGCGTGGAGCAGCGCGTCGCTCCAGAGACGCCAGTAGGTCGTGGGCCCCATGTCGAGGGTGTACCAGGTCGAGCCCTCGAGCCGGGTCCTCGAGCCCCCATCCAACGGCACCAGCCGGAACTCCCCACGCCGGCTTCGAAGCGCGTCGTCGAGGTGCGGCGCGTTCACGAACGCGTAGGGGCTCAGCTCGGTCATCGGCTCGGGCTGGGACCGCACGTCGAAGGCCAGCCTGTGGGGCGCATCCCAGGTCGTGATGGGCTCGACGAACGCGCCGGTCGAGAACTCGCAGTACCGCACCGCGCCCACACCGGTGCCCTCCATCCGCGCCCGCTTCGGGTACGCGATGCCTGCCGTGAAGAACCACTCCGTCGGGGGCGGCAGCTCGCTGAATGAAACGACGTGGCGCCAGACCACCTCGGGCGGCGCGTCGATCTCGCGCACGGTCTCGACCTCGTGCACCGGCAGGTCGCGGACCGCGGACTCGACGCCGCTCGCGAGGGGCAGCCCCAGGAGGAGCGCGATGGGGTGGGCGCGCGCGGTCTGCGCCCCCAGGGCGATGGTGCGGCCCACGAGCGCGCCCGCCACGGCCAGCACCGCGGCGATGGGCAGCGCCATGGTCAGGCAGAGGATCCCCTCGAGCGCGAAGAGGAGCAAAGCCGCGCCGGCCATGAACACGCTCGTGAGCGCCACGACGATGGTCTCGCCCTGTCGGCGCGGGTGCTCGCGGTTGTGCAGCCAGGCGGCCGCCGCGCCCATGACGAGCGGGGTGCCCATGAACAGGGACGCCCCGTACGCGCCGAGCACAAAGACCGAGAGCAAGGTCATCGCGCCCGCGATGGCGAGGCCGGCGACGAGGCCCACCAGCGCGCTCCGCAGCCGCGCGTCCACCACGGGGGCGGGGGCCGCAGGGGCGTCCGAGGCGACGGCGCGGCTCGGCAGCAGCGCGAGCGTGACCATCAGCGCCAGGTTCACCCCGGGTGCGAAGAAAAGGAACGACCACCAGGGGGAGCGGCCGGCATCGACCGCGCGGCGCATGGTCATGCTCAGCCCGATCCAGAGGTAGGGCAGGGCGAGCAGCGCCAGGAGCAGCAAGAGCGTTTGTGGGGCCGCGCCCGCGCCCTCGCTGGTCACGGCCTCGGCGCGCATCGCGAGGACGGGGTTCAGGTAGTCGAGCGGGTGAAAGACCCGGCCGGTCCACAGGTACACCAGCAGCGCGTCGGTGGAGTACTTGACGGCCATCAGCGTCACGCCGGCGAGCGCGTAGGCCCGGCGGCCGACAGGGGCCCGCAGGCCGAAGAGGAGCGCCGGAAGGGAGACGGCCATGGGCCTCCTCGTTGCGGGACGCACAGGCGTCGTCAGTTCGTCGGCGTGACCTGCCAGGTGGTCCAGGATGCACCACCGCGATCGTCACGGACGATGACCCACACCGTGTCGGTCGGCGCCGTGGCCGCCTTCGGGGGGGTGTAGTCGCTCGAGTAGTCCTCGACATCGCCGGCGGGGGTGCGGGTTGTGGTGCCCCCCGGGCTGACCTTGCCCTTCACGGTGAAGAAGTCGAAGGAGAGCTTCTCCGTGAGCACGGTGTAGCCGGCGTTGATCGTGTCGTCGGTCGGGAAGTTCTGGACCGGGTACGACTCGAGCGCGCGGTCTTCATCGAAGAGGGGCTCGAGCTTGACCGATCGACCGCCCACGAGGTTCGAGGGCGGGCCCTGGGCCTCGGTGCGGGCCTCTTCGTCGAACTGCATGGCGGTCAGGACCGGGTTCTGGTTCGGGTTCCGGGGAGGCGGCGGCTCCTGGCCCTCGGCCGCGACGATCAGCGGCGGGGTGTAGGTCACGATCTTCGCGGCCCGGTCCGAGGTGCCGTCCGCGGCGACGACGGTGAGGTCCACCTGCACGTAGAGGCTGCTGAAGCCCTTGAAGGGGTCCTCGAGCTTCCACGCCTCGAGGTCCTCGAGCGAGGGCGCGAAGACGACCTCGACTTCACCCGGGGGCGCCTCCCGCTCTTCCTGGACGACGACCACACGGGCGGCCGTTTCGCGCTCACTCGACCCTTCGCCTTCGTCGTCGGCGGTGCCGCTGGTCGGTCCACACCCCACAAAACCGCTCGCGAAGCACGCCTGCGCGCGGTAGCGCACGGGCCGCGTCGGGTCTCGCGGGTCGACCACCAGCGCGCGGAGTCGAATCGGCGGCGGCGGCCCGAGGAAGCGGTAGAGGCCCTCCTCGAGGATGATGCGCTCGAGCTCTTCGGCCGAGGTGCCCTCGAGGTCATCGGGCTCGATGGTCGGCACCGCGGGCAAAATCAGCTCCGGCGTGTCCGCCGAGACGGTCAGAATGCGCAGGTCGAGGACCACCTCGGCCGACTCGAAGTCGTTGCAGCTCGAGCCGAGCGTCGACGCGGCGAGCGCGACGGGCAGGGCGAAACGCGGGGCTTTCATCGGACGACCCCCCGGAGCCCGAACGTCGGCAGGATCGGCAGGCCCGGCACCGGCGCCGACTCCCGAAAGCGATAGTCCCAGGTCGTGAACTCCGCATTCATCGCGTTCTCGATGTTCTGCACGTCCAGGTAGAACGAGAGGTCCCACGCGTCGAAGACCCAGGTCTTCTCGGCGCGGACGTCGAACTGGTGAAAGAGCGACTGGCGCTGCGAGTTCTCGGCGCCGGAGATCGGGGCGTAGCCACCCGAGTCCGCGCTCTTGACGCCACCGGTGATGGGGGTGTCGGGGTTGCCGGAGACAAACCGAAGACGCGCCCCGACCTCCCAGCGGTTCGGCAGTTTCCAGCTCATCACCGCGTTCACGTTGTGCGTCTGGTCGAGGGGGAACGCCACGTACGGGCTCCCCGGCCCGCTCGACTCCTCGGACCGCATGAGCGTGTACGAAATCCAGCCGTAGACCGACGCCGTGAGGTCGTGTCGCAGGAGCATCTCGAGGCCGTAGGAACGCCCGCGCCCCTTGCTCAGAAAGCGGGCCGGGGTCAGCCCGCCGTTCGTGCTCTCGGCTTCATCGTCCGCGCGCACGGACAGGTCGTGCCGACGCGCCAAAAACAGAGTCGTCTCGAAGGTCAACGCCTCCTCGGGCCGCGACTCGAAACCCACGGCGTAGTGCTCCGCCCACTCCAGGTCGAGCTTCGGGTTGCCGAACTCGGGGTCGAGCCGAAACTCCGTCGGGGCCTGCGAGAACAGGCCGGCGCCCGCCTTGAGCGTGACCTGGTCGTGCACGGCGACCCGCACGTTCAGGCGCGGGTCGATGGAGAAACGGTCCTCGCCGAAGAAGCGGTAGCCGTCGAAGCGGAGCCCGGGCACCAGCGTGAAGGGCCCGTCGAAGGGGTTCAGCTCCCCTTCCACGTAGGTCGCGTAGGCCGTGAGGGCCACGTCGCGGCTGAGCGACTCGGCCTCACGGTCGTCGAAGCCGCTGCCGGGGTAGGTCCGATACGCGGGGGTGCGGACCGGCAGGTCGGCCGAGAGCGTGGCCACGCGGCCGAGCACATCGGCGCCGGTGTTGAGCACATAGTCGTCGCTCAGGCGCAGCCGCAGGTCCGCGCGGAGTGCGTACTCGAGCACCGTGCCGTCGATGTTGAGCTCGTCGAGGGTGAAGGTCGTGCGGTCGACGCCGACGACCGGAGACACCGTCAACTTCGCGTCGGGCGTGAGCCGGGCGTCCCACTCCCCCTTGATGCGGTGGAAACCGATGCTCGCGCCGAGGCCCGCGTCCGGTCCCGTGCCGCCGGGCTCGCCGACGATCGTCAGATCGTCCTGGCTGCCGAAGAGCACGAGCGCGACGCGGTGGTCCTTCGAGACCTTGTGGTCCAGGCGGAGCTGGTAGTCGTAGTAGACCGGCAGGACCGTCGCCGCTTCGTCGGTCGTCAGCGCGGCGGCCCCGCGCAGCACGCCGTCGATGTAGCTTCGGCGTGCGGCCACGGCCAGTGTCGTGCGCTCGGCGATGGGCCCCGTGACGTAGACGCCGGCGTCGAACAGGTCGATGTCGCCCGTGCCCTGCCAGTGGTCGGCGGCCCCCGGCTTCGTCGCCACGTCGACGATGCCGCCGATGGCGCGGCCGTAGCGCGCGGAGAAGTTCCCGGGCAGGTAGTCGATG
>JBMOFP010000239.1:0-8001 GCA_049318805.1 Bradymonadia bacterium
TCCTGCTCATCGGCTTCATCATCGGCTTTCTTGCCGGGCGTCGAGCGGGTGTCGCGCAGGGCAAGGCCGAGTTCCTGGGGGGCGGGGACGACGAGCTCTGACGTCCCCGCCGAGCGGCCTCAGTCGAGGCGGATGTCGTCGCCGAAGCGACACGCGGGGGGCGGTCCCTGGTTGATCGCGGGCGGCGCGCCGGCCCACTCGTCGGGGCGGAGCATGATGTCCCAGCAGGGTTCGACGACGTCCGCCAAGTACGGCTCGTCGGTGTCCACGCGGCCGCCGGTGTCCTCGTCCGTCAGGTAGTGGCAGTGATAGACGGCTGCGATGGAGCAGGTGCTCGCCTGGTCGAGGTAGAGGTCGATGGCCTGCGACACTCGGCGGTCACGCAGGTAGCCGACACCCTCGGTGATGCGCTGGGATGCGAACTGGAAGAGCGGCCAGTTCCGGCGCGCGCCCTGGTTGACGCGGATGGCCTTCGCCGTCGATGCAAAGGCCATGTAACGCACGACCTGCATGAGCGCCCACTGGTAGTTGCGGACCCACGCGCCCTGGTTCGCCGCGGTCTGGCTCGAGGCCGCGACCAACTGCAGGTTGATCAGGTCCTCGACGTAGACCTGGTCGGAGAGACCGTTCGGGCTGTCGAAGTCGTTCTCGATGAGGCGGTCGAGGTCACCCACGACCAGGTCGAGGTCATCCCGCATCTGCTCCATCTTCTGAGAGCCGCCGGCACCACGAGGATACGCGGCCATCTCGAGTCGCACCTCCTCGAGGATGTTTCGGCCCCGCTCGTACTCGGCGAGGTAGACGTCCGGATCCGGGTCGAAGTCCGCGCCGTAGTTCATCATCCAGCCGCTGTCGGCGCTCTTCAGACCGAAGAAACACTCGAGCGACGCGGCCGCGGACGCGTTCCAGTCCTGCTCTTCCATGGCGCGGGTCATCTCCGCGAGCCAATCCTCGGAGTTCGCCATGTCGGTCGAGTACTCGGCGAGCAAGAAGCGCTCGCCGCCCACGAAGCCGGCCGGCAGGTTCCGGTCCTCGACGTACTCCCGGTACAGCTCGAGGTCCGACCACGCGATGCGGTGGAGCAGAGAGACATAGCCCAGGACGGTCTCCTCGAACTGCGGAGCATCCCGGAGAGACGCCTGGATCGCCTGGTCGAGGTCGGTCGTGCCGTCCTGGACGGCCTTCAAGGCGCTGCCCAGGAAGAGGGGCGTCCCGTACGGGGAGTTCGGCACCTCGCGCTGCGCCAAAGTCGAGCCCTTCTCGAGGTCCTCGAGCGACTGCTGGAGCTCGGCGGCGACGGCGGGCGGCAGACCGCCCTGCTGGAGGCGGAGCCCCATGCGGGCCGAGAGCACGTCCAGACCCTCGAAGAGGTTGGCGTTGGTGAAGCGGGCGTCGACCGTGCTCACGCTCCCGGCGAAGTCCGTGACGACCGTCCGCACCACGTGAGGCCCGATGGGCAGGCGGCGGAGCTCGATCTCACCGTCGGCGTTGCAGACCGCGGCGGCATCCCCGGCGCGGTTGTCGGTGCAGCGGATGTTGCCGACCTCGGCCGCGCCGCGGGTCGGTGCGCCCTGGCCCTGGAACGTGCGGTCGGCGAGGGTCCGCGACGGGCGGCCCTGTCCGTCGGGATCGAGGAATACCTGAACGCGCAGCACGCCCGACGCGACGCCGTCGCTCGGATCGTCGGCGCCCACGTTGAGCGCGAGGGTCTCGGCGACCGCGAACAAGGGCCACGTGATCTGGTTGTTGGCGACGACGCCGATCTGCGACGGCACGACCACGGAGGCGCTCGGCGGGCCACGGTCGATGCCGAAGGCCACGGAGTTGTCGGTGACCTCGTTGTTCGCGCCGTCCGTCACGGTCAGGCGCAGATTGATGATGCCGTCGCTGGTGTACCGCAGCGTCAGTACGTCCCCGTTGATCGCCTGGGCCTGAGCCGGGGGATCCACGACGACCCGCATACCGCCCACGAGCGTGCTGCAGTTGTCGGTGATGCGCACCTGCACGTCGGCGTCCTGATTGTACCAGCCGGTCTGTGGGGCGTTGAGGACGGCCACGCGCGGCGCCGACACGTCGGAGACGTTCACGTTGAGGTCGTACCGGCCCACGTTCCCGGAGCGGTTGCGGGCGATATACCGCAGGACGTGCGGACCGCCGGTCAACGTGACGGTCTCGGGGATCGGATCGAAGGCCTGATTGGCGCCGGCCGGATCCACGACCAGCGAGTAGGTCAACTGGTTGGCGCTGTCCGCGTTGTCTTGCCACGCCACGCCGGGCACCCGCACGAGAGAACCCGCGGGGTTGTTGCAGTCGGCGGCGAAGGCCTGGGGGGCACCACCGGCCACGGCGGGCGCGGTCCGGTCACGTACCCGCACCACGGTTCTCGCGGCGGCGGCGCGATTGCCGCCGGCGTCCACGCAGACCCAATCGACGTTCGTATCGCCGACCGGGTATCGAACCGGCGCGTTGCTGGAGAGGGTCGGGTTCGCGTCGCACACGTCCGAACAGCGCGGCACACCCACGTTGACGGCGGTGCCAGCCGGCGCGGCGGCCTCGGCCTCGCGTCCGATGGGCGTCGGGTCCGGCACGTTCGCCAGCGTGGGCACGGTGCCATCGGCCACGATGATGCGGTAGCTGGCCCGGGCGACGTTGCCGCGGCGGTCCGTGGCGGTGAGGAGCACGTCGTAGCTGCCCGGCGCCAGGTTGACCATCTGGCCTGCGGGGTTGAGCATCTGCACGGGGTTCGTCTGGAGCGCCGCGGTGATGACCGGGGCGGGGTCGCGATTGTCGACCACCCGGACGGCCGGCACGGCGACGGTGGCGCTGCAGGCCTGCGCGTTCGCGCCGATGGCGGCCTGCAGGTTGACCGGCGGCGGATCGAAGACCGGCGGCTGCGTGTCCCGCGCGCCGACGGCACGTGCAAGGAAACCGTTGTAGGCGACCACGTTGCCGCCCGCCGAGCGACCCACGGCCATGCCGACCCCGGTCGAGCTGAGGTGGCGCATGTTCCCCCCGGACGAGGCGCCTCCACCGCTGGACTGGGCCTGTTGCTGGGCGCTGGCCGTGACGGAGACGACGCTCACACCGAGCAGAGTCAGGATTGGCAGGAGCCGAGCGAATCGTTTGCCCACGGATACCCCCCCTAATTGGCTTACTATTCGAGGCCTTACCGGAGACCATACCACCGGGTCGAAAAGCACGGCAACCCGCGGAGAGTGGAAAATTGCCATCTGGGCGGAATAAGTTCACGAGCCTGTTGCTGTCGTTGGTCGTCATCGCCTTCTGGGCGCCCGACCGCGCACGGGCTTATCCGGAGAGACCCGGCTACGCGGCCGGTCTCGAGGCGCTCGACGCGGACCTCATCGCTCGCCTCGAGGGGGACCCGACGTCGCCTGCCGACGGCCTGGCGAAGCTCGGCGCGTGGGGGGCCGGTCTGGAGGCCGTGCGCGCGGGTCTGAGCGCGTTCCGGCGCGGCGACTGGTGGAGCGCCGCGTCGGCCCTGGAACGTGGAGAGGTGGCGTCGACGGCGCTCGGCGACCTCGCGGCGTTCTACGCGGCCGAGGCACGCTTTCGCGCGGGGGATGCCGCGGGCGCCGGGGCCGGGTTCGACGCCCACGGGCAGCGCTTTCCGGCCTCTCCGTGGCGTTTTCGGGTGTCCTTTCGTCGGGCGGACGTCGCGCTGGCGACGGGGCGCACGGCAGAAGGCGTTCGGCTGCTGGAGCGGCTCCTGGTGCAATACCCGGAATACCCCGGGCGTGCGGCCGCGCGTCTGGCCCTCGCCGACGCCGAGCTCAGCCTGGGACACGCCGAGGCGGCGGCGGCGCATCTGAGGCGCGCGATGGCCCTCGACCCCGGCGACCCGTTCTCGGTGGATGCGGCCGCGCGACTGGCCGAGTTGGAGGCGTCCGGTGTGCCGCGTGCCCATCTGCCGCCGTCGGAGCGCCTGGAGGCCGGCGCGGACCTTCGACGACGAAAGTACTGGAAGGAGGCCATCGGCATCCTCGACGGCCTGATGGTCGACCCCGACGCGTCGAAGCGCGAGCGCGCCGACGCCGAGTGGCTGCGGGCCCGCTGTCTCTGGGATTCGGAGCGATTCGAAGAGGCTCTGGCGACCTTCCGCCACATCGAAGGCGAGGCCCGGGCCGGGCGTGATCTCGGCCGGGCCCGACGCGCGCAGCGCTGGCAGGGCTACGCACTCGAGCGGCTCGACCAGCCCGACGCCGCGGCGAAAGCGCTCGCGGAGGCCTCGGGTCGCCCGGAGCGGCCGCCGACGGGCGTCGTCGAGGACATCGCCTGGGTGTTCTTCCGGGCGGCGCGTTACCCGGAGGCCAAGTCCTGGTTCGAGCGCCTCGCGGGGACCGCGAGCGACGACGCCCCGAAGTTGCCGTGGCTCCGCGCGTGGTTCGTGTGGCGCGCCGGCCCACCCGAGGCGGCCGTGCGCGCCTTCGAGAAGCTCACGAAGAACGCGCGTCCCGGGAACGAACGCGGGCGCTACTGGCTGGGGCGCGCGCATGCGGCTGCGGGCGACGTCGAGCGGGCGCGCGCCGTCTGGCGGACCGTCGTGGAGAACACCCCGCTCGGGTACTACGGCCATCAGGCTCGCCTCAGGCTCGCCGAGCATGGTGAGCCGGAGGCGGTGGAGGACAAGGAGACCTCGGCGAGGCCGTTCGAGTCCCGACCCGCCCTCGCTTCGCGTGTGCTCGTCGGAGCCGCCCGAGAGTTCGGGGCGGCCTTGCCCGCGTTGGCCGAGGCGGTCGAGCTCTCGCTCGTCGGCCGTCGCGACCTCGGGGCGCTGCGCTTGCGGGAGGTCAGCGACGAGCTGCGCGCGCTGGCCGAAGCGAGGCCGCGGGGCAAGCAGCTCAAGGCGTGGCGGTTCACGCCGCGTCCGTACCTGGACAACCGCGCCGAGGGCAAAACGGGGGAGTGGGGCCGGTCACTTTCAGAGTCCGTCGCCGGGGCCGTAGATCCGCGCCGGGGACCGGCGCTGGTGGCCGCGGCCGCTCAGTTCCGAGGTGTCCTCGGGGAGGGCTTCGAGGCGCTGGGCGATCCCCACTACGCGCGCCGGCACGGGAGCTCTCGCGGTCGTTTGTCGCACCCCCCCGATGCGCCGGCGCACCGGGACGCGTGGGCGCGGCGATACCCCCGAGCGTTCGCGTCGACTCTGGAGGCCCGCGCCCGGCACTACGGGGTCGACCCGCTGCTTTTGTGGGCGTTCATGACCGTCGAGTCGAGCTACAACCCGCGGGCGATCAGCCGTTCGAACGCGCGTGGGCTGATGCAGGTGATGCCGCAGACGGGCGGCCTCATCGCCGACCGCATGGCGCTGCGCGGGTTCAGCCCCGCGCTGCTCTTCGAACCCGAGGTCGTGCTCGATATGTCCGCCTGGTACGTGCACCAGCTCCTGCGGAAGTTCGACGGGCAGGTGGCCCTCGCGATCGCGAGCTACAACGCCGGACCGCACCGGATGGCATCGTGGCTGCGGAAGAAGTCGAAGCTCCCGCTCGACGAGCTCATCGAAGAGATCCCCTACGACGAGGCGCGGGAGTACACGAAGAAGGTCCTCCGGTACTGGGCGCTGTATCGCAGGATCTACAACGGTGAACGCCGGTTCGAGATCCCGAACGAGGTCGGGTCGACGGTGCTCGACAACATCAACTTCTGAGGGCGCGGCGCCTCAGTCCTCGGTGGGCTCATCCGCCGCGGCCGGGGCTTCTTCGCCTTCGCCGTCGTTGTCCGCGGCGGGGGCCTCGGTCTCGGGGGCGGGCGCTTCGGTCTCGGGCGCGGGCGCCTCGGTCTCGGGTGCGGCCGGCTCGGGCTCGGGCGCGGCGACCGGCTCGGGATCGGGCGCCTGGGGCGGGTCGATCCGGGGCAGAGCCGGCACGGGCGGCGAGGGGGTCGGGCGCACCGAGCCGGTCGTGGTCGTGGGCTTGGAGGGCGTGGGCTTCGACGCCGTTCGTTTGTCTCGGGCGTTCTTCCGTGCGTCGCCGGACTCGGCCTTCGCCGCGGCAGGCTCGCCGCCCGCGCCGCCCTTCTTGTACGGGCTCACGGACTTCGGGGTCACGGTCGGGTTCTTGAATGTCCCGTTGATCGAGATGCCGATGTAGCCATCGGCCATGCCCTGCTTGATCCAGGGGCTGGCGCCGAGCAGGACCTTCAAGTCCTTGTTGGCCTCGAGGAACTCGTCGCTGACTTTGAAGCGGATGTGGAGGCGAGGGGCCCACTTGTCGAGCGCGTTGTCGAGCATGAGATGCCCGGTGAGCTCCCCCTCGACATCCTTGCCCGAGATGTCGAACCGCTCGACGACGGCCTTCTTTTTGTCGAAGGCCAATCGACTCTGGATCGAGGCGATGCGCGCCAACGGCATATCCATGAAACCGAAGGCGCCGAACTTCTTGCTCTCGACGCGACCGGGACCGGCGGCGGCGTCCGAGATGGTCATCTCCAGGTGCCCGAGCGCGTTCGCCCACCGGGGCTTTTTGTCGTCGGTCAAGGGGATCTCGAGGTCGACGTTCCCCGCGAACTGGCCGGCCACCGGGACCTGGAGTGCTTCGCGAATCTGCGGAATCTGTCGAAGGTCGAGGTCGCTCCACTGGGCCTTCACGTGCTGGGCCTCGGCCTTCTGCGAGAGTTCGGCGTCCAGCTTCCCCCCGAGGATCTCCGCGCGGACGTCGGCCGCGAGGTGCCCCCGCAAGAGCGCCCAAAGCCCGACGCGTGCACGCACCCGAGTCGCCTCGATGGGCGCCGGGCCCGTGGGCACGACCGGCGGTTCACCCGCCGACTTCGCCGTCGCTTCACCGCCGGGGGTGTCGTCTCCCGCCTCGGGGGCCGCCGCCGAGGGGAGCTCGGCCGTTTCACCGGCGCCGCCGTCGGCCCGGGTCGCGCCGTCCTCGCCCCGCTCTTTGCCCGCTTTGGACTTGCCCTTGTTTTGCTCGTCCCACTGCTTGCGGGCCTCCCGGGCCGCGGTGATGGCCGCCAGCTCTTCAGGGGAGGGCCTGCGGCGAATCACCACGTTCTCGGCGTCGAGGCCCGTCAACCGCCAGGTGTCGAGCTCCCCGATCGTCAGGTCCATCCCGTGCTCATCGGAGAGCTTACGCACCAGGTAGGACTGAAACGTGTCCAGGGGCAGCGTCAGGTAGATGAAGACGACGAACGCGACCAGGAAGAAGGTCGAGTACCCGAGGTAGACGAGCGCGTTCTGCCACCAGCGTCGCGGCTTCATTCGCCCTCCTCCATCCGGTACGTCGCGACGGTCATGCGGACCTCCCGCAGCTTCGTGCGGTCGCTGAACTGCGTCTGGACGCTCAGGCGCGTCACCTTGACCGGCTCGGCGCGGCTCTCGAGGGACGCCATGAACTTCGAGAGCTGGTCGACGGAGAGGTTGTGCAAAGTCACGGTCTGGCTCTCCTCGACGAGGTCCTTCACGACGGGCCCCGTGGCCTCGCCCTTGTCGTTCTTCTTTCGCTTGCGCGCGTTCTCCGTGAGGAAACGCTTGGCCTCTTTGAAGTCCTCGATGGTGATGCCCTGCGAGGCCGCCTGGTCCTCCATCAGCTTCACGAGCTTCAGGTCGTTCGTCTCGAGCCGTTTTTTGTCGGCGTCGAGCCGCACCTTCTCCTGCATGAACTTCTCTTTGCCGGCCTGGATCCGGGCGAGGGTGTCCGTGAGGCCGGTGTTCCGCTCCTCGAGGGCCGTGATCTGCTGCCCGATGAGCAGCCACACCAGCCCGACGGCCGCGAAAAGGACGCCGGCCACCAGCCCGCCGACCAGGTACCTCTCTCGGGCCGTGAGACGCTCGAACGCCCCGAAAATCTTCTCGATTCTGCCTTCTTCAGCCACGGGCCACCTCTTCTTTCAGCTGCAGCCCGAGCTCGCCGTGAGGCGGAACTTCGTCTTTTCTTCCATGGACTTCTCGACCTTGTCCTTCGAGACCTTGTTCTTGAAGCAGGGGTGCCCTTCGAGCACCTCGACCAGCCGCTCCACGTCCCCGCCGGACTCGGTGCGACC
>JBMOFP010000240.1:0-7990 GCA_049318805.1 Bradymonadia bacterium
CCTCGAGCGCCGACGCGTCCGTCTCGAGCCGCGACCACAGGCGCGCGAGCTCGGGGCGACTGGCCGCGGGGCGAGCGCGGTCGTTCCAACGTTTGGCCAGCAGGCGCTTCAGCCGCGTCGAACCGCGACCTGCGGCGAGGGCGGCGCGCGGTCGGAGCGACTCGACCTGTTCGCGTCCCGAGGCGCTGTGGGCGCTCCAGCGTTCGAAAAGTGTCTCGGTGCGGTCCCAAGCCTCGGCGCAGAAGAGCGCTTGCACCGCGAGGCTGTAGGTCCAGTCGAGGTTGCTCGGCGCGTCCAGGGCCTCGATGCGATCGATGCGCGCGAGGGCGTCGACCGCGGCGCCGGGGCAATCCCCCGAGAGCAGGCGGGTCGCGATGGCCTGGTGTTCGGCATAGATGTCGCCCGGGGAGCGTGCGAGGACCTGGGCGAAGCGCTGCTGCGCGCTCGCCCAGCGGCCCGCGTAGAGGTCGGCCTCGGCGAAGACCTCCAGGAAGGCCGCGTCGTCGGGCGGCACGTCCAGCGCGCCGAGCGCCGCGTCGGCGCCGTCCGCATCGCCCCGAAAGGCCAGGTAGCGCAGCAGTCGCGATGCGGCGGTCTCGTGGCGGGGGGCGACCGCGAGGACCTTGCGTGCCAGTCTCTCGACCTCGACGAGGTCGCGCTCTTCCGCGTCCTGGAAGCGCAGCGCGAGCTGCAAGGTCAACGTGTCCACGTCGAACGGTCGATGTGCGACCACACGCTCGAAACGTTTCAGGGCTTCCGCGGGGCGGCCCTCTCCCCAGGCGCGAAAGGCCTGCACGGTCTCGATGAATCCAGGCGCGACCGGCCGCCCGACGAGCCGCGACTCCAGCGCCGCGGCCTCGGACGCAAGCGTCGCGAAGTCTCGGCGCGCCCTCAGCTCGGCGAACCGACCCGCCGCTGCGAGTACGAAGTCCGGATCGAGCTGAAGTGCCCACGCCAGGCTGGACTCGGCCGCTTCGAACCGCCCGGCGCGCAACGCCGCGCGGGCCCCCAACCAGGCGGCCCAGGCGCTGACGGAGGGGGTCGGGGACGCCGGCAGTGGCCCGAGCGTGACGCCGAGCGTCTCGGCGAGCACCGCCGCCGCCTGACGTGCGAACTCCAGCGGGTCCGAGGGCCCTGAGAGCTCCAAGACGCGCCCCGCGTCGGGGCCCTCGCGGGTCGGCTCGAGTCGCAGGGTCAGGGAGAGACCCCCGGTGGTCGAGTCGGTGAGTGTCCCGCGGACCGCCAGGTCGACGTGCCCCGGGCCGCCGTCCGTGCGCATCAGCGCAGCGGTCTCCAGATGCGCATCGATGGGGGTGTCGGGCCGGAACGTGTTCTCGAGCGCCCCGAGCGGTACGGACACGAGGGCCTCGGGCCGGCTGTCGAGGGCGACCCGGAGCGCGTCCGCGAAGACCGCGCCGAGCGGGTCCTCGGCCTCGGTGCCGGGGGTGTCGATGCCGAGCACCGCGACCACGGGCCGGGGCCAGCGGCGCAACGCAGCGTCGACCCCGTTCGCGCCCGGCGTGGCGGCGGCCGTCACGGCGGAGGGAGGCGTCTCGCGCGTGGTGGGGCGGGTGGCCCAGAACGCGAGGCCCGCCACCGCTGCGACGCCGAGCAGCGCCTTGGTGACGCCGGGTGTCCCGAATCGAGGTCGTCCCGTCGCCGCGGGGGTCGAGCCGTTGTCGGCCGCGGCAGGCGTCGGCGCGACGGGCGGGGCCGCGGACGCCACGCGCGCCCGAAGCGCCGCGCCGACCTCGGCCGTCGGGACCGCGAACTCCGCGAGCGCGCGGGCGACCGCGCCGGCGTCCGCGGGGCGCGCGCCGGGATCGAGTGCGAGGCACGACTCCACCATGGCGACCAGCGACGCCGGCACCTCGGGGACACGTTCCTCCAGGGGCCGATGTTTCGCCGTGCTCACGGCGAGGGCGGTCGCGTGGGCCGAGTCTCGGGTGAACGGGTGGACCCCGCTGAGCAGTCGATACAGCACGACCCCCAGTGCAAAGACGTCCGCCTGCGGCCCTACGGCCGTGCCCTCGAGCTGCTCCGGGGCCATGTACGCGGGCGTGCCCAGGACGGCCCCCGTACGGGTCACCCGGTCCTCGGCGCCGTCCGTCGCCCGCGCCAGCCCGAAATCGACCAGCCGGACTCGACCGGACGCCTCGACCAGGACGTTTGCGGGCTTGACGTCACGGTGCACAAGGCCGACGGCGTGGGCGGCATCGAGCGCCTCGGCGAGCTGCATCGCCAACGACGCGGAGAGACTCCACGGCCACGGGGGGCTCGCGGTCGCGTCGCCCGGGGCGTCCAAGAGGTCGGCGAGCGAGCGCCCCTCGATGCGCTCCATGGCCAGGTAGAGTGAGCCATCGGGGGCCTCGCCGAAAGCGTGCACCCGCACCACGCCTGGGTGCGTCAGCGCCGCCAGCGACCGCGCCTCACGCCAGAACCGCGCCCGGGCCTCGGGGCTCTCGCGGCCCGCGAGGCGCTTGAGCGCGACGGGACGTCGGAGCTGCTCGTCGAACGCCGCCAGGACCTCGCCCATGCCGCCGCGCCCGAGCACACCGTCGATGCGGTAGTGGGCGATTCGACGCGGCAGAGCGTCGGGTGTCGCCCCCGATCCGGGCTCGGCGTCCGCGGTCTCCTGCGTAGCGACGCGTCGGTCGTCCATGGCGCGCATGTGCCACGCGGGCGCGGGCCATAGCAATCTGCTTGACGCCCCGAGCGGGCTGTCCCGATGCTCCGCGGGCAACCCCCACCTACGTCGGAGTCCCTTCATGTTCTCGCGTCGCACGCTCGTTCGCTTCTCCGCTGCCGCGTTGTGCGTGGCGCTCAACGCCACCACCGCGCTCGCGGGGGATGGGCGCGCGCTCTTCAAGCACCTGCCCAAGGAGAGCCCTGGGCTCGTCGTCATCAACCTCGAGCAGCTCAACAAGTCCGTGCTGTTCCAGGACGTGATGCGCACCCTGACCGCCAACCCCGAGATGAAGAAGGCGATGGACGAGGCCCGCGGCTATCTCGGCATGGACCCGATGCAGGCCGTGAAGACCGTCGTCATGGCGTTCCCGACGACCCCCTCGGGCAGTGACGTCGTCGTCGCGATGGAGCCGGCCCTCGACGCGCAGAAGGTCATGACCTCGGCGGTCTCCACGGGCAAGGCCAAGCAGCAGGGCACCCACTCGGGCGTCGCGCTGTACGCGGGCCAGGCCGCCGGGAGTGGCGTGATGGCCGTCGTGGGCGGGCACATCGTGGCCGGCGAGGCCGACGCCGTGAAGAAGGCCATCGACCAGGTCAAGAAGAAGGGCCCTTCCATCGAGAAGAACAGCGACCTGATGAAGCGGTTCGGCGGCGTCAAGACGTCCAGCGACGTCACGTTCGTGATGAAGCCCACGGCCGAGATGCGCAAGACCATGCAGGGCGAGAGTCAGAAGCTCGAAGCGCTGCGCGGCGGCTTCGACCTCGAGAAGGGGGTCGCGGCGCGTGTCGATGTGACCTTCGACAACCCGCAGACGGCGACGGAGACCGTGACGCAGTTGAAGGCCGGTCTCACCGCGATGAGCTCGAACCCGCAGGCGGCGATGTTCGGGGCCGACATCTTCGCGAAGAAGCTCATCGCCACGACGAAGGGCAAGGACGTGAACGTCGCCATCGACCTCGACGAGGCGGACGTCGCTCGGCTGAAGACGATGATCGGCATGCTCGCGGCCATGGGCGGCATGGGCGGTGGCGGCGGCGCCCCGGGCATGATGATGCCCCCCCCGACCCAGCAGCCCTAAGCGCTGAGGCGCACGGCGTCCATCGTCCGGACCTCGTCGAAGTCGGCCTTGAAGCCCGTCGCCCGCTGAAAGGCGGTCGCGTCGACGACGATCGGATACTTGAGGTGATTGATCGCGCCGTCGGGCAGGCTCGAGAAGCCGAACCGACCGCTGACGACGCCGTACAGCGGCTCGAGCACCGGGAAGACTTTGCGCCCGGTGGCGTGGCACAGAAGCGAGAGCGGCACGGGCTGCGGACCCGCCACGTTGAAGACGCCTCGGAGACCGGCGAGGGCCGCGGTCGCGATGGCGGCGGCGGCGTCGTGTTCGTGCATGAACTGGTACAGCGGGTCGAAGCCCAGCACCGTCGCGACCCGCTTGCCTCGCAGGAAGTTGTGCAGCGTGCCGCGATTCGAGGGGCCGAGCGTGTAGACGACCCGCAACACCGCGGTCGCGATCTCGGGCCACCGCCACAAAGCCGAGCCCGCGAAGAGGTCGGCCGCGACGAGATCCGAAAGGTCGGGGAACGTGGAGACCGCGAGCGGGGGCTCGGCTTCAGTGCGAAACAGCGGCGTGTCCGCGGCCGCGCCGTAGACCGTATGGCGCCCCACGAAGAGGAACCGACCGACGCCGTAGGTGTGGCAGTGCTCGAGCAACGCCTGCGTCCCGACGAGGTTGGTGCGGTAGCGCTCCTGCCGGCTCGCGGTGAAGTGCGTGACCGTGGCCATGTGGATGAGCGCGTCGATGGGGCGGGTGCGAAAGACCTCTTCGGCGGGGCGCTTGCGGATGTCGGCGCGGAACATGGTCACGCCCGGGGGCGCGTCCGGCCAGGGTCGGCGGTCGATGCCGAGGACCTCGTGGCCGCCGGCCAGCAGCCGCCCGGCCACGAGCCGCGCGAGGGCGCCGTTGATCCCGGTGATGGCGACGATCATCGGCGGCCCTCGGAGCGCCGCTGCGCGCGTCCGCGCTCGATGAGCTCGACGATCGCGGCCCGCACGCGCGACACGTGGCTCTCGATGACCTCGTCGCTCTCGTGACCGTCGCCCTCGAGCACGATGGGCGAGCCGAAGTGCAGGTCGCAGGGCATGGGCAACGGCACCGGAACACCCCACGGCGGTACCGGCCAGTAGGGGGTGCCGGCGAGCCGCGCCAGGGTCTTGGCGTGGTAGACCGTGGGCATCGCCTCTTCGCCGCCGATGAACGCGAAGGGCACGATGGGCGACCCGGTCTGGAGCGCGACGCGCACGAAGCCCGTGCCGAAACGCACGAGCTGGTAGCGGTCCTTGTAGAGCTTGCCGGTGCCCCGCGCGCCCTCGGGGAAGACCATCACGACCCGGTCCGCGTCCAGGAAGCGCAGCGCGTGGTCCGGCAGCCCCGGGAACTGCCCGGCGCGACAGAACATCTCGGAGACGAAGGGCCAGTTCTGGGCGAAGAGCTCCACCATGCCGTGCGCGTGTCGGGGCGGCGCCCGCTCCAGGAAAAGAGAGGCGAGCACCATCGCGGCGTCCACGGGGACGCCCCCGCTGTGATTGCCGACGACCAGCGCTCGACCGCGCGCCGGCACGTGCTCGACGCCGAAGGTCCGGACGCGGAAGTAGCGGCGGTACAAGGGCACGAGCAGCCCGTACATGAAGCCCAGGTGGTCCTTCGAGAGGCCGAAGGGGTCCAAGCCGTAGCGATTGAACGGGATCTCGAGCGCGTCGATGCGTTCGCGGATCTCGTCGGTCACGAGGCCCGTGCGGTCAGTGATCCAGTTGAACGGTGCGGGGAGCATCTCGTCGCACGATACCTCACCCGCGTCTCGAACTGCATCGTGGCGACGCTCCGAACGACCGCGCGCATCTCTTCGACCGCGGCACGCACCGAGTCGTCCTCCGGCGCGTGCACCGCCTCGAGGGTCAGCGCGCTCGCGTCCACCGCCTCGTAGGTCCACGCGAGGATCTCCGCCGGGCGTTCGGCCTGCAGCGCGCTCGAGAGGCCGTTGGATGCGAGCAGCAGCCTTCGGCCGGCGAGGGCGAGTCGGGGGTCGGGGACCCCTTCCGGGGCGAGTTGGGCGGCGCGCACCAGGACGGCGCCGGTGAGCATGAGGAGACTGCGGGCGGTGAGCTCGAGCATGGGAAGTACCTTCGGTGGAGGGATACCCACCGATCGGTCGCCCGTGCGCCCTGTCGCATCGAAAGTCGAAAAAAGTCGGACCGCTCAGCCGGCCTCGAGCGCCTCGTAGGCCGCGTGCGCATGGTCGCCCTCGAGGTCGGGCACGACTGCGTCGGCGCCGCTCGCCCGTAGGGTCTCGGCGTCGATGCCCCCCGTCGTCACGGCAAGACACACCGCCCCGATGGCGTGCGCCGCCGACACATCCCGCGGGGTGTCGCCGACCACGACCACGTGGCACTCGAGCCGGGGTACACCGAGCGCCGCCGCGCCGCGTCGAGCCGCAAGCTCGAGCAGCTCCGCGCGGTCCTCGGCGTCGCAGCCGTAGCCTCCGAAGTCGAAGCGGCGCTCGAGCCCGATGGCGCGGAGCTTGAGCTGGGCGCCGCGCCGCACGTTCCCCGTGCCCACACCGGTCGCGACCCCCGGCCGGGCGAGGAGCGTCTCCGCGAACGCGACCGCGCCGGGCAGCGCCCGCACGCCCGGGGGCTCCTCGAGGCGCCGCGCGAGCGCTTCCAGGTAGGCCTCTTGCAAAGCCGCGTGCAACGCCGGCGTGAGCGCGTGACCCACGGCCTCGGCGCCGCGGCGAAAGATGGCCGGGTCCGTCAGGCCGCCGTAAGGGAAGGTCCCGGCGGCGTCCGGTCGAGCCAATACACGGTCGAAGGCGTCGGCCACTGCGCGTCGGCCAGCACCGTGGGCCGTCAGCAGGGTGCCATCGAGGTCGAGCAGGACGACGACGGGCCGTGTTCGGGCGGTCACGAGGCCTCCATCGTGTAGGTGCCGGGGGGCGATTCGGACCCGGGGGGTCGAGGACGCGTCCCCGCGTGTCGATGGAGAGGATCACTGACCCGAGGTGCCCATGTCCACGGCCGAAGATTCGAAGCTCATCTGTCCGCGGTGTCGACGTGTGTCGCAGCGGTCCGACGCGCGGCGATGCCCCCATGACCAGGCGTACCTCGTGACCCGCGCCGCGTTGAACGCCGCCGGGCGCGACGCCTACCTGGGCGAGCTGATCGGCGGTCGTTATGCCGTGATCGAGCGCCTGGGTATGGGCGGCATGGGCGCCGTGTACCGAGGCATCGACGAGCGTACCGGGCAGGTCGTCGCGGTGAAGTTCCTGCGGGAGGAGTACACGGCCCACAAGGCGATTCGCGCGCGTTTCGTCCGTGAGGCCGAGGCGGGGGTGTCGATTCAGAGCCCTCACGTCGTGGGCATGCTGGACTTCGGTGTCGACGCGGACCGGACGCTCTACATCGTCATGGAGCTCGTGGAGGGGTGGACCCTGCGCGACGAGGTGAATCACAACGGTCCCTTCTCGGTGCGCGACGCCCGGGAGGTGGCGAAGCAGCTCCTGAAGGGGCTCGCCGACGCCCATGACGTCGGCCTGATCCACCGCGACCTGAAGCACGACAACGTGATGTTCACGGGCACGCGAGAGCGGTTCGTGGCGCGGGTGTTGGACTTCGGGGTCGTGAAGATCGACGCCGAGGACGTGCGGGACGACGGTCGGGTGCTGACGGCCGCCGGGGCGATGGTCGGTTCACCGAGTTACATGGCGCCCGAGCAGATCCGCGGCCTCGCCGTAGGTCCTCCGGCAGACCTCTACGCGCTCGCCGTGGTGCTCTACGAGGCGATGACCTCGCGCCGGCTCTTCCCGGTGAACAACTACGAGGCGCTGCTGCGCTCGAGCGCGCGCCGCGACGCCCCGCCGCTCCTGCAGACGGGCTCCGGTGAGCCGGTCCCGCCGGCCTTCGACCGGATCCTGCAACGCGCCCTGGCGCACGACCCGCGAGATCGATTCCCGGATGCCCGCACGATGCTGCTCGCGCTCGAGCAGATGGAAGCGGGTGACAACGGCATGCCCGCGGACCTATTCGCCGACTCGCCGGGCACCGTGCCGACCCGGCGCCCCGCGCTTGCCCTGGTGCCGAGCGCCGAGGGGTCGCACCGGACCCCGGTGGTGTCGCCGCCCGCGCAGGTGCCCACGCGCGAGCGGTCGATTCCGGAGGTGCCGTCGTTCGTGGAGCCCAACGTGCCCGGCGTGCTGGTCCCGCAGGCGCCGACCGCACCCGTGTCGGGCGGGGTCGCCGCGACGG
>JBMOFP010000241.1:0-7942 GCA_049318805.1 Bradymonadia bacterium
GGTTCACCGAGATGCTGCGCGTCCAGCCGCTCTCCGAGGCCGCCGCGCGTGGTATCACGCTGCCGGCGCTGGTGCAGCAGGCCGGCGACGATCGACTCGCCGCACCGGCCGCGACACGCGCCGTCTTCGAGGCCCTCGCGAGCGCCGACAAGAAGTACCTCGAGTACCCGGGCCTGTATCACGAGCTGTGGTTCGAGCTGGACCGGGAGCGCACGATCGGCGAGTTGGTCGGTTGGCTCGAGAACCACCTCTGACCGGACGCGTCGCCGTGCGGGCCTACGCCGCGCTCCTGGGTGGCGTGCTCGGCTGCGCCGACGCCCTCCCCGTGCCGGGCACCGACGCCCATGCCGTCTCGGTCGTCGAGGCCTACCTGGCCTCGCCCGAGCCGGGGCTGCGCGCGATGGCGGCCGACCTCGTAGGTCGCGCCTCTCTGAGAAACTACGCCGATCGGGTCACCCAGTTGCTCGGGGATCCCGAACCACGCGTCCGCGCCGCGGCGGTCGGGGCGCAGGTCCGACTCGGTGGACCCCGCGCGGCGGAGCTCGTCGGCGCGACGATGCGCGCGCAGCCCGGGCGCGAGGCCGCATACCTCTCTCTGCTCGGCGCCACGCGCGACCCCGAGGTCATCCGTGTGGTGCTGGACGGCGCCTACGATGCCCCTTTGGCCGAGACTCGAAGCCGAGCGCTCGCGGCGGCGGCTCACGTGCCCGTCGAGCTCCAGCGCGCGCTCACGGACCGCGCGTTGCTCGACCCCGATCCGCAGGTCCGCATGCAGGCCGTGCGCCTCGCCTACGCGCAGGGGCGTGCGGACTCGCTGCCCCAGCTGCTGAGTGCGCTCCTCGAGGGCTCGGCTGAGCGCAGGGCCGAGGCGGCGCGGCTGCTCGGAGACCTGCGCGAGTATGCGGCCGTGCCCGCGTTGATGCACGCGGCCGGAGATCCCGAAGGGGTGGTCGCCCTCGTGGCCCGAGCGTCGCTGTGTCGGCTCGGCGCCCCAGGCCTCTGCATGGGCCTGCGCGACGCCTTCGCCGTGCGTGATGCGGAGCGCATCGAGCCGGCCATCGAGGCGCTGGTCCGCACGGGAGGCGCGGCGGCGAGGGACCTTTTGCCCTCGGCGCTGGGGCACCCCGAGGCGACCGTGCGGGGCGTCGCGACGTGCGCGCTCGCGGCCGCACCGCCGGGTCCCCTCGACGACCTGTGCACGACCCACCTGGACGACGAAGACCCGCGCGCCCGCGCATGCGCCGCCATCGTCGCGCTGCGTGTGGCTCCCGAGAAGGCTCTGCGCGTGATCGAGGCCGCCGCGTACGGCACGAACCCGAGCCTGCGGACCGCGATCACCGAGCGCCTCGTCGCACGACACCGCGCCTCGCCCGATGCACACTCGGCCCGTGGGCTGAGGGCCCTGGCCGGTCTCGACCGTGAAGACGCTCGCTCGGAGGCCTCGATGGACGCACCGCTCCTGCCGCTCGAGACCGCGCTCCCTGCCCTCGAGGCGCTTCTGGCGGCTGGCGACGAGTCCGCGCGGCGCGACGATGCCGAGCGCGCCTTGTCGAGCCCGAGGCCCGAGGTGCGCGCGCTCGTTTCGCTCATGGTCGCCGATGGACGGGCGCCGGATCCGGGGCCCGCGCTGGCGCGGGCGACCGACGATCCCGTCGCCGCCGTTCGCCTTGCCGCAGCGGCGGCACGACTCCGTCCCACCGAGTAGGGTAAGCTGCGCGCGTCGGGGTGCGGCGATCGGGCGAGAGCCCACAGGAGAGCTCGCATGGCGCATCTTTTCGGTGTGTTTACCCACGCGGCGACCGCGATTGGTCCCCTGCTCGAGCTGACGGCGGACCACAGTCGAGTGTCCGCCGTCGACAATCGCTGGGGCTATGGGCTCGGCTTCACCCATGGCGGCGAGACGCTCTTGCAGCGTCGGCCTCAGGTGAAGGACCAGGCCATAGACCTCGCTCGTGTGGCCTCGGAGGTGCGGACCACCGCCTTCGTGGCGCACGTGCGACAGGCGGCCGTCGGCGCGGTCGACGCCGACAATACGCAGCCCTTTCGTTTCGGACCCTGGCTCTTCGGGCAGGTCGGCCAGCTCCCGGGCGGGGCCGCCGCCCTCGAGCCCTTGCGCGCGCAGCTGCCCGACTCCCTCGCCCGAAACATCGCGGGCGAGACCGAGGCGGAGCTCTTCTTCCATCTTTTCCTCGCGCGGCTCTACGACACCGGGGCGAACCCCCGTCATTGGGCGGTCGACCCCCTCGCCGTCGCGCGGGCGCTGGGTCATACCTTGACCGCATGGCGTGTGGTCGCGCGGCAGGTCGGCGACAACGACGCTCCGGACGTCGCCGCGGTCCTCACCCACGGTCAAGCCCTCTTCGCCGTCTCCTACGGGCGCCCGCTGTGGTACGCGGCGCTGCGCTCGACCCCGAAGGACCACGTCGACATCGGGCTGGTCGTCGAGGGCGAGACCGGCGAGGCGCGCCTGGGTGTGCCCGGCGCCGTGGTTCTCGTCGATGGAGACGAGGCCCCTCGGGGCGGGCGATTCCGCGCCCTGCCGTCGGGCACGCTGCTCCGCGTCGATCGAGACCTGCGCTTCGGGTGGTCGCCCGCCGAGGTCTGACGGGTCGACGCTCTCAGGCCCTCGAACCCGCGCGCGGCAAGGACAGGCAGAAGGCCGCGCCGCCCCCCGGGGCGGCCTCCGCCCAGACCCGCCCCCGATGAGCCGCCGCCACCATTCGGCAGAACGCCAGGCCCAGGCCCGCGGCGCCCTGGCCGCGCGAATCCCCCTGGGCGTAGCGCTCGAAAATGCTCTCCCGTCGGGCCTCCGGGACGCCGGGGCCGGCATCGAGCACAGAGAGCCGCACACCCGGCGCGTCGCTCGCCTCGGTGGTCCCGAGCAGGTGCACACGTGTCCCTTCGGGGCTGTGCCGTATCGCGTTCTCGCCCAGGTTGAGCAGGGCCCGCAGCACCAGCTCTCGGTCCGCGGTCAGGCTCAACCCGGACGTGCCTCGCACCGAGAGTTCGACCCGCCGCACCGCCGCCATCGGCTCGAGGATTCGTCGGGCGTCCTCGAGCAGGCCATCGAGCTCGACGCGCTCGACGCGGAGCTTGACGCGCCCGCCCGCGTCGACCCGCTCCACATCGAGCAGCGAAGCGACCAGGCGCGTCAACCGCTCGTGCGCCTCTCGGGCCGAGACCAGCGCCCTCCGTTGCCGATCGGTCAGAGGGTCGTGCGCGATGAGTCCGAGCCCACCGCCGATGATCGTCAGGGGGTTGTTCATGTCGTGCACGAGGCAGCTCATCCACGCCCGATTTTCCTCGAGCAGACGCGACGTTGCGGAGGGCCCGTGGGGACGAAGCGCCGCGCGAACCTGCCCTTCCAGGAGCCACGGCACGACAGGCTTGCCGAGGAAAGCGTCTGCCCCGGCCTCGTAGAGGGCCTCCCGCGCCGCGCGGTCGTTGTGAGCGCTGACGACCAACATCGGCACCTCCGCCAGCCCCTCGACCTGGCGTATCGAACGACACGCTCGGGGCGCGGCCTCGACGTCGGCGCCGAGGTCGAGCACCAGCAGCTCGGGGCGTCGACGCGCCGCCGCCGCGGCCACCTGCGCGACCCGACCGACCTCCGTCACACCCATGCCGGCGCGCCGGAGCAACGTGCTGACGAGGAGGCCCTCGTCCGGCTCCTCCGACAGCAAGATCGCGAGCGGTGCCGAAGCGGTCGAATCCACGGTGTTTCCCCCTTGGGGGGCGCATCGGCGGGCCGACCCCTTCGCCTTGAGGGCTGGGTACGGGCTTGCGGTCGACCCCGAGCGCTGCGAGAGTGCCCGCCATGCTCCTGGCCCTCGAGTCGCTGCGAAAGACGTTCGACGGCAAGCCCGCCCTGGACGGGGTCACCGCGAGCATCGACGGCCGAGCCGTCGGGTTGCTGGGGCCCAACGGCGCGGGCAAGACGACGCTCATGCGGGTCTGCCTCGGGCTGCTGGCGCCGGACGGCGGCACGTGCCGCGTGCTCGGCCGGGACGCGGTGACCGAGCCCCTCGAGGTGCGTCGCCGACTCGGTTTCGCCGCCGAGGGACCGGGCCGGATTCCTGGCCTCTCCGGGCTCGAGTCCGTGGCGTACATGGGCGAGATGTGTGGACTCGAACGACGCCACGCCCTCCGGCGCGCCCACGAGATGCTGGACCTCGTCGGCCTCGACGAGTCGCGCCACCGCCCGGTCGAGACCTACAGCACGGGCATGCACCAGCGGGTCAAGATCGCGATGTCGCTCGTGCACGACCCCGAGCTCGTCCTCCTCGACGAGCCGACCACGGGCCTCGACCCGGAGAGCCGCGACGAGATCCTCGGCCTCATCGTGCGGCTGCGGGACGGCGGCGGTCCCGCGGTGATCCTCTCGACGCACCTGCTGCACGACGTGGAGCGCACGTGTGACGGGGTGCTCGTCATGCAGGCCGGTCGGATGCGCTACGCCGGCACGCTCGACAAGCTCCGCGCGCGCCGCACGGCCCGATTCGAGGTGAGAACCCGCGGACACGCAGGCCCGCTCACCGCGGCCCTGGAGGCGCGCGGGGCCGCGGTCGAGTCGACCCGACGCGAGGACACCATCGAGGTCACGCTCCCCGACGAGACCGACGTGTCGTTGGTGTGGCAGGCCGCCGCGTCCGCGGGCGAGGCCATCTGGCACCTCGAGCCGCGCTCGCTCTCCCTCGAGGAGGCGTTCATGGCCCTGGTGGGCGAGTCGCGGGCGGTGGACGCATGAACGCCCCCCAGACCGCGCAGCGAGACGAGATCCACTCGATCGGCTACCGACCGCTCGGGCCGCTCCACAGGACCGGCAGACCCGCGCTCGCGATCGCCCGGACCGCGCTCACCCTCGCGTGGCGCCGTCGCGCCACGAAGCTCGCGCTGCTCCCGCCGCTGGGCGCTTTTGTGGTGTGTGCCACGATCCTCGTCGGCCTCCTCGTGGTTCGGCGCACCCTCGACTCGACGGGCAGTGCGGGCGTCGGGCAGCTCGCGGCGCAGATCGTCGGCGAGGCCGGGGATGTGCTCTCCGGGTTCGTCCAGTTCGCGTTCTTCTCGACCGCCTTCCTCCTGTCGATCGTCGGTGGCGGGCTGCTCGCGGACGACCTGAAGGCCAGCGCGCTCGACCTCTACTTCTCTCGCCCCCTGACGCGCGCCCAGTATCTCGTCGGCAAAGGGCTCGCGGCGTTGGCGGTCCCGACCGTCACGCTCCTCGTGCCCTCGGGGCTTCTCTGGCTGCTCGCCGTCGGGATCGCCGACGACACGTTGCAGGGCGGGCTCGCGGCGTTGATCCTACCCACACTCACGCCCGCCCTCCTCGCGACCCTCGCGCTCACCGGCTTGATGCTCGGCGTCAGCGCGCTCTCGGAGCGCGGCGCCACGGCGACGGTCACCTTCATCGCGGGTCTTCTCGTGGTCGAGGGCCTCGGGAACGGGCTCGCGTTCAGCGGCGTCGAGGCCGCGGGATACCTCGCGCCCGTGCTGGACGTGCGGACCGTGGCCCACGCGCTCAACGACGTCGGGTTCGGCATCGTGAGCCAGGCGCTCGAGGGGTCCAGCCGAACGACGAACGAAAGCGCGTGGCTGTCGGCGCTCGCCCTCGTGGGCATGGGGGTCGGCGGACTCGCCGTGGCCTTCGCGCGCATCGCCCGAGAGGTCCGCGGCTGATGACGACGCCCCGACTCATCGCCCAGGGCGTCAGCAAGATGTTCGGCCCCGTCCGCGCGCTCAACGAGATCGACCTCGACCTCGGCCCGGGTGTGCACGGTCTCTTGGGACCGAACGGCTCCGGCAAGTCGACCCTGCTGAAGCTCTTCGCCGGCCAGCTCAAGCCAGACACCGGGACCGTTCGCCTCAACGCCCGCGACCCTTTCGCCGAGCCCGAGGCTCTGCGCGCCCTGGGGCTTTGCCCCGAACAGGACCGCTTCTACGAGGACCTGACGGGGCGCGTCTTTGTCGAAGCGCTGACCCGCCTGCACGGCTTCGACACCCACGACGCGCGCCGCAAGAGCGAGCGCGCCATCGAGCGCGTCGGCATGGGGACCTACGCGGACAAGCCGATCGGGACCATGAGCCGCGGCATGCGCCAGCGCATCAAGATCGCCCAGGCGATCGCCCACGAGCCCGAGATCATCCTGCTCGACGAGCCGCTGAACGGCGCCGATCCGGTCGCGCGCGCCGACCTCGTGGCGCTGGTGCGCACCCTGGGCGACGAAGGCCGGTGCGTCGTCGTCTCGAGCCACGTCTTGCACGAAGTCGAGGCCATGACCCACCACGTCGTGCTCATCCGTTTCGGCCGGATGCGCGCGCAGGGGGACATCCTTCGACTGCGCGAGCTGATCGTGGACCGCCCCTACCGCATTCGGATCGAGACCTCGGACGCACGCCGCCTCGCCACGGCGCTCTGCGCGCTGCCTCATACGCGGGCCGTGGAGGTCGTCTCGGCGACGACCCTGGAGCTCGTGACCTCGGACCTCGACGGCGCGTGCCGGGCCGCGCCTCGGGTCGCGCAGGAGCTCGGGCTCGTCCTCTGGCGGTTCACGTCGCCGGACGCCGACCTCGAGAGCCTCTACAGGTACCTGATGCAACATGGCTGACACCTCCACGTTCGCCGTGACCCTCGGTTGGGCCGCGCTCCACGCGCGCCGCAACTTCAAGAAGAAGGCCTTCAAGCGGGCGGTCCTGGGGCTCGTCGTGCTGACGGTCGCGTCGCGTTGGGGGGGCTCCGCCGGCCAGGGCACCTTCGCCCTCGGACTCGCGCTCCCCTTTCTGGCGCTCTTTTTCGGGGGGGGCGTGCTGCGGGAGGAGATTGAAGACCAGACCCTCACCTACGCCTTCACACGGCCCATTGGACGCGGTCGTGTCTACGTGGCGCGGGCCGTGGCGGCGATGGCACCGGTCTTCGCGCTCGCAGTCCCCGTCGCGCTCATGGCGGGTCTTCGAACCGACACGGAGACCGGCCTCCGGTACGCGCTTGCGGCGGCGCTCGGCGTACCCGCTTACCTGGGCTTCTTCGCGCTGCTGGGCCTCTTCGCGAAGTGGTCGACCACAGTCGGCGTGCTCTTCGTACTCTTCTGGGAGAGCCTCGTCGCGCAGGTCCCGGGTTTCCTTGGCCGGCTGACCATCGGCGCCCACGTTCGCGGCGTCGCCGGGCTCACGCCCGAGGGCCCGATGGCGGCCTTCGTCACGTTGCCGGGGACTTTGGGCGCCACCGTGACGCTCCTGGTCGTGGCGGGTGTCACCTTGTCGCTCGGCGCCCTCTGGGTGCAGCGCGCCGAGATCGTGCTCGAGAAGACCTGACCGCGGTCAGAGCGGAAGAATCTGCCGCAAGTACTCGAGGTCCTCCGGGTTGAACCGACCCGGCGGCGCGCCGTTCAGCTCCACACGCTCGGCGAAGGGTCGGTCGGCGCCGCAGTCCATGAGCTGCGCGTCGCCGGGCGCCGTGTGGTAGTCGCCACACCCCGGGAAGACCGGCAGTCCGAGGCTGTGACCGACCTCGTGGCTCGCGGTGCTGCCGATCAGATTCCCGAGCGAGAGCACCGCGCGACGCACCACTTCCGCGCGGGGTCCGAAGAGGTCGTCCGGTGTGGCGGGGGCCCGCATGACCTCGCCAAAGACCTCGTCGAAGCCGGGGCTCGCGAGCGGATTGTCGGCCCCGTTCGCCGTCGAGAGCTGCAGGAAGGACTCGACGAAGATGCCGCCGTAGCCTGCGCCGTCCGCGTTGCGACCCGCCAGGTTGTCGCCCAGACGCTCGTTGCACCGGTCGAGGTCCGGTGTGTTGTCGAGGCCGAACAGGTTCTGACCGTTGGGGTCGGGGCCACCGAACTCGAGGATCGCGTAGTCGAGGAAGTCCTCCGGCTCGAGCGTCCGGAAGTCGACGTTGATGCCCGCGTAGTCCCGGTGCAGCACCTCGAGGATGCGGTCTTGTACGTCG
>JBMOFP010000242.1:0-7903 GCA_049318805.1 Bradymonadia bacterium
CCCGCGCGCTCGTCGAGGACTGGGCGCGGGCGGCGCGCGGGGAGCCGCTGCTCGGCCCGGGCCCGAGTCCCGCCGAGCCCGCGCGGCGACAGGCGTCCGGGCAGCAGGCCACGCCGCGGTCCACGGTGGCCGCGGTCGGGGTCGGCCCGGACGCCCCGGTCGCCACACGATGGCGCAGACGCGCGCTCCGTGCGCCCGCGCGTGACGTGACGTGCACCGTGCTCGGCGCCCTGTGCCGCGCGATTCGGGCCGAGCTCCCCACCCTCGCCGCCGCGCCGCTGCGTGTCAGCGTGCCCGTCGACCTGCGGGCCCCGGGCGAGCCGCCGGGCCAGGTGAACCTGACGGGCATCGCCCGGGTCGAGGTCGCGGCCGACATGGACCTCGCGGGCTTGCGCGCGGCGCTCGACGTGGCCCGCGTGGACGCGCCGCGAGTCCTCGACGAGGTGGAGGTCGCGCGCGCCCTCCCGCTTTGGCTTCTGCGTCGGCTCGCCGGGCGCGCCGGACGAACGCTGCGCCTCGGCGGACGCGGCGACGAGTCCTTGACCTTCTCGAACCTGGGGCGGCTGGACCCAGCGGCGTTCCACTTGCCGGGCTTCCAGGCGGAGATGGCCTTTCTCGCGCCGCCGGCTCACCCCGGTGCGCCGCTGTTCGCGACGATGTCGGGCCACGCCGGGGTCGTCCATCTCTGCCTCGGCGCCGCATTCAGCGCGGTGGGCGGCCCCCCCCTCGAGGCACTGCTCGCCCGCGTCGCCGCAGAGCTCGGGGACGCAGCGTGAGCGCACGGTCCACGAGGCCCGACCCGGAGCGCTTGGAGACGATGCTCGGTCGCGAGACGCTCGCAGTACGCCCGCACCTCTTCGCGCACGAGGGCGTCACGCTCCCCGCTCGGCTTGCGGCGCAGGTGTCCGCCTTCGCCCGAGACCTGGACGCCGTCGTCCATCACCCCGGCTATGTCGCACACCTCGAAGCGCGAACGGCCGCCGGCCCTCGACCTGAGCGGACCCCCGACGGCGTCTGCATCGCGCTCGACTTCCACGTGGACGGGGAGCGCCCCCGCCTCATCGAAATCAACACGAACGCCGGCGGAGGCCTGCTTGCCCTGGTCGCCGCGCCGGCCGCCGGCTGGCCCGCCGCCGAGGTGGACCTCGACGAGGCGCGCTTCATCGACCAGTTCATCGACGCCTACCACGAGGTGCGGCACGCCCCCCCGCTCCGCGCCATCGCGCTCGTCGACCGGGCCCCGGAGACTCAGTTCCTCGCGCCAGAGTTCGAGCGGTTCGTAGCGCTCGTCCGGGCACGCGGTCTCTCCGCGCGCGTCGCCGACCCTACGGCCCTGCGGCTCTCGAACGGTCGGGTCACCATCGACGGCGAGGCCATGGACCTCGTCTATTGGCGTGATACCGACTTCCTCTTCGAGGCCCCCGACCTCGACGTTCTGCGGGCGGCCTGGCTCGGTGGGAACGTCGTCGTGAGCCCAGACCCACTCGCCTACACACGCTGGGCCGACAAACGAAATCTGGCGGTCTTGTCGGAGGCCGCCGCGCTCGAGGCCCTCGGTGTCGAGTCGGACCTCGCCGCCCGTGTCGCGGCGGGTGTGCCCGAGACCCGAATCGTCACCGCCGAGAACGTCGACGTCCTGTGGAACGACCGCTCCGCGTTGTTCTTCAAGCCCATCACGGGGTACGGCAGCCGCGGCGCGTATCGTGGCGACAAGGTCACCCAGCGCGCGTTCGCCGCGGTGCGAGCCGGAGGGTACGTCGCCCAGCGCCTCATCCCCGCACCGCGCCGTCCAGCCACGGCAACCGGCGGGGGGCCACCGTTGAAGTGGGACCTACGGGCCTTCGTGCAGCGGGGCGAGGTCACGGGCTGGATGTGCCGCGTCTACGAGGGGCAGACGACCAACCTGCGTACGCCCGGCGGGGGCATCGGGCTCGTCGCGTTCAGAACCGAAGAATGACGGCGCCGGTGCCGTCCTTGCCCTTGAGGGCGGGGTCCGGCTCACTGGCGAGCACGGCCACGGGCACGATGACCGCGGTCGCCGCGACCACGCCGACCGCGGGCCAGAACCACCAGTTGCGGGTCAGCCCGGCGAAGAGGCCATCGCCCCCTTCCCCGTCCAGCGTCTCCGGCTCCTCGGGCAGGAGCTCGGCTTGCCCGGGGGCGCGTGCGTCGACGCCGCGGTAGAGGGCGTCCACGACGTCCGCGGCTGCCGAAGCCGAAAGGGTGCGTCCCTGCCCGAGGGACGCACGCGCCGCGCGGACTCGCCGATTCGCCTTCAGGTCGAAGAGCACCGCCTCGAGCCCAGGCGACTGCAAGCGAATGAGCACGACCTGGTCGGCGAAGAGCAGCGCCTTGAGCTCCTTGAGCGCCGGTCCGACCGTCTCGCGTTCGATCTGCGCCGACATCTTCTCGACGAGGTCCTCGTAGAGCGTCGCACGGGGTAGAGGCTCCAGAGCGGCCTCGACGGCGATGCCCTGGCCGTCGCGCACCGTGAGCTCGCGCACCCACGGGGCGTTGCCGTCGACCTCGAGCCGGACGGCCACCGTGGGTGTATCGAGGTCCTCGAGCAGCTTCGGTGTGACCCCGACGAACTTTCCGTCCACGAAGACCGCGGCCGGCCCCGGAATCGCATCGACGCGCACCCGGCCACCTCGGCTGCCGCGGTCGCGCGCGCCGCCGTCCCCCCGCGCTCGCCGCAAGGCCCGCTTCATCGTGGGCGAGAGGCCGTCGTCATCGAGCACGAGCGAGGGGTCGAGCGCGAAGAGTCTGCGATACGCCGCGGTCGCGCCCGCTTCGTCCTTCATCGCCCCGCGCGCCTCGGCGAGTCCACGGAGGGCGTCCGCGGCGTCGTCTCGGCCCTCGGGCACCGCGGAGAGGTGCCGCGCCGCGGTCTCGAACGCTCGAATCGCACGCTCCAGGTCGAGTTCGTCCGCGGCGCGTCGACCCTCGTCGAGCGCGAACCGGCCCGCCTCGATGGGGTCCTCGGCCCCTTCGCCGGCAAGACGCTCCGAGATCGAGACCGTCTTGAGGGTCTCATGGTCGTCGACCGCCGCGCGCAGCGCCCACACGATGGGCACGAGGATGTCGGCGTCGGCCGAGCCCGCGGCCAGAACGGCGACGGGCACACGCGCGCGCTCCGCCTGGGCCGCGGCGCACATCGCCAGTACGCTGACGAGACCCACCAGGCCGAGCCGAACGCCTCGACCCGTCACGGCGCCTCGGGCACGAGCAGTCGCTCCAGCCGCACGCGGAGTACGGGGTCGTCCACGATGACCTCCGTCACCCGCGCCGCGAGGCCCGCCCGCACCGGGGCGTCCAGGCCCGGCAGGGTCGTGGAGAGCACCTCGCCCACCGCCAACCGAACGGCGGCTTCGGGCGTCGGCGCCGCGCCCCCCGCCATGAGCCCCCGCACACGCTCGAAGATCGCGGGGAAGACCGCGTCCAGCCCGGGCATCGCGGAGACCGGCGACGAGACCACGGCGCCGACCCCATCTCCCTGGGCGACCTCCGCCAGAGCCCCAAGGCCCGCTGCGCTCCCCAATGGCTTGATGGTGGACATCGGCGGCGACTCTAGCACCGCTGGCGCGCGCACGCACACCTCAGCGCGCCCGAGAATCCTTGCCTGGCCCGCCCGCGGGTGGCATTGATTCTGCGGACTTCCACACACGCGTTTCCGTTTGAAAGGACGAATTCCATGAGCGAAGCGACGGCGGCAAAGGGGCGTAAGGAGAAGTTCAAGCCCATGAACGCCTATGAGATGGCCACGGCGCAGCTCAACCGAGCCGCCGAGGTCATGGGCCTCGATCCCGAGATCCACACGATCCTCTCGCAGCCCAAGAACGAGCTCATCGTGAACTTCCCGGTCCGCATGGACGACGGGAAGTACCAGATCTTCAAGGGCTACCGGATTCAGCACAGCAACATCATGGGCCCCTACAAGGGCGGCATTCGTTTCCACCACGAGGTCCACCTCGACGAGGTGAAGGCCCTGGCCGCGTGGATGACGTGGAAGTGCGCCGTGATGGAGATCCCCTTCGGCGGCGCGAAGGGCGGCATCAAGTTCGACCCCCGTCAGCACAGCACGTCGGAGCTCGAGCGCATCACGCGCCGGTTCACCCACGCCCTGGGGAACAACATCGGCCCCGACCACGACATCCCGGCCCCGGACGTCGGCACCAACGCCCAGACCATGGTCTGGCTGATGGACACCTACATGAACTTCACGCCGTCCGACCGCAAGAACGCGGTGCGCGGCGTCGTGACGGGCAAGTCGCTCACCTCGGGCGGCTCGCAAGGGCGAGAGAAGGCCACCGGACAGGGCCTCGTTCACATCGTCGAGGAGTGGGCGAAGGAGAATCACTTCAGCCTGGATGGCGCCACGTTCTGTGTTCAGGGCTTCGGCAACGTGGGCTCCAACGCGGCCCGGATTCTCTCGCGCCTCGGGGCGAGCCTCATCGCGGTCCAGGACCACACCGGCGCCATCCGGTCGAACGAGGGGCTGCACCCGGGTCGACTGGCGGACTGGGTCAAGCAGCACGGCGGTGTCGCGGGCTACGCGGGCGGAGACGTCATCACCCGTGAGGACTTCTTCGGCACCCCCTGCGACCTGTTCATCCCCGCCGCGCTCGAGAATCAGATCACCTCCGAGACCGCGCCGCTGATGAAGTGCCGCGCGGTTTTCGAGGGCGCCAACGGTCCGACCGACCTCGACGGCGACCGCATCCTCGCCGAGAAGGGCATCGACGTGCTGCCCGACGTGCTGGCGAACGCCGGTGGTGTGACCGTCAGCTACTTCGAGTGGCTCCAGAATCGTCGTGCCGAGGCGTGGACCCTCGAGGAGGTGGACCACAAGCTCCACCACATGATGACGCACGCCTACGCGACCGTCCGTGCCATCGCGAACGAGCGCAAGATCGACAACCGCACCGCGGCCTACGTGCATGCGCTCACACGCATCCAGTCGGTCTACAAGGAGCGCGGGATCTTCCCCTGACCAGCCCGACGAACGCGCCCGACCTGCCCGAGAGCCTCATGCAGGTCGTGCGGAGCGAGGCCAGGCGCGCCGCTCGTCGCGTGCCCCCAGGCGCGCTCTCGCTCGAGGACCTCGTCGGCTTCGGCACCGTGGGCCTGCTCGAAGCGCGCGCGCGGTGGACGCCGGACTCGGGTGTGCCCTTCGAGGCCCACGCCCGGCTGCGCATCCGCGGCGCCATCGTCGATGCGATTCGTCACAGCGCGCTGCTCTCCCGGCGCGGCTGGGAGCGCATGCGAGACTACGCGCTGGCCCACGCCGTGACGTCCGAGGCGGGCGGCCAGACCCACGCGGCCCCGCCCGTGGAAGCCGCCGAACTCGGGCGCACGATCACGGCCCTCGCCCTGGCCTTCCTGGTCGAGGCAGGTCACGCCGTGGAGCCGGAGCACGGCGCCCCTCCAGAAGATCGGTACATCGACGAAGAGACACGCTCACGGCTCGGACGGGCCATGGGCACCCTCACCGTCGAGGACCGGGAGATCGTCGAAGCGGTCTACGACTTCTCGAGCCGCGGCGACTCCGGGGCCGACCTCGCGAAGCGGCGCGGCGTCAGTCGGTCCACGATCTCGCGGGCCCACCTGCGGATCCTCGACGACCTCCGTACCCGACTCGAGGGCTGAGATGCGTCGGGGTGCCGGGAGGCCCGGGCTCAGACTGACCGTGCTCCTGGCCGTGGCCGGCGTCGTCGCCGGATGCGGTCCGTCGCCCGTGACGCCACCGACCTCGGAGAGCGCGGCCGCGAACACTCGCCGCGCGCTGGTGCGCCTCGGGTTCAGCGCCGAGGTCTCGACCGCGGTCCCCTCGGGCTACGTCGTCACAGTGCCGGAAGCGGAGCGTTCCGCGGCCGAAGCCGCCCTGCACGCCCTCGCGCTGCCCGAGCCGGCCTCGGCGGGCCCCCGATGGGTGCAAGGGCCCGGCGAAGTGCGCCACGCGGCCCGGCAGCGTGCGGCGACACGTGTCGAGGCATCCCTCGCCGCGCGGCCGGGCGTCGTGCACGCGCGGGTCATCGTCGGCGAACGCGGGGCCGCGGTGGAGCTCGTCGGCGCGCCGGACGGACCGCCTCCGCAGTTCGAGTTGGCCGAGCTCGCGGCCTTCGTCGGTGCGGCGCTCGACGTGCCGCCTTCAGCGGTCGTCGTGCGGGCCGAAAACCTCGCGCCCGTCCCTGCGCCCTCGGCGCGCGCGGCGCTCGACCTGCCCCTCGTCGCGGTGCTGTCCGTCCTGGTCCTGATGCTCTCGTTGGCGTTGATCTCCACACGACGCGCCGTTCGGAAGCGTGTCGAGCAGGCACGGTGATGCCGACACGCCCCCCCGGACCGCCTCTCTCGTCGACGGCCGCGGCGACGCTGGCGCAGCTCCAGGCGCGGCGTCCCTTCGACGCGTCCGTCACACCCGAGGTCGAGGCCGCCCTCCTCGAAGCCGCGACCGACCCGACGACCCTCGAGGCGCTCGTCCTCGCGCGCCCGAACCCGCCCAGAACGTCGACCGGCGGCGGATCCCCGAGGTTCCTCCGGCGCTTCGAGCGTCGCCTCCCCGCCCGCGGATCCGACCCGACGGTCGCGAACGCCCTCGTGCCCCCGGACCCTACGCGCTTCGCGGTCGGGGGCGTCGTCGCGGCCGAGGTCGCGGCCCACCTCCGGGCTGCGGAAGCGTGCTCGAAGGACGCCCAGGCCGCCGTGGCGCGCGCCCGCGCCGAGGCCGTTGAAGGCGAAAAACGCCGCGTTCGGCGCGCGCTGCGGGCCACCCGAAGGGTCGTCGCGCGCGCCCAGGCGACGGCGACGCGGGACGCGGTCGAGCTGGCGCTCGCGCTCGCCACGCGTCTGCTCGGCGAGTCCCCCGCGGCGCGGGCCGCGTGGACCACCTGGCTCGAGGCCACGTTGCGCGCCGCGGGCCACGGGCCGGGCGCAGACGCTCATTCGACCCCGTCCGGTGAGCTGCGGGTCTGCGTGCATCCCGACGCGCACGCGGAGTGGTCGGCGCGGCTCGCGGGGAGCGCGCTCACCGTCGTGGCGGACCCCCGGGTCGAGCCGGCGGACGTGTGGGTGTCCACACCCGACGGTGTCCTGGACCTGCGTCGCGACACGGTCCTGCGGGGTGTCCTGGCGGCGGCCACATGAGGCGCACCGGCCGCTGGATCTGGCCCGCGGGGCCCGATGCACCCGGGCGGCTCGCGCTCGACCGCGCCGCGATGCGCAGCGCCGCGGCGGCCCTGTGGACCGAGGCCCTGGAACGGACGGTCGCCGTGGAGGCCGAGCCGTGCCCAACGCAGGGCCTACCGGCCAGCCCCCTCGATGCCGTGGTCGGCTTCCTTTGGGCCGGAGAGGCGTGCCAGCTCCACGTGCCCTGTCACCTGCTGGTCGATCGACTCCGGCCGCTCGCGGGCCTGCGGAGCGCGCTCGTCGCCGAGGCGCCTGCCCCCGGGCCACTCCCGCTCACCGCCGCCGAAGAGGGCCTGCTCGCGTGGCTCGCGATGGGCTGGTTCTCGCTGCTCCCTCAACCGCGTCCGGTCTTCGCCTGGGTCGCGGGGCCGACGGGCGAGGCCGCGCCCCCTCCGGGACCGACCGGGGCCGTGCTCTGGCGCGTCACCGTCGACACCGCGCCGGCCGGTCTCGTCCGATGGCTCGTCGGCATGCCCGCGCTCGCGCACGGCGCCGAGGCGGCGCCCGAGGCCGTCGAGCTTTGCTCACAGACCGCGCCCGTCGTGGTGGACTGGCCCGCCGAACGCCTGCGCCCCGGGGACCTCGTGCTTCTCGAGCCCGGGCCCTGGCCGCTTCACCTGACCCTGCCCGACCACCGTGTGATGCGGGCCACACTCTGCGGCGAAGCCCTTCTCCTCGGTCCGCGGGTGTCCGACCCCCTCGACGCGGCCGCGCATCA
>JBMOFP010000243.1:0-7900 GCA_049318805.1 Bradymonadia bacterium
CGTGGCCTCGGGCGACGACCCGCGACTCGCCCCGCCCGACGAGACCGAGCAGGCGGCCTTCCTGGCGGCATTGCTCGACCCGGCGGCAAGCGCCGCCGCCGCGCCGTCCAACGTGGTGCCGTTCCCCGCGCCCGCCGCTCGGGGCACGGCCCAGGCGGCGTCGAATCGCACGGGGAGTCGCACCCTGAGCTGGGTCGCGTTCGGTGCGCTGGCGGCCGGCGTGCTCACTTTTGTCGCGATTCGTCGTCCCGAGCCACTCCCGGCCTACAGCTTGAGGGCGCTCCAGGCGGGGGCCCAGGCGTTTCGCTCGGACCCCGCGACGCCGACGTGGCAGCTCGTCCCGGGCACGCGTTTCGATCTGGTCCTCGAACCCGGCGCCCGAGTCGAGGGCACCGGTCCCGCGCGGCCTTCGCTGGTCCTCAGCGCGTACGTGGCCTCGAAGGGTCTGCTGACCGCGTTCACGCCCGAGGTCGAGGCCGATGCCGGCGGCGCGTTTCGGGTGCGCGGCGTCGTGGGCCAGACCTTCACGGTGTCTCCGGGCGACCACGCCTTCGTTTTTGTGCTCGCTCGCCCGGACGATGTCCCCGCGGCCGAGGCCGTGGCCGCGGCCCGCGCTCGGCCTGAGGCCCGCCGAGACTTCGTCCTCATCGAGAACGCGTTTCACAGTCCGGCCCCAGAGGCCACGGGAGTCGTCGAACCATGAGAAACCCCACGAGACTCTTCGGCACCGCGCTGGCCGTGGTCCTGACCGCGCCGCATGCGGCGCATGCTCTCCAGGATTGCAACGTCGACCGCTGCTTCGAGGTCGTCTTCCCGCGGCAGGCCGAGCTCTCGGCCACGCTGCGTGGGGGCGGTCGCGAGGCAGCGCCGCCGGCCGCGTACGCCCGGGCCTCGACCCCGGCCCGCTGGCTCGGGTTGATCGTGCAGGGCACCTCGAATTGTCCCAATGCGGGCCGCGGCCCAACGGGTTTCTGGTCGGTCGCCCAGCCCTTCACGTCCCCGGCCATGGGTGATCTGCGACGCCTCTGTGTCTACGACTGGCAACCGTTTGAACCCGACGCCGCCCCGGAGCCCTTGTTGTTGCCGGACCTACGCGCGGGCGGGCCCCAGGTGGTGCGCGTCGAACCGGACGTTGCCGTGACCTCGCCCCAGGGCTCGTCGGTCGAGGCGCCGTTCGACGCGTGGTCCTACATGGCCGAGACCTTCGGCGAGCAAGTGGACCTGCACGAGGTCGTGGGGAGCGTCGGCCCCGACAGGGTGCGTGTGGCGGTCATCGACAGCGCCCCGTACCGTGACCTTCTGTCGCTGCCCAATCAGAGCCGCGCAGGGCACAACGAGGGCGTGGGCTCTCTCATCCGGGGGCTGGGGTGCGGCGGTGCAAACGCCCTTCTCCCCACGGTCGAGGACCCAGTCGCCTGTCCGGCGGACTTCGTCGAGGTCGTGGACTACCTGGGACTGCCGCGCTTGTACCGAGGCGACTCCATCGTGTCCGACGAGGTCGAGGGCGGATACTTCGGCACGCAGTCGGACGTTGCGCTCGCGGTCGGTCGCGCGGTGCAGGATTGGCTGGAGCCCGTGGACGACTTCGTGCGTCCCGGCCTGGTGGTCAACCTGAGCCTGGGCTGGGACGCCGCCTACTCGCCCTTGCGGCCGAATGCGCAGCGTGTGGCGGCGCGGGTCGCCTTCGAGGCGATTCGACACGCGGCATGCCAGGGGGCGCTCGTCGTCGCCTCGGCGGGCAATCACGGGGGCACGGGTCACACGGGTCCCTTGTTTCCCGCGGCGTGGGAGAGGCTGCCGCGGACCTGCCCCGCCGGCGCGCCGGCACCGCCGGTCGCCGGGACCTACGACCCCCTCGTGCACGCGGTGGGGGCGGTCGACGGCAGTGACCGGACGCTCGCGGTGAGCCGCAGCGCCGGCATCCCGCGTTTGGTCGCCCCAGCGGCCCACGTGGCCGTGCGCAACGTTTCGGTCACGCAGTGTGCGGGCGACTTCGGCTTCTGTTGGACCTCGCCGACCGGTACAGAGGGCACGGAGGTGCTGACCGGTACGTCCGTGGCGGCCGGCGCGGTCTCGGGCATGGCGGCCTTCGTTTGGGCGTTGCGCCCCGACCTGCGCCCCGCGGAGGTCATGGCCATTCTGTACGACACCGGCGCGGACCTGGGGGTGCCGGCGAAGTTCGGCCTCGGCGCTCTGCAGAACCTGCGACGCCTCGATGCCTGCCGGGCGGTTTCCGCCGCCTGCGCGACCGGGGCGGGGAACTGCCCCGCGGCGGACATCGCCGCCTGCACGCTCGAACGTGCCGCGGGCCAGGGCATCGACTTGGACGCGGACTACATGGTCAGCGTTCTGTATCCCGAGGCGGCCGGGCTCCCCGACCCCGCCGCGACCAAGGTCTGCAGCGCCGCGAATCCGTGCACGGCGCCGGCAAATCTGCCCGCGGACTTCACCGTGGAGCCCTTCGCCCACCCGCAACCCGGCGCCACCAACTGTCCATTGTGTACGCTCCGCCGAGGCGTCGACGGTGTCTGGCGCGCCACGGGTCGCCTCGTGAAGGAGGGCATCACCGAGTCCCTCACCGGCGGCTGGTACGAGCTCACGATGAACAACGGCACCCTCAAGCGCTACCCGGTGTCGGCGCAGGTCTTGAGCTTCCAGACCTTCAATCAGGTCCTGGCGATCGGGACGACGCTCTTCCCCGTGAAGGGCCGAATCGTCGTCGAGAGTCAGGTGAGCCAGTACGTCAGCAAGGACGAGCTGATCATCTCGAAGTGAGGTCCGCCGCGCGGCGGCTCAGGGGGTCACCGCCCGGAAGGCGGCCCAGTCGACCGGGCTGCCGGAGGCGGCGAGGGCGGTTTGAGCGCGCGCGAGCGCCGCGGCCAGCTCCGGTGAACCGGGACCGAGCTGCGCGTACAACGCCTCCATCACGCGCGCCGCGTCGGCGTCGGCCACGGGTCGAGTGGCCGCGACGACCTCGTGCGCGCCGCCGAGCACGAGCGCCTGGGCCAGTCCAAGGCCACTGACGCTGCCCTGACCCTCGGCGCGCGCCATCTCGCAGCCCGACAGCACCACATGACGGGGCACCGCGGGTTGCGAGAGCAGGTCCGCGACCGTGACACGGCGTCCGAAAGCCACCGGGAGGCCGCTCTCCCAGCCCTCGCTCCCCGCGTACTCTCCGTGGCCGGCGTAGTGCATGAAATTCGACGACCGCAACCCCGTGAGGACCGCGTCCACGCTGGCTGCGCGGTCGACCAGCGCTTCGACGGTGCGCCACCCGAGGGCCTGCAAACGCCGCTCGATTCGCGCGCCCTCGACGCGCGCCGAGGGCAGGTCGCCCAGCGCATCGGCCACGACGAGCGCACGCTGCGAGGCCCCGGACCCGTCCTTCGAGGGGGGCAAGAGATCGACCGCATACCGGACGACACGACCGGCAATGAAAATGCGCCCCTCGAACTCGACGGCGTGCAGATCCAGACCCTCGAGCGAGGGATCGGGGAGGATGCGCACCTCGGTCGTGCGCGCGAGCACGTGGGCGCAGGCCGACAGGGACGCCGCGAGGCGTGCGGCCGGCGAGGCGTCGGGCAGGTCGTGGACCGAGACCTGCTCGCCGTGGACGCAGAACACGATCCGTCCCGCGGGCGAGTCTCCCCAGGCAAGCGTCGCGGACCCTACGGGCAGAGGCGGGAGCGACGAGGCCTCCGGCGAGTCCGCGCGGGTGTCCAGGAGGGCGACCGCCGTGTCCAGTTTGACGCGGAGAGCACGACGCGCCCCCTCGCGCTGGCGGGTCAAGGCGGCGAGCTCGGCGTCCGTGCGTCGCCAGTCTTCGCCGGCCTCGAGGTCCAGCGCGGCGCGGGCCTTCGCGTACTCTGCATACGCGCGCGTCCAGGCCGCGCGGCGAGCCGGTTCCAGGTGCGCGGGATCGGGGGTCGCGAGGCGCGAGAGCGCGCGTCGGCGGGCGATTCTGAGAGCATCCAAAGCTGCTTGTGGGCGTCCGAGCGCCCGCTCGATCCCAATTCGACGCCGGGCGCTCTCCCCGAAGTCCGCGAGGAGCCGCACGCGCCCCTGGTCGACGGGCACCCGGGTCGCGTGGTCGTCGAGCAGGTCCTCGGCCTGCCGGTACCACTGTGCGGCGTCTTCCCGGCGACCCAGGGCCTCGAGGGCCACGCCCGCGTCCACCGCGGCGCGCCATGCGAGCTCCGTCGCCGAGATACTGAAGGCCTCGCGTGCGAGTCGCTCCGCCAGCGCCAGCGCGTCGGCGGTTCGGCCCTCGGCCAGCGCGAGTCGCCCCTCCGCGTGTCGACGCCAGACCGCGATCTCGGCGTCCTCCGGCCCCTTCGCGGCCGCGTCCAGGTGGGTGCGCGCCGCGTCGAGGCGACCCGCGGACAACGCGTCCAGCGCCAGGTTCACCCGAACGCTCGCCGGTCGAGTCGGGGTGTCGCGGCAGGTCGAGAGGTAGGCCTCGAGCGCCGCATCGAGAAGCGGCGCGACGTTCAGGCCCGGGAAGGCGCCCCGATTCCGGGCCCTCTCGAAGAGCACGACCCAGGCCGCGTTGAGGCGTGCGTCCGCGCGTTCGCAGGGCGCCGAATCACCGAACTCCACGGCGAGCGCCTCGAACCGCGCGTAAGCCTCCGAGGAGCGGCCGAGGCGGAGCCAGACGGTGGCGGTCTCCTGGGCGACCACACGCCCGAGGGGCAGAGCGAGCCGCTCAGTGACCCCGCGCGCCTCGTCGAACGCGCGCAGGGCCGTGCGCAGGTCGCCGGTCTCACGCGCGACGAGGGCCTCGTGATAGAGGCGCAGCGCTTCACCCTCGGGCCAGAGCGGTCCCAGTGGGCGCACCGCACCCAGCAGCGACCGCGCGACCTCGAAACGACGCAACTCCAGCGCGACGAAGGCGCCCAGCATTCGGCTGCGCGCGGCGACCGAGACCTCACCGTCGGCCTCCGCCCGGGCCGCCGCGGCTTCGAGTGAAGACAGGGCCGCCTCGGGTCGGCCTTCGCGCCGAGCCTGCTGCCCGGCGCCGTAGAGCGCTTCGGCCGCCGAAGATGAGGTCGCCGGCGGAGCCACGGGGAGCGAGAAGACGGCCTCGCCCCGGCGCACTTCGACCCGCGAGACTTGACGCGGCACCCGAACTCGGTATCGGATGGGCCCACCGGGACTCGGCGCCTCCGAGGCGAAGGCCCCGGGCGAAATCACGAGCGGCCCGTCCCCCGCGGCGGGCGCGACGGTCAGGGTGGCGTCGGCGGGCAGGACACAGAGCGGGCCTGTCCGGACCGCGGCACACCCCACCACCTCGACAGGGAGCGGAGTCGTCGCGGCTTGGGGCGGAGGGGCCGTGCGTTCACAGCCGGTGGCCCCGTGCAGGACCACCGCGAGCGCGAGCCCGACGAGGGTCGACTGGGTGCGCATCGCCGAGGCATACACCCGCGTAGCCTCGGGGCACGAGCGCGGGCGCGTCGTCGTGCGCCTCAGCGCGTGACGCACGCGATCGCGCGGTTGCAGTAGTTCACATCCACGCCGCATTGGAACAAGGCGAACTCGCCCCAGCCCGGGATGCCCACGTTGGAGTAGCCGTCGCCCGGGCAGTTGCCGAAGTCTTCGGCGACGGCGATCGTGTGGTAGCCGTCGTCGGGTCGCACCCAGCCCTGAGCGACGATGCTCTGGAACTCGGCGAGGGTGATGACCTCGGCGCCGAACATGGCGCAGTAGTCCACGGATGAGCCGCCGACGCACGCCTGGCTCAGGTGCACGAGGCAGACGTCGCCGAAGAACATGCCCTGGCACGGGGGGGCTTCTTCCAGGTCACCGGCGGCGCGACAGCCCGCGTCGGCGGGCCAATCGGTCTGGCCGTTGCCGTCGTTGTCGACGCCGTCGCTGCAGGCGGGGCGCACCTCGGGGTCACGCTCGCTCACGTCGCGGCCGGCCTCGCACCCGAGGTCGGCGAGGTCGATGACCCCGTCGCCGTCGTTGTCGAGCTCGTCGTTGCACTCCGTGACGTTGCTGATGATCTCGAATGCGACCTCGAAGCCATCGCCCGTGCCGGGCGTCTCGACAAAGACGTAGAGTACGCCGCGCGGCGCGTCGTCGATCTCGAGGTCCCGCGGCTGCCGCGGCGCGCCGCACTCGATCTCGCTGTCCGGGTCGTCGCAGAGCGTGCGCGCATACACGATCCCGCGGCTCGGGGCGCCGTCGCGTACGACGGAGACCCGCACGCGCGCAGGCTCCACGAGGTCCAGCGCATAGACCGTGGCGGCGCCGCGCCCGTTCCCGCAGGAGCCCTCGGAGAGGTCCGCGCCCTGCGTCCGCACGAACGGGAACACGCCCCCCTGGAACGGCACCTCGACCACCGGGTTGTCCAGGCCACAGCGAAGGCTCTCCGTCACGTCCCCCGCCCCGTCACAGTCGGGGTCCGCGGGGAAGTCGATGACACCGTCTTCGTCATCGTCCGCGCCGTTCGCGCACACCGGCGCGTCGCCCACAGCGTCGACCTCGTCGTCGTCGAAGAGGCTCGTGCAGCCCGGGTCGGCGAGGTCCAGCAGGCCGTCCATGTCGTCGTCGGCCTCGTTCACGCAGCGCAGAGGTCGCATCCCGACGCCCCGACCCGAGCCCTTGAAGGCGACCCGCTCGAAGTCGTCGCCCGGGTAGCTGTTTCCGCAGCGATAGCCCTGGTTCATGATGCCCCCGCCCGTGTGCCAACACATGCGCAGCTCCTCGTCGCCGGGCGCCACGTCACACGAGAAACGCTGGACCTGGGCCCCCTCCGGCGCGAAGCCGATGCTGTAGGAATCGTTGAAGTAGAACGCGACGCCGTTGTGCGGTGTCACGCCGTCCGCGGCCTGGCCCGTGTCGCTGAAGACCTCGGCCGTGTCGCCCATGGCGGCGAGCTGGAGTACGTCCGAGCCGGTCGGCATGCAGCCGAGCAGCACATAGTCGCCGTCGCATTCCGAGACCAGATCCGCCACCGGGGTCGCGCCGCTGTAGGTTTCGCGGAAGCACTCCTCCCAGCCGTTCAGGTCGGCGATCGCCAGGTTCTGCTCGATCCCTTCGAAGCGCAGCAGACCACCGCACGAACCGTCGATGCACTCCACCCCTTCGGCGCAGACGTTGTTGCACCGGCCGCAGTTGCGCGCGTCCGTGAGGATGTCGAGGCACTCGCCGTTGCACAGGCCCCATCCGGGCTGCTCGCAGGCGTCGCCGGCGGCGGCACAGCCGAGGTCCGCGGGGAAGTCGATGTTCCCGTCGGCGTCGTTGTCCTCACCGTCGGCGCAGAAAGGCGGGCGGATCGGATCGTCGCCCTCGTCGTCGTCCGTGGCGCTCGAGCACCCCGGATCCACGAGGTCGACGGCGCCGTCGCGGTCGTTGTCGAGCTCGTCGGCGCAGGCCTTCTCGAGCGCGGTCATCCGAATCGTGAGCTCGCCGGAGTAAGGCCCACCGAAGCCGAAGTCGATCCACTCGCGGCCCAGATCGGCCACCAGGAAGTAGGTCCCGGCGTCGAGCGCCCGAATGTCGATCCCCAGGCCCTGGAAGGGCGAGATGCACTGCACGTCCGGACCTGCGTCGCACGTGGATCGCAGGTACATCGCGACGGGTCCGCCGCGACCGAAGTTCACGTCGGCCACCGACACCTGAAGTCGAACCGGGCGCTCCACCTCGAGCTGAAAGACCTGCTCGGAGAAGGAGTTGAAGGTGCAGGTGCCCTCGATGAGGCTCGGGATGTTCGGGTCCAGGTTCAGCGGGAAGGTGCCGCCGAGCTCGTCCACGTTGATGAGGTCCAGAGGCAGCCCGCAGAGCGGCGCCTCCCGGTCGACGCCCGCGGCCAGACACTCGGGATCGGCGGGGTAGTCCGTACGCCCGTCGCCGTCATTGTCCTGGCCGTCGGCGCACTGGGGCGGGGTGGGGGGGT
>JBMOFP010000244.1:0-7893 GCA_049318805.1 Bradymonadia bacterium
GCGGACCGCGCCGAGGTCGGGCCGGGCTCGACGCGCAACGACACCCCCGGGACCGCGGTGGACCTGATGGCGCTCCCCGGTCAGGCGACCCGCTTCGAGTATGACAACGGCCTGGTGTGCAACGTGCCCGACAACGTGGGCGACCGTGACTGGTACCGCTTCACGGTGAACGAGCCCGGCTCGCGCATTTGTGTCGCGACCAACGCCTTCAACCCCGACGCCGGCAACCTCGACCTGCAGTTCTACTTCTCGGCGCCGCTGAATCCCCTCGACGAGGTGCCCTGCCAGGCCGACATCACGTGCCGCCAGGCCGGCGCCCCGGGTGTGTGCCTCCAGGGCGCGCAGCGCTTCTGTGGCTGCCGGACCGACAACGACTGCGACGCCGACGGTGACCGTGTCCTCGAGGAGAACGAGGGCTTCTGCATCGCCGACCGGTGCCGCATCGCGTCTCAGATCAGCGCACACAACGGCTCGCCCGAGGCCCTCGACGTGCAGAAAGAGATCGTGGACGCCGGCGAGTACTTCGTGCTGGTCGACGGCGCCGACTCCACTGAGGAGAACAGCTACAACCTCGCAGTCACCGTGACCCCGCCGAGCGACGAGTGCTTGCCGGACTGGCGTGAGCAGGAGGGCGCCAACGACAACGAGGCGGGTGCGACCGACCTCGGCGCCGGCGAGGCGGCGGTGTGCGACGCCTGGCTCTGCGTCGACCGCGCCAACCGCAACGATGAGCGCCTGCTGGGCGACAACTACCAACTGCTCGTGCCCGCCGGTGAGGACCGCACGGTGCACCTCGCCTACTCTCGGTTCTCGGACGGCTCGGCGCTGCTGACCTACCTGCCCCTGGACATCGAGGGGATGGTCGTCGAGGACTTCGCGGGGGAGAACCCCGACCAGAACCTGCAGGCGAACTCCGAGTGCCTCGTCATCGAGGGCGGCGCCACGGACACGAACGTGATCATCGTCGTTACGGGTGACATCGTCCTGAATGACGGCGACAAGCGCATCGACTACACGCTCTGGGTCCGCCCGACCGACATCGCCCGCGACGGCGCGAACGGCAAGTGCGAGGAGTTCGGGCCGCTCGTCAACGTGTGGAACGCCGAAACGCCCTGAGAGCTCGGCGGTCGTCGCCTCGACGTGCTTTTGCCGTCGAGGTCGACGCCGGTTCAACAGAGAGCGTCCCGGGAGGGTCGCTGCCCTTCACGCGGCTCAGGCCGTGAAGCGCCCCGCGGATGGGGGGGCGCTGCGCTGGTGTCTGCGGACGCGTGACACGCACGCGCCGGCAGCGCTCAGCCGATGCGCCCGTTCCGCTTCTTTTTCAGAAGGCTCTTCACACGGCGCGTGGCTTTGTCGATCTTCCGCTTGTGGGCGGCCTTCTTGCGGGCGGTGCAGCGGCGCTGCTTGCGAGTCTTCACGGTCTGATCTCCTCGATTCCGAATTCGAAGCCGCGGTAGTCTGCCCACATCGTTCCGCTCCGTCAAGCTGTCATCGCGTTGGAGGTCGCTGTGAAGGTCGTCCCGGTTCCTTGCCTCAAGGACAACTACGCGTGGCTCATCATTCCCGCGGACGGCCCCCTGTGGGTCGTGGACCCCGGGGAGGCCGCCCCGGTGCTGAACTCCGCACGGGGCCTCGGTCGGCCGCTCGGAGGCGTGCTGCTGACCCATCACCACGCCGACCACGTCGGCGGGGTCGATGGCCTTCGAGCGGCGTTCCCCAACCTCGTGGTCATCGGCTCGCGCGAGGACGCCGCCCGGCTGCCGCGACTGGACGTGGCGCTCAATCCCGGGCGCTTCGAGTTCGGTGGCATGGTCGGGGAGATGCGGGCCGTCCCGGCGCACACGAAGGGGCACGTCGCGTTCATCGTGGACGAGTTCCTGTTCTGCGGCGACACGCTGTTCAGCGGAGGCTGCGGCCGCCTCTTCGAGGGCACACCCGATGAGCTGCGCATCGCGCTCTACGTAACCCTCGCGGACCTGCCGGACGAGACGGTCGTCTGCTGCGGCCACGAGTACACGCTCGACAACCTGCGCTTCGCGCGACGCCTGCTGCCGGACAACGACGCGATGGCGATTCGCGAGGGCCACTGCAAGGCGCTGCGCGCGGCGAACCGGCCCACGGTGCCCACACTCCTGGGCGAGGAGCGGCAGTCGAACATCTTCCTGCGCGCCCATCGCCCCGAGGTCGTGAAGGCCATCGGCTTCGGGCCGGGGACGTCGGTGACGAACGTGTTGTCGGCGCTGCGGCGGATGAAGGACAACTTCCGCGGCTGAGGCCGGGGAAACGCGGACGCGCTACTCGCAGTAGCCGAAGCCGAAGCGGTGGACCGGACCGGGTCCGACCGGTGTGACCCCCCCACCGTCCACGTCGACCCCGATCGGGTTCGAAAACGCGAAGGACGGACGACCGGACGCGACATACCGCAGGTTTTGCCCGGTCGTGAGGACCACGACCCACGCGTCGCGCGGGATGGGGACCTCGACCGTGCCGTCGAAGTCGACGAGGTCCTCGTCGACGGAGTCCACCGCGCGTTCCACGACGAGCTGGCCGTTGACGAGCACGTAGATCCAGTCCGCGCGGGACCACGACGGGGAGCGCACACGGAGACGCAGGTCCAGGGAGCCGGCGCTGGCCGAGATCGTGTCGCCGGGACCGACGTTGCCCGGGAAGTCGAGCAGGAGGCCGCCGCCCACGATGACACGCCCGGCGCGCAAGGCGTCGAAGACCTCGGCGGGTTCCACACCTTCCGGTTTGTCGGCGAGCGTCGGCATGTAGTTGCGCGGGTAGCCCGGGGCGCGGTCCTCGGAGTGGGTATCGCTGTTGCCGATGCCGGTGATGCGCCACCCCTGGTTCCAGAAACCGAGCCAGTCCTGGAAGAGCGCGCAGAACGCGTCCACGTCGTTGAAGACCTCCATCGTGTCGAAGTCCCGCGTGAACTCTTGCTCGTCGAGCAGCTCCAGCGGATCGCCCGCGACGAGGTTCATGTGGTCGAACCACGACGAGGTCGCGCCCCGGGCGTGGTTGATCTGAAGGATCTCCGCCCCGCGGGCGCGCGCGGCCGCGACGAGCTCCGGGGGGCGCTTCACACGCCAACGCCCGTTCTCGAAGGTCGGCAGCTCGATGCCGCCGAAGCCGGCCTCGTCCGGGAGCGAGGGGAGGCCGTAGGCGCCAAAATGGCCGTAGAGCGGGGAGATCTCGGTCCCCGTGAGGATGCGAATGCGCTCGCTGTAACCGAGGCGCTCGGCGACAGGGCGGAAGTCGAAGACGACGTCGTGCTCGCTCGGCGCCATGAACCCCACGCCCTCGGTCAGGTTGGAGAGGAGCCGACGTTCGATGGCGACCTCGGAGTCCATGCTGGGGCTCGCGTGCTGGTGGAACTCGCCCGAGGTCCAGCCCTCGAACGGGAAGACCTCCTGGAGTGTGAGGTCGACGCGGGTCTCTTCACCGGGACGCACCTCGAACTCGCGTTCGTCGACCTCGAAATGCCACCCGCGGGTGGTGACGGCGCGCCATCGGCCCGGCGGCAGCACGAACGTCGTGTCGTCGACCACGAACTCGAGGCGGACCTCGCCGTTCTCGCGCTCGAGGCGCACACGAACGCCGATGCCCTGGCCGTTCTGGTCCTGCGCGACGACCCGAACCCGCCCCGGGGCCGAGACCGCCAACGCCGTCTCGCCCCCCGCCTCGAAGGTGCCCGACGGCCCCGTCCGTTCGTCGTACAGGTGCCACTGCCAGGTCCCGGGCGGGAGCTGGAGCGCGCGCCGACCCGAGGCATCGATGCGGGCCCGCGTCACGAAGCGCCCTTCGGCGTCGGTGACGCCCACCCACGCACCCGGCGGCCCCGTGAGCACCGTGGCGAGCGTGCCGGGCATGGACGGGCGGATTGATTCGACGTCGTCGCCCCCGACGATGAGCCGGCGTCTCACGTGGAACTGGTCCCCCACGAACAACGACTGGGTCCCGTAGGTCACGGGGTTCAGGGGCAGCTCGTTCGCAGGCAAAGGGATGACCTGAAGCGGACCGCCGTCCCGCTCGAAGCGATAGGCCACACCGAGCCCTTCGGCGGCGATCCACGGGAGGTCCCCGACGGGCCGATCGTCCCGCTTCCGGTTCGGCAGGAAAGAGAAGGTCCGGTCGCCGAAAAAGACGGCGTCGGCCAGCAGCGCCGTGCCCCCCGTGACGTCGGCCTCGACCCACGTGTCGATCTGAACCGAGTCGCTGTCGGGCGCCACGGTGTACTCCGTGGTCACGGCCAGGTCCGGCGGGACGAAGGTCCCCGGCAGCACCCCCTGGAGCAATCGGCTCGCCGTCGCACGCCCATCGACCCGCAGGATCGCGGGGCCGCCGTCGGCGCCGTCGCGAACGATGCCGATGCGCTCGACGCTCGTGGCGCCCAGTCCCGGAGAGAAGAGGACCTCGAGCAGCAGGTCCGTGCCGGGCCGGTCGGCCCGGTGGGCGTCGATGAGCGTGCCGCCCGCGAAGGAGAAGATGCTGAAGGTGTCGGCGTCCTGGATGCAGGTGTGGATGAGCCCGTTGTCGAGGCGATAGTCGCCGACACGGCAGTTCGCCTCGGGGCCGGTGAGGCGCTCGGCGTCGACGTCCACCCTGCCCGCCCGCGCTCGACCCGCCGGCACCGGCTGGGTCAGGTCGTCCGCGCCCGGCAGGTCAGCGGGCCTGGGGGTCGGCTGGACCTCGGCGCGGCGTCCCCCGTCCGGGCGCTCCGTGGGCACGTCGAGGGGCGTGTCCGCGTCCAGGTCGACGCCCCTGTCCGGCCGGACGGTCTCGCCACCACCCGCCGCTCGGGCGTCCAGCGAGGACACGGCATCGGCCTCCGGCGTGACGGCATCGGTCGACGGCGCCCCCTGGGGATCGTCCCCGCAGGCCACACCGAACGAGAGCGCAAGGCCAGGGAAGATTCGAGAGAGACCACGCGAGATGGCGACCACTTCAGACCTCGTCGAGGGCGCGCCCATCGACGCGCGGAAAGGTCCACGCGAGCAGGCCGCAAAGGAGGAAGAGCACGGCAGGCAGAAGAAAAAACGCAGCAAATCCATGGGCTTCGAGGATGCGACCCGCGACGATCGGGCCCGCCATGCCGCCGACCCCTTTGCCCAGGTTCTGGCAGAGTCCGGGCCCGGTCGCCCGCACGTGGGTCGCGAAGAGCTCGGGGGTCCACGCGCCGATGATGCCGTTCACGCCGAACGCGAAGCAGCACGCGCCGAAGGCGAGCATGAGCGCGGCCGAAGGAGACGGGCTCGCGGCGAGGGTCGAGAGCCACAGGAAGGCACCCGCGCCGAGGGCCGCCCAGGTGGAGAACGCGCCGCGGCGCCCCAGGCGGTCCGAAGCCGCACCCGCGACCACGACCCCCGTAAGGGCCGAGAAGTTCAGGACCAGGTGATACGGGAGCTCCTCGGGCCGAGTCAGGCCGAGGCCGCCGTCGACCGGCGCCGCCACGAGGAACTGCATGAACAGGGTCGAGAAGCCGTAGAAGCCGAAGTTCAGCAGCGCGAAGAGCAGGGTGAGTCGCAGCACGGTCCCGCGGTGCTCGGGCGCGAAGACGGCCCGCAGCGGTGAAGTCGAGATGCGAGCCCGCGCGGCCTCGGAGGTGTTTGCGGCGGCGCGCGCACGAGACAGAGCGACGAACGCCGCGGACTCGGGCACACGGCGCCGCAGCCAGAGCCCGTAGAGACCGGGCAGCAACATCAGCGCGAACGCCGAACGCCAGCCGATGCCGGAGTGGTAGAGCCCGATGGCGACGAAGGTGCCGAGGTTGAACATGCCCGTCACGAGCCCGCCGCGGGCCCCTCGCCCCGCGCGGGGCCAGGTCTCGGCCACTTGCGCGAAGCCCAGGGACCACTCGCCGCCGGTGCCGATGCCCGCAATGAACCGCAACACAAAGAGGGCCCCCATGGAGGGCACCACAGCCATGGCGCCGGTGGCTGCGGAATAGAGGCCGACCGACCACGCGAGGGCCCGCACGCGGCCGTAGCGGTCGCCCAGCGGGGCAAAGACGAGCCCACCGACGGCGCTCCCGAGCAAGCCGACCCCGATCGCGATGCGGACCTGCGCGAGCGGGACCTCGAGCGCGGTCGCGATCTCCTGCTGGAAAAAGATCAGCAGCACGATGTCGGTCGCGGCGAAGAGGAAGCCCAGCGAGGCGGCGAGCAGGCTCGCGACGGCGGAGGCTCGAGACTCTGTGGCCTCAGACATCGACGAGGACGCCCGGATTCAAGACCCCCGCGGGGTCCAGGGTGCGCTTCACCGCCTGGAGGGCGCGCGCGAAGGCCTCGGGGCGCTCGCGGTCATACCAGGGCCGATGGATCCGCCCGACCGCGTGGTGATGGGTGATCGTGGCGCCCCGTGCGTGAATCGCCTCGGAGGCCGCGGCCTTGATCTCGGCCCATTGGGTGAGCTCGGACCCACGTCGAACGCGCCCGATGAAGGTGTAGTAGGGCGCGGGACCATCCGGATAGACGTGCGTGAAACGACAGGTCACCCGGCCGCCGCCGCACACGTCTTTGAGCGCCTCGGTGACGTCGCCGACGATGGCGGCGTGCACCTCGGGGAAACGCTGCCAGGTACACGCCGTCTCGAAGGTATCGACCATGATGCCCAGGCTGAGCAGCGCCGACTGCAGGTAGGGCGCCTCGACGAAGACGGACTTCCAGGCATCGGCGGTGGGGTCGCCGTCGCTGCCGACGGTTCGAAAGGTCGGCGGGCGGACGAAGCGCCCGCCGTGCGCGCTCGCGAGGTCGACGGCGATCTGCATGAACGGCTCGACGGGCGCGGTCGCGGACTCGAAGCCGATGAGGAGCACGTGGGCGCCGTCCTGGGCGACGCCGTTGAGCGCGGCCTCGTCGGCGTCGAGGAGGCGACAGTTCGTGGGGTACAGGCCGCTCTGCGCGAGGGCGCGCGCGGCCGCCACCCCGTGTTCGAACGTGGCGAAGTGCGCGCTCGCCGAGGCGCGCCAGCGAGGCCTCTCACGGACACGCACCCACCCCTCGGTGATGATGCCGAACGCCCCCTCGGAGCCGAGGACCAAACGTTCGGGCGCAGGGCCCGCGCCCGAGGCCGGGAAACGCGGCGTCTCCAGGGGGCCGGACGGCGTCAGCATCCGGACGCTCTGCACGAGGTCGTCGATGTGGGTGTAGAGGGTCGCGAAGTGGCCCCCCGCCCGGGTCGCCAGCCATCCCCCGAAGGTCGAGAACTCGAAGGACTGTGGGTAGTGGCGCAAAGTGAGCCCGTGGGCCCCGAGCGCCTGCTCGATGGCGGGTCCGAAGGCGCCGGCCTGGATGCGCGCGACGCGCGAGATGTCGTCCACCTCGAGCACGCGGTCGAGCGCCGTCAGGTCGACGGACACGACGCCGCTGAAGCGCTCCGGGGCCGTGACCTCGACCCCGCCCACGACACTCGTGCCCCCACCCCACGGCACCAGGGCCACGTTCGCCTGACTGCACCAGGTGAAGAGCTGCTCGATCTGCGCCTCGTTCTCCGGGAGCGCCACGCAGTCGGGTGCGCTGCGGAAGTCGGCGTTGAAGCCGCGAAGCTGGTCACGCCAGGAGCGACCGTAGGTGTGGCGTATCCGCGAGCGCGCGGACGCGGTGCAGAACGACCACAGCGCCTCGGGGGGCGTGACACGCGGGGGTGAGATGCGCGCGTCCTCGAGCTCCGGGGGGCGCCGAGGTGTGTCCGGCTCGAGGCCGAGCAGGCCGTGAACGTGGCTCGCCAGGGCCCGTTGGCCCGCCGCGTCCGGGAAGCGGTCCTCCCAGCCCCATGCCCAGAAGCTCCGGGTTCGCTGATTCACGGGCGACCCTCCAGGGAAGTGCCCGCACTCTCGAACGGCCGCGCAGCGACGTCAATGCGTGCCGATGCTCCGGTGGACCTCTTCGAGCG
>JBMOFP010000245.1:0-7891 GCA_049318805.1 Bradymonadia bacterium
GTCGACGCCGGCGAGATCGTGACCCTCATCGGCGGGAACGGCGCCGGCAAGACGACGACGCTGCGTGCGATCTCGGGGCTGCTCGCGCCCAGCGGCGGGCAGGTGCTTCTGGACGGCAAGCCCATCCACGGGCTCGCGCCCCACCTCATCGTGCGGCGCGGCGTCGCGCATTCGCCCGAGGGTCGCGGGATCTTCGCGAACCTCACGGTGGACGAGAACCTCGACCTCGGCGCCTACGTGCGCGACGACACGGCCGAGATCGCGCAGGACCTCGAGTGGGTCTTCACGCTTTTCCCGCGACTTCGCGAGCGGCGCTCCCAGGTCGCGGGCACACTCTCGGGGGGCGAACAGCAGATGGTGGCCATGGGCCGGGCCTTGCTCGCGCGGCCGCGGCTGCTGCTCCTGGACGAGCCGTCCCTCGGGCTCGCGCCCCAGGTCGTGCAGACGATTTTCGACATCATTCGGAAGATCAACGGCCGGGGGACCACGATCCTGCTCGTGGAGCAGAACGCGCACATGGCCCTGGGGGTCGCGCACAGGGCGTATGTGCTCGAGGTGGGCCAGGTGGTCATGCAGGGCCCGGCGCAAGCACTTGCGGCGAGTGACGAGGTTCGCAAGGCCTATCTGGGGATCGGATGATCTCCCTTCAAAACGTGCGCAAGGTCTACGGCGAGGGCGAAACCCGGGTCGAGGCCCTGAAGGGCATCGACCTCGAGATCGCGCGCGGCCAGTTCGTGAGCATCATGGGGCCGAGCGGCTCGGGGAAGTCGACCCTGCTCAACCTCGTGAGCGCCCTGGACGTGCCGACCGCGGGCCGGATTTTCATCGACGGCGAGGACATCGGCCGACTCGACGACGACGCGCTCACGCTCTTCCGACGCCGCCGCATCGGGCTCGTCTTCCAGTTCTTCAACCTCATGCCGACGCTGGACGCGGTCGACAACGTGCTGCTCCCGGTTTTGCTCGAGCGCAACGCCGAGCGGGCCGACCGTGCCCACGCCATCGGCCTGCTGGAGGCCGTGGGGCTCGCTGGCCGCGCGGCGCACAAGGTGCACCAGCTCTCTGGCGGTGAGATGCAGCGTGTGGCGATCGCGCGCGCGCTCGTGCTCGATCCCCGGCTCATCCTCGCGGACGAGCCTACGGGCAACCTCGACAGCGCGACGGGGAACGCGATCCTCGAGCTGCTCAAGCGCACCGCGCGCGACCACGGCACCACGGTCGTCATGGTCACCCACGACCGCAACGCGGCCCAGGCCGGCGACCGCCTCGTGCGCCTGCGGGACGGCCTGATCGAAGGGGACGACCCGGTCTCCGAGGCGCCGTGAGCGCCGTCCTCCGCGCGCTCGGCGCCGCCTTCTCGACGGCGATCCTGAGCCTCGTGCACCTGGCCGCGTGGCTGCTCGCCCCCTGGCGGATGGGTCGGCTGCTGCGCACCGTGAGCCTGCCTCGATTCCACGAGCACCGCCTGCGCACCGCGCTCACGGTGTTGGGCATCGCGCTGGGTGTGGCCGTGCTCATCGCCGTGGTGCTCGTGAATCGCTCGGTGATGCGCGGTTTCACCGAGACGCTCGAGGATGTGTCCGGCCGCGTCGACCTCGAGGTCACGGCCTCGCGGGGTTTCGAAGAGGACCGCCTCGACGTGGTCCGCGGGGTCGCCGGGGTCGCGGGCGCGACACCCGTCGTCCAGGAGACGGCCGTCTATCGCCGCCCCGATGGCCAGACCGAGCGCCTCGTGCTGCTGGGCGTGGACTTTCTGGGCGAGGACGACGAGCGCTTTCGGACCTACGGCTCCAACGAGATGAAGACGATCAAGGAAGACCCGATCGCCTTCCTCAACGCGCCCACGAACCTGGTCCTGGCGCGGAGCCTCGCGGAGCGCATGGGCCTCGGGCTGAAGGGCAAGCTGACGCTCACGACCCCGAGCGGGCAGACGCCGTTCGAGGTCTGGGGTTTCATCGACGACGAAGGGGTCGGGCGGGCCTTCGGCGGCAACGTCGCGGTCATGTACTACCAGGCGCTGCAGGTCGCCTTCGACCGCGGCACACGCATCGACCGCATCGACCTGGACGTGGCCGAGGCGGCTTCGCTCGACGCCGTGCGCGCGGCGGTGCTCGAGGCCCTCGGGCCCGGCTTCACCGTCGAGCGCCCCGCCCGTCGCACCGGGCACGTGTCCCAGATGCTCTCCGGCCTCCGCCTCGCGCTCACGATGGGCAGCCTCGTCGCGCTCATCGTGGGGCTCTTCCTCATCTACAACACGCTCTCGATCAGCGTCGTACAGCGCAAGCGCGAGCTCGGCATTCTTCGCGCGCTCGGCACCACACGCCGCCAGGTGCGTGCGCTCTTTGTGCTGGAGGGCGCGCTCCTCGGCTTCGTCGGCTCGGCGCTCGGCGCGGTGCTGGGTCTTCAGTTGGCGCGCGTGATGCTCCGCACCGTAACGGCGACGGTGAACGAACTGTATCTGCAGGTGGCCGCGACGGAGGTCGACGTCGACGCCGGCTTGCTCATCGCGGGCTTCGTCCTCGGGGTCGTCGGCGCGACGGCGTCGGCCTGGGTCCCCGCGCGGGAGGCGACCCGTGTGAGCCCGGTCGAGACGCTGCGCACAGGCTACGCCGTCGCCCCTCCGCGGCGCGCGGGTCTCGGTCGCCTCGACCTCTACGGGTTGATCTCGCTCGCGATCGGGGTCGGGGCGGTCTACGGCCTGCCCCCGGTCGACGAGCTGCCCATCGGCGCGTTCATCGCGGCCGTCGCGATCGTGCTCGCCGTGGCCTTCTGGGTCCCCCAGGTCATCCGCGGTGTCGTCGCGACCCTACGGCGATGCGGCATCGAGCGATTGGGCGTCGAGGTCCGGATGGCAAACGAGAACGTGCCCCGCGACCTGACCCGCGCGAGTGTCACGAGCGGCGCCCTGATGGTGGCGGTGGCGATGTCGGTCGCGTTCGCGGGCTTCCTCGAGAGCTTCCGAGAGTCGGCGTTGCGCTGGGTCGACCGCACGGTGCCCGCGGACCTCTTCATCACGAGCAGCAACGAGTTCAGCGGCACCCAGAGCGTGCCCATGACGGACACCCTGGGAGAGCCCCTGGCCGCGCTCCAGGGTGTTCAGGCCGTCGAGCGGGTTCGACTGCACGACTTCGTCTACGCCGAGACCCCCGTGAAGCTCCTCTCCACCGAGATGAAGGTCTTCGCGAAGCGGGCGTCGCTGACCTTCCTCGAGGGCGACGTCGAGCAGGGCCTGCGCGGCACCGAGGCGGGCGGGGTGCTGCTGAGTGAGAACTTCGCGCGGCGTTTCGACCTTCACGTAGGGATGTCGATCGAGCTCTCGACCCCGCGAGGCAGCCTCACCTACCCGGTCGCCGGGGTCGTCGTCGACTACACGAGTGACGTGGGCACCTTGATCCTCGACCGCGCGACCTACGTGCGCGATTGGCAGGACGCGCGGGTCGACACCTACAAGCTGTACCTCGCCCCGGGCACGGACCCCGAGCCCGTGCGCGCGCAGGTCATGGGCACATGGGGTGAGAAGTTCGACCTCTTTGTGCTGACGAACGCTGAGTTCAAGCGGGAGATCGAGGCGATACTCGACCAATCCTTCGCGGTCATGCGGGCTCTCGAGCTCGTCGCGTTGCTGATTGCCGTCATGGGGGTGGTCAACGCCGTGCTCGCGAGCGTGCTCGACCGGGTGCGCGAGATCGGTGTGCTGCGCGCGGTCGGCATGCTTCGGAGGCAGGTCAGGCGCATGGTCATGGTCGAGGCCGGGATTCTGGGGCTGTCGAGCGCCATCGCGGGCCTCGCCGCGGGCCTCGGGCTGGCCTGGCTGCTCATCGACCACATCTTCGTGGCGCAGTCGGCCTGGCACATCCCGTGGGCGTTGCCGTGGGGCACGTTCGCACGTCTGTGTTTGACCGTCGTCGTGGTCGCGATCTTCGCGGGCTGGTATCCCGCGCGGGAGGCGGCGGCCCTCGAGGTGGGAGATGCGCTGGAGTATGAATGACCGGGGGCTTCGAACCGCGCTCCGGGGTCTCCTGACGCTGGGGCTCATCGCGTGCGGCGCGTCACCCGCAGAGCGACCCATCGACGACCTCGAGGCCGCGCGCGCCGTCGATCCCGCGGACCTCTTCGAGAGCCTCGGCCCGTTCGTGGCCGGTCGTTTCACGCTCGTGTACATGCCCGTCGACCTCTTCGACGCGCAGGGCCAACGGCTTCATCCCGAGGTGCCGCGCGCGGACCGTGTGGCCCTCGCCGAGGCTGACCGGCGCTATGTTTTCGAGCTGAAGGCGAGCCCGCTCCAGGGTCGTGCGGACCGGGTGAACGTGCTCATGCGGCGCGCGCCTCTGAAGGTCACGCTCGATGCGGCCGCGGTGGAGCGACTCGAGCGCAAAGCGAAGGCCTCGGAGGTCGTCGACGTCTGGGCGGCCCACGCGGAGCTCACGCGGCTCGTCGAGGCGCACGCCGATTGGTTCGGCGGCGACCCCCAGGCGGTCTACCAGATCCCGCACGGGCTCAGAGACCAGGCGACGTGGTTCCGCTTCGACCGGGTCGCGACCGCCGTGGACACCGCGCTCTCGACCTGGAAGGACCGCGACTGGGCCGAGCTGGCCCGACGCGCCGCGGACCCTGCGGCGGCGGGCGCCGTAGACGCCGTGCTCGAGATCACCGGACCCGACCGGTTTCTGGACGCGGCGTTCCCGAAGCTGCGTGTGCCCCTCGTATGGCACGCGGTCGGGGACGGACGCCCGGGCCTCGAGCGTCGGCTCCACCCCCGGGCGGGTGTGCCCTCGAGCAGCGTGGTGCTCTTCCACGAGCTCAGCCACATCGGCGAGTGCCGGGCCTCGGACGGTTACTCCGAGGCCAACGCGAATCGTTACCTCGAGGAGAACCCCAGGGAGGCGGCGGTCGTGGAGCTGCTCGGGCGCACCGTGAAACCTGCGGACGCCGCGGCCGCCGTGAAGACCCACCTCCCGGGCCCGGAGCTTCTGCGCGACCACACTGCGGACTGGGTTCGGCGCACGCCGGTCTCGCGGGGCGTAAACGTGTCGACGCTCCTGCTGCGAAATCGGGTCTCGGAGCGCGCCGTGGGCAAGGTCCTCGGCGAGCCCAACGTGCTGCCCGACGACCCCGAGGTGATCGAGGCCGTCTGGATGCGCATCCCCGGCTTCCGCGAGCGGCTGTGGACCCCCGAGAAGGGTGCGCCGCCTCGGGAGGGAGACCACCGCATCGTGCGGGGCGGCTTGTACATCGAGAAGCGCGCCTTCGTGCGTGTCCAGAGCTACGAACGCGGCGCGTGGCGAGACTGCTACATGGCCGACTCGCACAACCCGGAAGCACCGGTCGGGCCGGTCCTGGGGGACTGTCTGGGGCGCCTCGCGCGCCGCATCGACACCGAGCGCGCCGTGCGCTCAGCCGCCCTGCAGTAGGCCCTTCACGAGGGCATAGTCCTCGGGCCGGATCGAGCCGACGCGCACGCAGCGGGTGTTGCGTTGCGGATCGACGAGCACGTGGATCGGGATCGCCGCGTTCTTTTCGACCCCGATGGTCTCGAGGAAGCTCTGGAACGCGGCGTCCGAAGCGACCCAGCGCACATTGCCCGGGAGCCCCTGGGCGGCGCGGGACTTGAGCGCGTCGACGTCGGACTCGGCGTCGATGCTCCACAGCTCGACGTTGACCGGCGTGCCCTCACGCTGGAGGTTCTCTTTCCAGCGGCCGAAGAGGCCCATCTCCTCGACGCAGGGCTTGCACCAGGTGGCCCACAGGTTGACCCAGGTCCACCCGGCGATGGGCGGGCTCGAGGGCACCCCTTCGAGCGGTCGCTCCGCGGGAGGCGTGAACGGCTTCGCGCCCGGCGGGTAGAGCTTCTCGCAGAAGCCGACCGCGCCGGTCGTGTTGCCGCCGGGGGTCGACGCGACCGCCGACTTGGGTGCATCCGGCACGGAGTCACCGCGCGACGTAATGACCGTCGTCGGCTTCTTCGCCGGGGCTTCGGCGTCGGCTCCCGGCCCGCTGCATCCGAGCAGCAGAACCGCGAGCGCGGCGTCAGATCTGGCAGTCAATCCAGGCCACGAACGCACTTCGGTTGATCTCCTTCTCGGTACAGGGCTCTTCGGTGCCCGCGCGGGAACGGCTCCACGCGCAGAAGCTGGTGTCGAGCTGCGCGAAACCTTCGCCCAGCCACAAGAGACCGACCTGCTTCTTGAGGTCCTTGTCCTTGAACTTGTTCTGCAGGTGCTCGAGCACGTTCTGGGCGCGCTCCGCCGAGAGCTGCTCGTTGACCTTGTCCTTGCCGTCCGGGCTGGCGCGCGACACGACGAAGAAGAAGCTCGCGCCACGCTGGTCGCCCCAGGCCTTCTCGACCTCGGCCTGGCCGAGCGCGTCGAGCTCGACCTCGTTGGCGCTGAACTGCACGATGTGCGCGCGGGGCTTCATGGCCGGGTGCGTGAAGAGCGAGTTGAAGTCCTCGCCCGAGAGCTGGGCGACGCTCTGCGCCTGCATCGGCTGGCACCCGCGGCCGCCGGAGGCGTCGTTCTCGATGAGGCCGCAGGAGCCGGCCACACGGCGCACGACGGACTTCAGGTGAGGGGAGCAGTACTGGTCCTCGGCCATGGCGGCCGTCTTGGGAGGCGGCTTGCTCGAGTTGCCGATGAGGAAGTCCTCGTAGCCCTTCTGGGCCACGCCGAGCTCGCCCTTCACGCTGAAGAACGGGATCGCGACGCCCACGAGGCCGAGGGCGAGCTTCACGATGAGGTCACGCTGGGCGCTCATTTCCGGGCTCCCGCCGCGTTCGCGGTCATGCGGTTCAGGGTGTACTCCATGCCGAGGTCCAGGTCCTCCTCGCAGAGCGAGGCGCCGTTCACGAAGATCTGCGGCGTGCGCATCGGCAGTGCGTTGGCGACCGACCAGCGCAGGGTCTTCACCATCTTGTTCTTCACCTGCGGGCTGCCGAGGCAGCCCTTGACCGCCGGGAACAGGCCCTCGAGCTTCGTGCGGAAGCCGGGCTCGTCGGCCTTGGCGGCCGCGGTCCACTCTTCCTGATGCTCGAAGGCGGCTGCGAGAATCTTCTGTGCTTCCGCGGGGTTACCCTTGCCGTCGACGACACCCGCCGCGCACATCATGGCCTCGGAGACTGCGCAGGCGCCGGGGTGCATCGGTGTGGAGAGCATCCAGTTGCACGTGGAGTCGAGCGGGAAGAGGACCGACTTGATGTCGAGCTTCTTGCCGAACTCCGTCTGCTTGAGGCGGGCGTCGAAGGCCTTGCACGTCGGGCACAGCGGGTCGAGGAGCTCGATGGTCGGCGTGCCGCCGGCGTTCTGCAGGGTGGGGATCATGATGCCGTCCTCGTCCCCGGGCTGGACCAGCGTGCCGCAGCCCTTCACGCCGCGCTCGGTGGCCGAAGCCTGCGGGGCGAAGGTCACGTAGGCCAAGGTCAGCGCACCCACGAAGGCGCAGCCCTCGATGAAGCCGATCCCGAAGCGGGGGATGCCCTTGCCGTCCGTGCCGCGCGACAGAACCAGTGCGAGAATGCCGCCCACGACGAGGCCCACGCTGGCGCCGTAGATGCCCCCGCAGACCTTGCACAGCTCGGTCATGCCCAGGGCGCCCTTGGAGAGGTTGTAGTAGCCGATGCTCATCCCCGCAGGCAGGAGCGAGGCCAGGAAGAGGAACAGCGCCTCCGAGCGCAGAGGCCGACCGCGGTAGAGCTGAAAGCCGCCGCGGTAGGCCATGAAGGCGAAGACCGCGATGGCCCACAGGCTCACGGGGATGCCGCCCCAGTAGTCCTTGCGGAAGTACGACGAGTACGGGCTGTACATCGTGACGTGGCACGGGGAGTCCTTGGCCTTGGCCTCGTCCCCCGGGTTGTACGAGCACGTGATGTCGTGGACGTTGCGGTCCAGGTGCTGGA
>JBMOFP010000246.1:0-7884 GCA_049318805.1 Bradymonadia bacterium
TATGTCGTGGTCGACGGCATGCGCGACTTCGGCGACCACGCGGTCACGAGCATGGACCTGGCGCACCTCGTGCTCCTCGTCGTGACCCAGGACGTGCCTGCGGTGCGGGCCGCGGGCCGCGCGCTGAGACTGTTCCGGCGGTTGGGCTTCGGCCCCGACCGGGTGCGCATCGTCGTGAATCGGTTCGTGAAGAACGCGCCGGTCACCCTGGACGCCATCCAGAACGCGCTCGGCCAGCCGGTCGAGGCGGTGGTGCACAACGACTTCCCGCTCGTGGAGCGCGCGCTGAACCTCGGGTCGCTGCTCGCGGACGTCAAGCCCGGAGCCCGCGCGACCCGCGACATCGAGGCGCTCACGCACCACTACGCGGGCATCCCCGACGCCCCGGTCGCGGCGGGCGGGTTCTTCTCTCGGCTGTTGGGAGGCCGCTGATCCATGGCGATGCGCATCATCGACCGCCTGCAGGGCGGTGAAGGCGGACCAAAAGGCCGCGACCTCGACGAGCTCAAGCGCCGGCTGCACCAGATGGTGCTCGACCGCATCGACGTGGGCGCCGTCGCCGCGCTGACCCGCGAGCAGGTCCGCACGCGCCTGCGCGACATCGTCGAGAACCTGGTTCAGAAAGAGGGCATCAACCTCGCGCCCACGGAGCGCGACGTCGTCGTCACGAGCATCCTGGACGAGATCACGGGCCTCGGCCCGCTCGAGGGCATCCTCGCGGACCCGTCGATCAGCGACATCCTCGTCAACGGGCCGAACACCATCTACATCGAGCGCAACGGCCGCCTGGAGCGGGTGGACGCGCACTTCCGCGACGACGCCCACCTGGTGAACACCATCACCCGCATCGTGGGTCGTGTGGGTCGCCGCGTGGACGAGAGCTCGCCCATGGTCGACGCGCGCCTCGCGGACGGCTCACGCGTGAACGCGATCATCGCGCCCCTCGCGCTCGATGGCGCGGCGCTCTCGATTCGTCGTTTCGGCGCGACGCCGCTGGGTGCGAAGGACCTCGTCGCCAAGGGTGCGCTCTCGGCCGACATGATGAACTACCTGAAGGCGGCGGTGCGCTCGAAGTGCAACGTGCTCATCAGCGGCGGCACCGGCGCCGGCAAGACCACGCTGCTCAACTGTCTGAGCAACTTCATCCCGCAGAGCGAGCGCATCATCACGCTCGAGGACTCCGCCGAGCTCAAGCTTCAGCAGCCGCACGTCGTGCGCCTCGAGAGCCGCCCGCCGAACATCGAGGGCCGAGGCGCCATCCACATCGGCGACCTCATGCGCAACGCCCTCCGGATGCGCCCCGACCGCATCGTCGTGGGCGAGGTCCGCGGCGGTGAGGCGCTGGACATGCTCCAGGCCATGAACACCGGCCACGAGGGCTCCATGGGCACGCTGCACGCGAACAGCCCCGACGACGCCCTGCAGCGCCTGATGACCATGATCACCATGAGCGGCGTGAAGCTCGGGCCCGAGGCGCTCGCGCAGATCATCGGTCGCTCTCTGCATGTGATCGTGCAGGCGAGCCGCCTGCCGGACGGACAGCGCAAGATCACGAACATCACCGAGGTCCACGGCCTGGACGGCGACCGGGTCTCGACGAACGAGGTCTTTGTCTATCGGCAAGAGGGCATGGACGACGACGGCAACATCCGCGGCGACCACGAGTATGTGAACGAGGCCCAGTACCTCGAGCGCTTCTACCGCGCGGGCGCGCTCAAGCGCCCGGGCGCCCGCTGAGGCACGCCGCACCATGAACGGCCCCGGCCCCTGGATCGTGCTGCTCGGGAGCGCCGCGGCGTTCTTTGTGCTGCAGGCGGTCTACTGGTGGTTCGTCAGCGTGCGCTCGGCCGAGCGCAAGCTGCTGGCACAGCGCCTGGGCTCCGCAGACGCGGTCGAGAGCGAGGCCGAGGGCCTGCTGCGTAAGGGCGCCCGCGATGGGCAGGGCTACCTCGGCACCCTCGCGATCTACACGACCGTGGCGCGGCGCCTCGCTCAGGCGGGCGACACGGGCGGCGTGCCGGCGTTCTTCACTCGTTGCGCCGTCTTCGCCCTCGCCGGCTTCGCAGGCATCGTCGCGCTCACCCAGGATGTGTTGCTCGCGCTCGTGACGTCGGGCGTGTTCGCGTGCCTCCCGTGGGTCGGCCTCGTGGGCCGTGTGAAGAAGCGCTTGACCCGCATCGAGGAGCAGCTCCCCGAGGCCCTCGAGGTGATGGCGATCTCGCTGCGCGCGGGCCAGTCCCTCGCCCAGACGATTCGGGTCACCTCGAGCGAGATCCAGTCGCCCCTGGGCGACGAGTTCCGCCGCATCGCCGAAGAGGTCGAGCTCGGTCGACCCATTGACGAGTCGCTGCTCGCCATGGCCCAGCGGGTGGACGGCGCGCGCTCCGTCCGGCAGTTCGTGGTCGCGGTGCTCGTACTGCGCCAGACCGGCGGCAACCTCATCGAGGTGTTGGAGACGATCATCGACACCATGCGGCAGCAGTCGGCCTACGAGCGCAAGCTGATGGCGATGACCGCCGAGGGCCGCTCGAGCGCGATGATCCTGGCGCTGCTCCCGCCCGCGTTCACGCTCCTGATCTTCATCGGTGACCGTAAGTACCTGTCCCAGCTCACGAATTCGTCCATGGGCCACTCGATCCTGATCATCGCGGGCGTCATGTACCTGCTGGGCGTAGTGTGGGTGCGCCGCCTCGTGAACCCGAAGGGATGAGCATGACGCTTTCCGATCCGATGACCCTGGCGACCGGCGCGTCGGCCCTCGCGACCGCGGGCGCGGTCGTCTTCGCCGTCCGTGCGTGGATGCGGGGGCGGCAGGCGGACGCCGAGCAGGCCGAGTTGGACGCCGCCCGCGCCGCGTCGGACGCGCAGGAGGCGGCGCGCGAGGCGGCGGTCGCCCGTTACGGCGCCCTGGCCGAGCTGATGCGCCCGCGCACCCTGGCCGAGCTCTCGGAGCTGAAGCGCCGGCTCGCGCGCGCGGGTCTGCGCAGCGAACAGGCCGTCGAGCTCTACAGCGTGGCGCGGGGCATCTCCGTGCTCGTCGGCTTCGTCGCGACCGCCGGCCTGATGCTCTTCTCCGCCCTGTCCGACCTCGACCTGCTGCTCGCGTCGCTTAGCCTGCTCTGCGGCTACTACCTGCCCGAGTGGTGGCTCAAGTCCCGCACGACCGTGCGGCAGGAGGCCATCGCCGAGGCGCTCCCGGCCACGCTGGACCTGCTCGTGACGTGCATGGAGGCGGGCCTGGGGCTCGAGCAGGCGCTGGCGCGTGTGGCCCGCGAGATCGCACACTCCGAGCTGGAGATGGCCGAGGAACTCTCCATCGTCGTGGCCGAGATCCGCGCCGGCCTCGCCGTGCCCGAGGTCTTCCGCAAGCTCGCCGACCGCGTCACGTCCGACGACATGCGCAACATGTGCAATGTGATCGGGCAGGCGTCCCAGCTCGGTGCGTCGCTGGGGCGGAGCATGCGCGAGTACGCCGCCAGCGCCCGGCGTCGGCGTTCGCTCGGCCTCGAGGAGGTCGCCGGCAAGGTCACGGCGAAGCTCACCTTGCCGCTCACCCTGTGCCTGATGCCCGCGGCGCTGCTCGTCATCCTCGGGCCCGCGGTGGTCATGATCTTCGACAGCCTGAAGGGCGGCTGAAAGTGCGCGCGACCGCACTGCTCCTGGGCGTCGCGTTGACCGCGTGCGGCGGGGCCGCGGGCGGCCCGCGTGACCAGGAGCGCTCCGCCCAGGCCGCTCGCGCCGAGCAGGAGCTGCCCCCGCTGGACGGCCAGGTGGACCACGGCCTCACCGTCGAGCTCTCCGAGCTGCTCGTCGCCAACGGCGCCACGGAGCACGCCGTGCCGATGTTGCAGCAGGCGCTCGCACGCAAGCCGGGGGACGCGCGACTCCACTACCTGCTGGGCACGATCCTGCGCGACCGCGGCGTCTACACCCAGGCCGAGGCCGAGCTGCGCGAGGCCACGCGGCTCTCGCCCGAGATGGCGCCGGCGTGGTCGGCGCTCGGCATCCTTCACGACCTACGGCGAGAACACGCGGAGGCCGAGAAGGCTCACCGCAAAGCCCTCGCGCTGGACGCCTCCGTGGCGCGTTTCCACAACAACCTGGGCTTCTGCCTGTACCTGCAACGACGCTACGCCGAGGCGGTGCCGGCCTACGAAGAGGCCACGAAGCGCTCTCCGAACGCCGCGCAGACGTACACGAACCTGGGCTTCGCCTACGCCGCCCTGGGCCGTGACGCCGACGCCGAACGGATGTTCAGGCAAGCGGGGGGCGAGGCGGCCGCGTTGCACAATCTGGCCTTGGCACACGAGTTGCGAGGCAACCCCGACAAGGCGCGGGACTTGTATCGCCGCGCGCTGGCGTCCGATCCTCGACTCGAGCCCGCGCAACGGGCACTCGACACCCTCGACGCCCCCACCGAAAGGACGACCCCGCCATGAGCACGACGCGCATTCTCTTGAGCCTGTGCCTCGCCGTCCCGCTCAGCGCCTGCGGCGGGCGCGTCAATCTGGCCGAGAACCACGGCGCGTCGTTTCGGCGCGTCGTCGCGGCGCAGGGTCAGTCGCGGCCTCGCAAGGGCCCCGTCGGCTTCAACGCGACGGACGTGCGCATCGTCACGGCGAACCGCAAGGCGGTCACGACGAAACAAGGGGCGGGGTCTACAGGCACCACCTCCACGAGCACCGGCGGCGGCGGCGGTGGGGGTCAACCGACCGCGGTCACCGTCGACCTCGGCGGCGAAGGGGGCGCGCCCGAGCGCTTCGAGAACCGCACGCCCATGATGCTCCAGGCGAAATGATCCGCGCACGGCCACGCGGGGCCGCCGCGACGATGATCATCTTCGGATCGACCGTCGTGCTGCTCATGTGCACGATCTTCGCCTACGTTTACGGTCAGGCCTACGCCGAGAAGGACGCGATGCGCCAGCGCGCCGACGCGGTCGTGCTCGCGGCTGCGGAGGCCTTCCGCAAGTACGGCCCCGCCGAGGCCAACGGCGACATCTGCGACGCCGTGCGCCCGATTCTCCTGCCCGGCGAGGCCTGCCCCGAGCTCGTGCACGTGGACGCGCCCAACGAGGGCTACCGGATCGTGTGGCCGCCGGGCGGTGGGGTCGTGCGCAGTACGATCGACGTGCCGCTGGGCATGTTCGACACACGACAGGTCGAGATCACGGCGAGCGCCGAGAGCTTCGCGGCAGAAAGTGTGATCGAAGAGGTCGAAGAGCGGCGCGCGAAGCTCGTCCTCGTCTTGGACGTGTCGGGCTCCATGAACTCGACACTCGGCGGGCAGGCGTGCAACGCCCAGAAGGCCGCCGTGCGTGGTTTGATGGACCGGGCCTACCGGGTCGACTACGGCCTCGTGTTGTTCGCGGATGGTGTGCGGAGTGTCATCCCCGTCGCGCCAGGGAACGAGGCGGCGATCCGCAGTCGCGTGAACGACTTCGGGTGCCCGGGCAGCGCGACGAACTACGCCGCCGGTCTGGGACGCGCGCTCGATCTGTTCCGCGCCGTGCCGGACACCGGCCGCTTCACCCTCTTCGCGACCGACGGCGGCTACAACCAGGGCGGCGACGGCATGCCGCAGGCGCGGGCCTTGTGGAACAACGAGGCGACGATCTTCACACTCAACATCGGCGCGAGCGGCAGCTATCGCCAGAACCTGTGGAACATGAGCGGCAACCGCGACCACCAGGGCGACCGCAACTTCGCGTACGAGGCGGGAAACACCGCCGAGCTGCTCGCGCAGTTCGACGAGATCATCGCGGCCATCGTCTGTCGCGCCGAGTTGCCCGCCGACCTCGTGGTCCGCGGCGGCCTCGACAATCCCCGAGGCTTCATCGTCGCGCGCCGGGACCGCCGCAACCAGGCCGAGACCCGCCTCACCTTCGTCCCGCGGGTCGAGCTCGAGCAGAACCCGCGCCGCTACCGAGACACGAACGCGTACACGCTCTTCGTGGAGAACGGCCGTCGCCTGGCCAAGCTCAACCAGCGCGCCTGCCTCCCGATCCTCGACGGCACCGCCGACATCGTGATGCGCGCGACGCGCCCCGCGCTCGTCTCCCGCTGAACGGCCGTTCACCGGCGCCCGGATTCGCCGATCCCCTTGGCACACCCCGTGCTCAGGCGGCCGCCCGAACACGACCCGGGAAGGGACCCCCCATGAAGTACCTCCTGTCCGCGACCGCGCTGCTCGCCCTGGCCGCCTGCGGTGAGACCGCCACCACCGAGACGCCCGCGGAGACCGACTCTCTCGACGGCGTGAACGTCGACGGCACGCCGGCCAAGCCCACGGGCGAGGCCAAGGCCGACGCCTGGGACTACCGCAACGACCCCGCCGGCTTCGCCCGCTTCGCCGCGCGCGACTTCAAGTACACGCTCGCCGACCTGCCGAAGAGCGGCCTCTCGGCCAACACGCCGTGGCCCGACACCTACTGGCCCACCTACGCCGACGGCATCAACGCGCGGTACACCGGCGACGAGGGCGTGAACGGCTTCTCGCCCGCCGAGAAGTACGACCTCGCCTTCAACGGCTGGATGCCCGACAGCGACTTCGCGGCGCTGAAGCCCTTCAACCCGGGCTCCTGCGAGGCGGCCTGGGACAAGGCCTACTACGAGAAGCTCGGCCCCCTGGCGCGCTACGTCTCGAGCCGCAGGGGCAACCAGGACGCCCGCGACGGCGTCGACTCCGACGACGACATGAAGGTCGACGAGTGTGACGGCGACGGCTTCGACGGCGTCGAGACGTGGTGGGGCCTTTGCCACGCGTGGGTGCCCGCGGCCCTCAACGAGCCCGAGCCCATCCACCCGATCGTCTACAACGGCGTCACGTTCTACCCGTCGGACATCAAGGCCCTGATGATGCAGGCCTACAACCGCTCGAAGTCGATGATCCTCGGCGGTCGCTGCAACACCAAGTCGCCCGAGCGCGACGAGAACGGCCGCATCAAGGATCCGGCGTGCCGCGACACAAACGCGGGCTCGTTCCACGTGGTCGTGACGAACATGATCGGCCGCCACAAGATGGCCATCGCCGAGGACCGCACCTACGACTACCAGGTGTGGAACCAGCCGGCCTTCAAGTTCGAGGTCACGAAGCAGGAAGAGATCGACATGAAGAAGGCCCTCGAGCTGCTGGGCTCGATGGACGCCGACTACTCGAAGATCAACGCCAAGGCGAAGCGGTTCGCCGAGGTGCACACCACGCTCTACTACGTCACCGAGTCCGAGGCGTCGAAGAGCCCGAAGGTCCCGGAGATCGACGCCTACACCCGCACCGACCGGTACCAGTACATCGTGGAAATGGACGCCCAGGGCGCCATCCTCGGCGGCGAGTGGCTCATCGGCAAGAGCGAGCACCCGGCCTACGGGCAGAGCTTCCAGCCCGACTTCCTGTGGTTCAGCACCGGGCCCTCGGCCGAGTCGGACGTGCCCCTCGAGTACCGGAAGATCAAGGAGCTCCTCGAGCTCTCGCGCAAGCCCGTCATCGAGCCCACGGACGGCCAGGCGGGTGAGGGTACGGCCTTCCAGAAGGTCGAAGAGCCCAACCTCGCGATCCCCGACAACGACACGACGGGCGTGACCGCCGCGCTCTCCATCGACCGGACCGACGTCGCGGCGGTCGTCTCCGTGCAGCTCGACGTGACGCACCCCTACATCGGCGACCTCAAGATCGAGCTCGTGAAGGACGGCGTCACGGTGAAGGTGCTCTGGGACAAGATCGGCGGCGGCGCCGACAACATCGAGAAGCTCATCCCCGTGCCCGAGCTCGCCGGCAAGGCGCTCAACGGCGCGTACACCCTCAAGGTCGTCGACGGCGCGGCCGCGGACGTCGGCACCCTGGTCCGCTGGGGCATCGTCGCCGAGCTCACGCCGGCGAACTGACCGG
>JBMOFP010000247.1:0-7832 GCA_049318805.1 Bradymonadia bacterium
GCCGCGCCGGACCCCGACGCCGCGCCGGACCCCGACGCCGCACCGGACCCCGACGCCGCGCCCCCGCCCGACGCCGCGCCCGACGCCGCGCCCCCGCCCGAGCGTGTCTGCGGTCAGGCGTTCCTCGATGCGATGGTGCCGCTGGTCGCGAACCTCATCCTCCTCAGCGAATCGGACTACCCGCTCGATCCCATCCTGCTCCCCGCGGATGGACGCATGGACGTCGCCCTCGCGGATGCCATCGCGCTCTACCCTGGACCGGCGGGCGCGCCCGCCGAGGCTCGCCCGGCCGACGACCTCCGCGCTCGGGTCATCCGTCTCGACGATCCCGAGGATCCCGTCGCCGTGCAGATGTTCATGGACTACCAGCGACTCATGGCATTCCTCGATCCCCAGCTCGACGGCGAGGTGTACCTTCGTGTCGGAGAGGTCGAGGTCCACGTCTACTATCTGGGTCGCACGGCCTGCGGCGAGCTTGCGGGCTTCCACTCGATCAGCATCGAGACCTGATCCGACCCCGTCGATCGAAGGGCAACATCGTGACGATGACGGCCGGACAGCTCGAAGCGCTGATGACGCAGGCCGAGGTGATCGAGCCCGGCCAGGAGTTCGTCCGAGAGGGTGAGGCGTCGCGCGAGCTCATGCTCCTGCTGCAGGGCCGAGTCCAGGTGCTGCGTGAGGGCGAGGTGGTCTCCACTCTGGTGGAGCCCGGCACGTTCATGGGTGTGCTGGCGTTCTTCTCCGATGGCGTGCGCAGCGCCACGCTCCGCGCCGAGTCTCGGACGCACCTGCTGCGCATTCCACCGAGTCGAATCCCCGCCCTCATCGAGTCCACACCGTCGCTCGGGATCCGCCTGCTCGAGAACGTATCCCAGCTCTTCGTCGAGACGTCGCGACGCTCCTTGCGCATCGAAGCCGAGCGCAACGAGAACCACGAGGCCGTCGTCGCGCTGATGTCGGTGTACTTCCCCGTGCTCGCGCTCCTTGCGGTCGAAGGGGGGAGCCACCGGGTCATGGCCACGATCATCGACACCTTCGGCCGCCGTCTCGATGAGCTCGGGCTGCTGAGGAGCCCCCTCGTCGTGCCCCGGGACCCTACGCCCGTCGAGCTTCGACAACCGGACGTCGAGCACGCCCTCCGGCACGCCAAGGACCGTGTTCGCCTGCACCGGAGCGACCCCGCGAACGGAGCATCCCTGGACGCCGTACGTCGGCTCGCAGAGCGTCTCCAGCTCGAGTACTGAGCGAATCGTCCGCTTCGCGGCCCGGACTGGAGATGCAGCGTGACACCCGCGGACTTCGGGGTCTCCGTGTCTTCATGTACCGTTACGCGCTGTGTGTGGTGCTTCCCCTGGGCGCGCTCGTCCTCCCCGGGCGCGCGCTCGCCGACGAGGCCGTGCTGTGTGCGGGCGACCGTGTCGTGCCGGGGTGGATTCTCCCACCGCGTCGGGACGTGATTGAAGAGGACGCCGTCCGCTGGCCTCTCGACGCCACGCTGCGCTTCACGTTCTTCGGACCCCTGTGCCCCGCGGCCGATCTCGTGGACTTGCGGGACTCCGACGGCGCGCCCATCGCCGCCTCCGTGCGGGTGCACGTGCCGGCCGTGCTCGGCGAGATCCCCGAGATGGGGAACACGCTCGTCGAGGTCGATCCTGTGGAACCCCTCGATTCTACGAAGGAATACGTCCTCTCCGTGCTGTACGCCGACGCGGCGCTCGGCCTGAACAATCAGTCGGTCCGCTTCAAGGCGAAGACCCGTCCCGCCGATCCGCTGCCGCTGGACGCCTTCGCGGGGGTCATCGACGTGGCCGAGTTCACGGACAACTGCGCGCCGACCCTGGGCACCGTGAGCCTGCTCGAGGCGGGGTCGGGCCCGCCCGCCTGTCCGGGTCAAGACCGGGTGATCTTGTCGCTTCGTTACTCGGCGGCGATTCGCCCGGACCTGGCGTACGTGGTGGAGCGGACCTCGTCCACTCTCGAGGGTGAGGCCGAGGTGCCCTTCGACCCGCCCCAGGTCGTGAGCTACGACCCGGGGGGCGACGAGCGCGAGGTCGGCCTGACCGCCACGCGCCGTGTCGCGGTGGTGGTGCCCGTCGGCCCGCCACGACGGGACTGCTTCCGAGTCCGGATGTTGGACGCGCTCGGTCGTCCGAAGGGGGACCCCGAGAACGTGGTCTGCATCGACCTCCCCGCGGATCTCTCGTGTCCCGTGCCCCCGATCGCCGAGCCCACGGCCGAGCTCCCGGGGCGCGCGTGCGAGAACCACTGGCTCCACACCGACGGGGTCTATCCGCCCGACGCCGGGGTCGATGGCGGCGTCGGCGGCGGCGAACGGGGCGGCAGCAGTGGCTGCGCGATGCACGGTCGCCCGCGCGGGGCCGTGCCCGTCGCCGCCGGCCTGGGTCTCGTGGCGCTCGCGCTGCGCCGTCGGCGCCGCGACGCGCTCAGCGACAGGGGTTCGGCGCCCCTGCGCTGAGGCCCATCAGCGCGACGAAGTCCGCGGCGTTGTCGTTGGTGTCGCTGCCGTTCGGGCAACGGCCGACGCTGATGGCGTCGTCGTTCCCGGGGTCGTCGGGTGCGCTCGAGGCGCCCTCGCTCGCGCCGGGCACGGGTCCGCCGTAGGAGACGGCGTCGGCGGGCGCGTCGGGGTTGGCGCCGTTGACGAGGCGCACCGCGTCGGGATCACCGTTCTCGAGGTTGTGGTTGCCGTTCGCCCCGGAGGCGAGGCGGAGCACGAGGGCGCCCGGCGCGACCTGCACGTCTTCGTCGGCCACGACGAGGTATTGCCCGGGCGCCAGGGAGGGTCCCGCGTCGGCGAGGTCGAAGGTCAGGTACGCCGCACCCCCCCGGCCGTTGACGAGCTCCAAGCGCCACCCATCGAGGGCCACGGGCGCGTTCGAGGTGTTCAGGACCTCGACGAACTCCTGGGTCTCGGTCGCCGGCATGTCGTAGTTCACCTCGTTGATGACGAGGCCGCCGCCGACGACCGGCTCCACGATCCGCACCGCAGCCTGAGCTCGCAGCGCACCCGCGCTCGCCCGTAGGGTCGCGGCGCCCGGGGCATCCCCCGCGCCGACGATGAAGTCGACCCCGACCTGGCCCTCCGCCACCAGCACCTCGCCGGGGATGTTCAGCACGGGCGGGTCCGCGGCCAGGGTGATGCGGGTGCCGCCGGCGGGCGCGGGCACGTCGAGGCGCGCGCGGAACGAGAACGTCCCGGCCACGGGGATGTCGGCGGTGTCCGGATCGAGCACCAGCGCGCTGGGCATCGCATTCGCGTCGAGGACCGAGACGTCGGCCGCCGCCTCGCCGCGCCCGTCGATCGAAGCGACGATCCGCGCGCGTCCCGGCGCCACGCCCGTGACCTGAATGGGGGCCGAGGTCTCCCCCGCGGGCACGGTCACGCTGGCGTCGACGGTGACGAGGGCCGGGTTCTCAGACCGGAGAGCAACGACCTCCCCGCCCGCGGGCGCGGGTCCGGAGAGGACGACCCGCAGCGGCAGGCCGGCGCCGTTCTGGGGCACGGCGCGCTGGCCCGCGCGGATGACCGTGTCGCTGGGTGTCACCGCGTTGACCTGCACCGGCCCCGCGCCGAAATCCTCGAGCCCCGTGGGCTCCAGCTTGCTGTCTCCGTTGGCGAAGCGCAGCACGCCGCAGAGTCGGTCGAAGCGTGTCCCCACGGCGGGGAGGGGCGAGGCGGCATAGAGCAGGTCGTTGACCCGAAGCCCGCCCGTGACGACGAACTCGTTCGTCGGGTCCCGGTCGCCGGGGCCCGCAGGCGGGTTCTGGGACTCGACGGTGACGGCGTCCACACACACACGCGCGCCCTCGAGGGGCCCCGCCTGCGCGCCGCCGGTCTTGAGCTCGGCCGGTGTCGACGGCTCCGGCGCGGGGCGCGTGACCTCCCGGGCCACGGTCTGCACGCCCGAGACCAGCGAGATCTGTTTTTGACCGAAGAAGTCCGTCGCGGCGCCCGAGACGGTGACGAGGTCTCCGACGACAGGCGTCGGTAGGTTCATCGCGCCGTTCCCCACAAAAACGAAGACGCCCGAGTCGGCGACCCCGGCGTAGTCGGGAGCGTCCGTGGGCACCTGCATGAAGAAGTTCCCGAGCTCCGGCACGACCGCCGTCACGACGCCGGTGACGGCGACACCGGCCCCCGCGGGGACCTCGCCGCGCTTCACCGCGTAGATCGAGGTCGGGCACCCCCCCGCGCTGGCGTCGTCGGGGCAGAAGTCGCAGGCGTCGCCCTGGCCGTCGTCGTCGCGGTCCGCCTGGTTCGGATCGGCGACGTCGGGGCACAGGTCCTCGGCGTCGGAGACACCGTCCCCGTCGCGATCGCCGACGACGGGCACACGGCAGGGGCAGTCGACGGCGGACCACGGGCAGGGGTCGCAAGCATCTCCGCGTTCGTCGTCGTCGAGGTTGCCCTGGTCGACGTTGAAGACCTCCGGGCAGTTGTCGGCGTCGTTGGGGCGGCCGTCGCCGTCGGTGTCCGCGGCGGTCGGCTCCCCGGGCAGGGCGGCGTTCCCGAGCGCGCAGTCGTAGGTCGCCTCGCATTCGAAGAGCGGGTACAGGTTGTAGGCGTACGCGAACTCCCCGTCCGCGCCGGGCTTCCGGGCGAGCTCGCTCTCCAGGTACTCGACGTGGTCGGGTACCGAGAACCGCGCCCAGCCGCCGGGCTCCGAGGTGTTCGCGGCGCCTTCCTGGGTGCGGGCGCAGACGCTCTTGGTTTGGCCACACACCTCGATGGGCTCGCAGAGTGTGTTCAGCGCGATGTTCGCGTCGAGGGCCGAGGTCTCACCGAAGTGCCCCACGGCGCCGATCATCACGAGCTGCACGTCGGCGTTGCCGGCGGCGAGGATGCTGTCGTAGGGGCGCGTGCGGTCGCCCCGCAGCGCGAGCACGTCGGCCACCTTGCCGACCTCGAGGGTACCGACGAGGTCCTCGATACCCATGGCCTTCGCGGCGTCGCGCGTCACCATGCGGAGGATCTGGCGGCCGTCGAGCGCGCCGCCGAAGTGGCGGTCCGAGACCTGGGCCGCACACTTCATCTCGGCGAGCTGGTTCATCGTGCCCGACGGGGTCCAGTCGGGGCCGATCGCCACGGGGATGCCCATGCGCAGCGCGGTCGGCACGTCGGTCGTGCGTCCGTACAGCTCGATGTTCGACTGGGGCGACCACACGATCGCCGCACCGGCGCCGCGGATCTGGGTGAGCTGCGGACCGTCACACGAGACGCAGTGAATGATCGTCGTCTTCTCACCGAGTTGGCCGGCCTCGACGAAGTCGTCGAACTCCTTGCGCGACGCGTCGTCGTAGCCTTCGGACACGTGAGCCACGTAGCGCCGGTCGGGGATCCCGCGGCCGGTGGTGTAGTCGGGCGCGTCACTGCAGTTGTCCCGCAGCGGGAAAACACACTCGGTGAAGTCGTCGTTTCCGTAGCCGAGGTCGTTGCCGTTCTCGGCCCGGTCCAGGTTGCGGACGCCGTCGAGACACGCGTCGGGCGCCTGGCTCTTGTGCACGCTGGTGGTGCCCGCCATCAGCAGGCGCATCTCGGCGTAGCGCGCGGCGATGGGATCCGTGGGCTCGAAGAGCGCGTCGTACATCTCGTCGCCCACCGGGCCGTTCCACTGGCCGCGATTCGCGAACGTGGGGCCGGCGTGTTGCCATCGGGGCAACGTGTTGTAGCTCATGTGGTTGTGCGGATCGATGAGGCCCGGCAGCACGAGGTCGAGGCAGACCACCGACGCCTGCGCCGCCTGCTGCGCGCCGCTGCAGTCCTCGCCGACACACACGATGCGGCCGTCGACCCGGTCCACGAGGACCTCGCCGTCGCAGATGACCTCGTCGGGTGTCACGATGGTGCCGCGCAAGAGGGCCGCGCCATTCGCGCCGACCCGCGGGGTGCACGGACGCGGCTGCAAGCCCGCGCAGACCGCCGGTGGAGGCTCCCCGGGACAGACACCGCCCCCGGCGCCGCCGCCCGCCCCCCCGGACCCGCCGCTGCCGCCGTTCCCGCCGTTCCCGCCGTCACCGCCTACGGGCAAGCCCCCGAGGCCGCCCTGGTCCGCGCCTGGCACACCCGTGTCCGAGCCGGCGGGCGGGTTCGAGCCGCCCGAGTCTCCCTCTGAGCCGCGTTCGACGCACCCCGTGAACGCGGCCCCGAACGCGACAAAACACCCCAGGAGAGGTCTGGAGATGATCCGCATGATCTACCCTGACTCGGCGAAGCTGCCGGTGTGGAGGAAGTGGACAATCGCGGCCGCGGTCGCGGGTCGCAAGAGGAGCTCATTGTGGCCGAAGGGGAGGGTCTGGTGCGACGCCCCGGCGAGCCGCGCTTCGTCTGGGCGGACCATCGCGTCACGCTCTCCAGCCAGGGTGCCGACGGGGCAACGGTGCGCGGGCGCGGCGACGCCGAAAGACGACGCCCGCACGGCGGGCACGAGCCTACGCCCGAGGCGGGAGCCGCCGACACGCCGCACGAACGCCGAGCCCGCGTGGGGCACCGCGATGTGCACGATGCGCGCGGGCCACGGGCCCTCGTAGGTGTCGAGGGCCCGATGGACCAGCAGCCCGCCCATGGAGTGCGCCACGACGGCGTACGGCGCTCGCATCGCCTCGAGTCGCCGCTGAAGCCCCGGTACGTGACGCTCGAAAGGACCGCGCCTCGAGGGGTAATCGAAGTACGACGGCGGGTGCCCGCTCCGCGCGAGCGCGAAGCCGAGCGGCCAGAGAATGGCCACAGGGGCCAGGTAGCCATGCACCAGCAGAACCTGCACGATGCACCCCGAGAGAAAATGAAAAGGCCGACCCGAAGGTCGGCCTTATCTTGGTGGAGCTGAGGGGGATCGAACCCCTGACCTCTTCCATGCCATGGAAGCGCTCTCCCAGCTGAGCTACAGCCCCCCACCGAAAAACCGGGGCGGACCATAAGGCGGACCCTCGCGCCTGTCAACGATGAATCGACGCATTGCGTCGATTGACCTCCGGCGCGGCACGGTGAAGATTGCAGCGATGCGTGGACTCGGTTTCGCGGTGTTCGGATTGGCGGGCTGCGCGCCCGGTGTGCCCACGGGACCCTGCGGGGCCGCGGAGACGGCGGCCCTCACCATCGAAGGGCAGAGCGTCTCGTGCGAGGCCGTGACCCGGGCGCTCTTCGAACGGGGTTACGATGCGTTCGAGACGGCGTTCGTCGAGGCGACCCTCGTCGAGCGACGTGCGGCCGCGCTCGGCATCGTCGTGACGGAGGACGAGGTCGCCCGCGCGGTCGAGACCGCGCTCGAGAGAACGCTGTCGACGCGATACAGCGGACGCAAGGCCGACTTCGAGGCCGAGCTTGCGACGAGCGGGATGAGCGAGGCCTCGTGGCGGCGCGCCCGTGCGCTGGCTGTGCGCACGGACCTGCTCGCCGAAGCGATCCTCAAGCGGACGCCGGACGAGGCGCAGCTCGACGCGGCCTTCGAGCGCAGCTACGGCCGCGACGCGGTCGCATTGCGGGTGCGTCACCTGCTCGTGTCGACGGAGGCCGAGCGAGAGCGAGCCTACGATGAGTCGAAGTGGCGCGCCGAGCGCACCGCGCTCCGGGATGCGGCGCGCCAGGAGGTCGCGGCCTGGACCGCGGCGCTGGGTAAGTCGGCCGTCGATCCCCCGTGGACGCAGTGGAGATCCGACCATCCCGCCGCCGCGCAGGACGGGCGCCTGGACGCGCGGGCGGTCAACGCCTTGCCACCGGCCACGCGCGCGCAGCTCGAGGCGGCGGCGCCCCGCGGGCACGTGGGCACGGTCGAAGAGGACGAGCGCTTCACGGTCTACGTGGTGGAGGGCCGATG
>JBMOFP010000248.1:0-7794 GCA_049318805.1 Bradymonadia bacterium
ACCCCGATCGCGGTCGGTGTGGGGTGTGCGGGCCCGGTCGAGCCGAACGTCGAGCGCCTCTCGGCCACGGCGACCGGCGTCGAACTCTCCGCGGACGCGACGGGTCTCATCCTGGCGCTCACGGAGGTCTCGAGCACAGGCGGCGAGCCCCTGCGTGTCTTTCGTCTGGGCGCGGGGCCTCGAGCGCCCACCGAGTGGGGCCCCGCCGCGGTGTGGAGCAAACGAGCCAGCCGGTTCGACCTCGTGTCGCGGCCCGAGGGCGGTGTCGCGCTCGCCTGGGCCGCCGACGACGCCGCGGTCCGGGTTCGGTGGCTGAACGCGGCGCTGGCCGGGCCCGAGGACGTGACCCTCGAGGCGCTCGACCCGGCGCAGGGATCGCCTTCCGTCGCCCTCGGGCACGGGCGTGTGCTGGTCTGCGGTGTCACGCGAAGCGGCGCGCTTCGTTGCGGGCACGCAGCCGCACCTTGAGGTAAGTTCGAGACATGCGCACCCAAGGACGAGCCTACGGTCGCCGCCGCCTCGGCGTGGTTTCCTCGGCCGCGATGGCTCTCCTGGCGTGCACCGACGCCGCACGGAACGAGACGGAGACCGAGGTCGACGCGAGCCCCGTCGCGATGGACGCCGCGTCCGCGCCCCCGCGCGATGCCGCGGTGGAGCCGCCCTCGGACGTCGCGGTCGGTCCGGTCGACGCCGCCGTGCCCGACCTCGACGCGGCCCGGGACATGACCCGACCGCCGCCCCGGGACGCGGCGCCCTCCGTGGACGCGGCGGTCCCTTCGCCCGTGGACGCCCAGCCCGCGGACGCGTGGTTCGTGGAGACCCCCCTCGGCCCGGTGAGTGCGTTCGGCCCGGCGGCGCGCCTCACGGACCTGCGGGGCCACAACAACCCCGATGTCGCCCGACGCGCCGGATGCCTTCTCTTTGGCGAGCGGAACGGCACGGGCATCGGCAACCTGCTGGCGCTGATCGGCGGCGTCGAGCGCTACGTCCAGCCCGACGCCGAGGGTCGCATCCAGCTCATCGTGCTGGCCCGGGCCGACGGCTGGGCCGAGGGCGCGCCCGTCACCACGGTCGGCGAGGTCGCGCTCCAGTTCTTCGCCGGCAGCCAGGATGCATCGGGCGGTCTGCTGGTCGAGCCGGCGTCGCTCCGAGACGGCACGTGGCCCTCGGGCTCCACCATCGAGTTCGAGCGGACGCAGGTCGATCCGCTCGGCTGGATCGATACTCCGGCCCGACCCTTCAGGCTGCCGCTGCCGATCTTCCCCGGTCTGTTGCTCGAGCTGCCCATCTCCGGGGCGCGCGTCGGGGGCCGCTTGGCCGTAGACCCCCCGGGCTTCGCCGTGCGGAACGGCATCCTCACCGGATACGTCGTCGATGCGGATCTGCGCCAGGTCGTCACGCAGGTCCGCGACGCGTGCCTGACGGAGAGTCCCCCGGGGATCTGCGCGCTCATCGGCGGCCAGATCGAGCGACCGGTCGAAGAGCTCTACGCGCTCATCCTGGGCTTTGTCGGGGGCCTCGATGCCCGCTGGGTCGCGGGCGTGCCGAGCGCCTGCGAAGCCGACGGGCCCCCCGAGACCGCCTGCAACGCCGTCAGCCTGTGCCTCTCGATGACCCTGGACGGCGCCGAGATCATCGGCGTCGCCCCGAGGCCCTAGGTCGATCGGTCAGCGGGCGGTGTTGCGGATCATCGCGGCCATGTAGTCGCGGCTGATGTTGGTGAAGGCCTGCTCGCTGTCCTGCCAGTCGGCCTCCACGAGCCACAGGCGGCCAGCGCCTACGTCCACATAACCCAGGCTGATGTTGTTCGCGTCCCAGCCGCCCAGGGCCACGAAGCCCGGCATCTGCTCGCCCAGGATGTCGTGCCCGCAGCCGCTCTGCCCGGCGGCGATGCCCACGAAGGGGTTCTGCGCCCAGAACGAGTCGTTGGGGTTGAACTGGACGACCGGCTGCACGTTGTCCTGGCAGGAGCCGTTCCGGGCGCCCTGAGGCACGTTCGCACCGAAGATCGCGTTGTAGACCGAGTGCGCGACGCTGTACTCCGTGATGATGACGCCGCCGTCCTCGAGGTACTGACGCCACGCGGCGCCGTTGCCTCCGCCGACCCCGCTGCGGGTGACGAGCATCGCCTGGGTGTCGCCGTCCGGGACGCAGTTGGGCACGACCCGGACAGGGAGGTCGGCGAGGTCGCCGCGGATGAACTCCTGGACCTGGCGGCCCGGGTTTCCGCACGCCATCACGTTCGGACGCAGCAGCCCGCATCGGCCCTCGAGGCACTCCACGCCCGGGGCGCAGACCCGCCCGCATCGACCGCAGTTCGACTCGTCCTGGACCAGGTCCTCGCACACGCCGTTGCACACGGCGAAGCCCGGCTGCTCGCAGAAGTCGCCCTGGGCCGCGCAGCCGTCGTCGTCGGGCCAGTCCGTCAAGCCGTCCTCGTCGTCGTCGTCGCCGTTCGCGCACGCTGGGATCTCGCCGTCCGCCGGATCCTCCTCGTCGTCGTCGCGCCCGTCCTCGCAGCCCAGGTCCTCGCCGTCCACGAGGCCGTCCCGGTCGTTGTCGCGGCCATCGGCGCACCGCGCCGCGACCTGACCGACGTTGACCTCGCTGTCGTCCGCGGCCGAGCGGCACCCGAGGTCGTCCGGGTAGTCCGTACGACCGTCCCCGTCGTCGTCGAGCTGGTTCGAGCACGCGAGGCGATTGGCCGGGTTGCGCTCATCGTCGTCGGCGGCGTCGCGGCAGCCGGGCTCATCCGGGTAGTCGCTCACGCCGTCGAGGTCGTCGTCTCGGCCATTGGCGCACGCCGGCGCGCGCGCCGGGTCAGCCTCGTCCAAGTCACCGGCACCCAGGCACCCCGGATCGAGCGGGTAGTCGAACCGGCCGTCGCGGTCGTCGTCGGCACCGTTCGCGCAGACGGGCGGGACCATCGGGTTCGCCTCGTCGAGGTCGGCCGCCGAGGCGCACCCGGGATCTTCGGGCCAGTCGGTGGCGCCGTCGGCGTCGTCGTCCCGGCCGTTCGAGCACGGCGCAACGCGCGGCGGATCGGCCTCGTCCCCATCGCCCGGTGCCTGACAGCCCGGGTCCTGCGGGAAGTCCGTCCGTCCGTCGAAGTCGTCGTCGCGCGCGTTCGCGCAGACGGGCGCCACGGCCGGATCACCCTCGTCCACGTCGCCGGCGGCGCTGCAGCCCAGGTCGTTGGGGAAGTCCGTGTCGCCGTCTCCGTCATCGTCGCGTCCGTTGGCGCACACGGGTCGAACCGGCAGGTCGGCTTCGTCGGCGTCGGCCGAGTCGACGCACCCCGGGTCGAAGAGGTCCGCGAGCCCGTCTCGGTCGCTGTCCCGACCGTCGCCGCAGGCGGGGCCGTTCGCCGCTCGCCGTCCACCCGCGATCATGTAGGCGAACATGTCCTTGCTGGTGTCCGTGATGACCCCGCCGTCGCTCCAGTCGGCCTCGATCATCCAGAGGCGCCCGGCGCCCACGTCTACGTAGCCCAGGGAGACCGCGTTGGCGTTCCACCCGCCGAGCGGGACGAAGTCGGGGATCTGCGCCGACGGAATCGCGAAGCCGCACCCCGCCTGATTCTGCGGGATCGCGACGAAGGCGTTGTCCTGCCAGAACGGGTCGTCGGGGGTGAACTGAACGACGGGCTGCACGTTGTCGCCGCACGCGCCGTTGTTCGGACCCTGGGGGATCTGCATCCCGAGGAGCTGGCCGTAGATGTCGTCGCTGGTGTTGTACTCGGTCAGAATCTGACCGCCGTCGTCGAGCCAGGTGCGAATGGTCGCGATCTCCGCGGCGAAGAGCTGCACACCGGACCGCGGCACGACGATGGCCTGAGTCTCGTCGTCGGGCCGACACCCTTGAGCGACGCGCACTTCGGCCTCGATCAGCTCACCGCGGATGAAGTCGTTCTGCACGTTGCGGCCCGTGTTGCCGCACACCAACACCTGCGAGCGGATCGCGCCGCAGCGGCCCGCGATGCACTCCACACCCGCGGCGCAGACCCGACCGCAGCGGCCGCAGTTCTGCTCGTTGGCGACGAGGTCGACGCACGCGCCACCACACAGGCCGTAGCCGGGCTCCTCGCACGGATCGCCCTGGGCCGCGCAGCCGTCGTCCGCCGGCCAGTCGATGGCATCGTCCTCATCGTCGTCGAGCTCGTTGGCGCACGCCGGCACGTTCCCGGGCTCGGGGTCCGCCTCGTCGTTGTCGCGCGGGTCGGTGCAGCCCAGGTCCTGGCCGTCGACGAAGCCGTCGTCGTCGTTGTCCACACCGTCTCCGCAGCGCGCGAGCAACGGACCCACGTTCATCTCGTTGCCGTCCGCCGCGAACCGGCAGCCGGCGTCGTCGGGGAAGTCGATGCGCATGTCCGCATCGTCGTCCCGACGGTTCGCGCACTGCGGCGCCGCGTTGGGGTCGGTCTCGTCGTCGTCCGCGGCCGAGAGGCATCCCGGTTCCCGCGGGAAATCGGTCACGCCGTCCCCATCGTCGTCCATCCGGTTCGAGCATGCGGGCACGGGAGCGCCCTCTTCGGCGAGCTCGCTGAGGTCACCGGCGGCGACGCAGCCGGAGTCGAAGGGATAGTCGGCGAGCCCGTCGCGGTCGTCGTCCTCGCCGTTGGAGCACGCCGGTCGGACCATGGGGTCCCGCTCGCCGCCGTCGCCGGCCGATGAGCAGCCGGGGTCGTTCGGGTAGTCCGTGAGGCCGTCCTGGTCGTCGTCCAGGCGGTTGGAGCACTGGAAGGCCTGGGCCGGGTTCTCCTCGTCCGGATCACCGCGGGACTGGCACCCCGGCTCGCTGGGGAAGTCGATGCGGCCGTCGCCATCGTCGTCGAGGCCGTTGGCGCAGCCTGTCGGCGCCACCGGGTCCGTCTCGTCCTCGTCGCCCCGGGTCGTGCAGCCCGGCTCGAGAGGGAAGTCGATGACGCCGTCCTCGTCGTCGTCGAAGGTGTTGCCACACGCGGGCACGACACCGGGCGCGGGGTCGCGCTCGTCCTCATCGTCGGGCTCGGCGCAGCCGAGGTCCTCGCCGTCGACCAGGTTGTCCCCGTCGTTGTCGCGGCCGTCGCGGCACCCCGCGGGCAGGCGCTCGACATCGACCGCGAGCTTGAACGCGCCGGCCGCACCGAACTGCCGGTCGACGAAGACGAAGTACTCGCCGGGCGCCGCGCGGTCGATGCGCACACGACCCTTCTGCGCCGGGGCGATGCCCGTGCTGCACCCGTTCTGGACCTCGTTGCGCTGACACTCCGTGCGCACGTAGAGCATCGTGTTGTTGAGCGTCTCTTCGAAGTCGACGCTGAAGGTCAGCCGCGCGTTGTAGGGGTTGACGTAGCGGTAGACCTTCTCGGGCTGGTTCGCGCCGCCGCAAGAGCCCGTGAACTGGTTGCTCGCCCCCATGGACGCGTCGTCCAGGATGAACGGCTCACCGACGGGGTAGTCGTAGGTGCGGACGCCCTGGCCGCAGACGTCCACCTCGTCGTCGTCGACGGCCGCGCGGCAGCCGAGGTCGAGGGGGTAGTCGACCAACCCGTCGCCGTCGTCGTCCTCGTCGTTCGCGCAGGCCGGCAGGATCTCGGGGTCCGCCTCGTCACGATCGTCGGGCCGCTCGCAGCCCGGATCGACGGGGAAGTCACGGCGCCCGTCGTCGTCGTCGTCGACCTGGTTCAAACACGCGGCGAGCTCGACCTCTTCGATCCGCAGCGTGACCGGGCCACCGCGCTGGGCGGCGCCGTCGACGAAGACGTAGTACTCGCCCGGAGCGGGCGCGAGCAGCTCGAGCACGTTCCCGGCGACGCCGTCCCCCGACGGTTCACGGGCGCACGCGACCTCGGTGTCCGTCCCGAGGCAAGCGCGGCGCAGGTAGATCGTCGTCTCGGCGGTCGTGCCCGGCAGGTCCGTACGGATGCGCAAGCGTTCCAGAGCGCGGTCGAGGCGATAGAGCGCGACGATCTCCGACGCGCCGCGTCCGCCGCAGCTCCCTTCACTCTCGAACCGGCCGCGGCTGGTATCGGTCGCAAAGTCGCGCCCGGCCTCGAGCTCGATCGGCACGTAGATCTCGCCACAGCTGCCCGCCTCGCTCCCGCCCGCGGCGTCGAGGCAACCGGAGTCGTCCGGATAGTCCGTGCGGCCATCCCGGTCGTTGTCCAGGCCGTCGCTGCAGATGGGCGCAATCGCGGGATCGGTCTCGTCTCGGTCGCCGACGCCCGCGCAGCCCGGATCGTCGGGATAGTCGACGCGCCCGTCCTCGTCGTCGTCCTCGGCGTTCGCGCACGCCGGCGGGGTTGGCGGATCGGCCTCGTCCTCGTCACCGGCCGCGGCGCAGCCCGGGTCGAGCGGGAAGTCCACGATGCCATCGGCGTCGTCGTCCAGGGTGTTGGAGCACGGCGGCGGCGGCCCTTCGGCGTCGGCTTCGCGCGGGTCGGCCGCGCTGACGCACCCCGGATCGGCGATGTCCACGCGGCCATCGCGGTCGTTGTCCTGCCCATCGCCGCACTGCGGCAGCACCATGGCGTCGTTCGCTTCGTCGTCGTCGAATTCGGAGCCGCACCCCGGATCGTCCGGGAAGTCGCTGTACCCGTCGGCGTCGTCGTCGTTCATGTTCGCGCAGGCCGGCGGGGCGGGATCGTCGCTCTCGTCGATGTCTCGCTCACTCCCGCACCCGGGATCGGCGAGGTCCACCAGAGTGTCGCCGTCGTCGTCCTGCCCGTTCGCGCACGCGGGGGGCGGATCCCCGGTCTCGTCCTCTTCAGTGGGTCCGCTACAACCCGGGTCCGCGGGAAAGTCCGTTCGACCGTCGCCGTCGTCGTCGCGGCCGTTGGAGCACACCGGATCGGGCAGATCCGCGTCGACTTCCGGGGTCTCGTCCGCGTCCTGGCGATCGACCGAAGCGTCGATCTCCACGGGCGTACCGCCGCCGCTCTCGTCCTCACCACAGGCCGAGATCAGCGCGCACAGCGCCCAAGCGCCCAGACCCAGACGTCCACCGCGAAACCTGCGACTTGCCACCTTGAGACCCCCGCGCCAAGACCGTGAGAGGGCCAGCATAGGCACCGCCCGCAGACCGGGTAAAGGACTTGCCCCGACCGAGGGCACACCATTCCGCGGGTCAAGGGAATCGCCGGTGCGACCGTTGGGGGAGGGAGCATCGCCCGGGGTCATCGGGGAATCGTATGTCTGACCGCACGTTCGCAGAATCCGCAGAGCTCGCCTTCGAGATCCTCGAGGCCGATCCGGACGCATCGGACCGCCGCCTCGCGGGCCTCACCCTGACCGAGGACGACCGGGAGGCGCTCCGCGACCTCCATTCGGCCCTCGGCGTCCACTGGCCGGCGCTCGTCGACGCGCTCCTCGAGCACCTCGCGACGCTGCCGGGCGCGACGGGTCCGGGGGCCGACACCGACACGCTGATGGTCCGTCAGCGTCTGCTCGACCACCTGGGAGACCTGGCCCACGCGGACTTCGACGCGCCGTACGTGCTCGAGCGCATTCGTGATGCCCTCGACCTCCGCGCGGCGGGTACGACCGCGGAGACCATGCTCGCTGCCGTGACGTGGATCACGCAGGCGGCGCTGCCCTTCTGCATCGAGGCGGCCGCGGGTGATGCGGGTCGCGCCGCGCGGTGGTCGACCGCGTTCGTCAAGGCGTTGGCCTTCGACCTGAGCACCGGGCTCGAGACGCTCCGTTCCTGTGACGTTCGTGTGCTGGAGAGCCAGCGGCGGTTCACCGACCTGCTCATCGAGACCCTGCCCGACGGTGTGCTGCTCGTCGCGGCCGACGGGATCGTCCGGACCTT
>JBMOFP010000249.1:0-7749 GCA_049318805.1 Bradymonadia bacterium
ACGCACGCTGGCAGCCGCTGCTGGTCGCGCTGTCGGGCACCGGCGGCTGGCCACTCAACGTGTGGCTCACGCCCGACGGACGCCCGTTCCACGCCGTCGGCTACCAGCCGCCCCGACCGGAGCGCGGGCTGCCGGGCTTCGTCGACAGCGTGCGCACGCAGGCCGATCGATGGCGCACCGACCGGCCGCGGGTCGAGACCGAGGCGCGACGCCGCGGCGCTCTCCTCGAGGCCGCCGCCCTGCCCGCGCTGCCCGGAGACCCGACCGCGGCCCCCACCGCACCGAACGCCGCCCTCGAGGCTGTCGTGGTTGCGGCCCTGGGCGTCTACGACCGCCAACACGGCGGCCGACTCGGCGCGCCGAAACAACCCTTCGACCTCCCGCTCGAGGTGATGCTCGCCTCATCTCGCGCGGACGCCCGCGAAGCCGCGCTCCACACGCTCGAAGCCCTCGCGTCGAGCGCTCTGCGCGACGCCGTCGGCGGCGGCTTCCACCGTTACTGCGTCGATGCCGCGTGGCGAGTGCCGCACTTCGAGAAGCTGACCGACGACAACCTGCGCCTCGTCGCGCTCTACCACACCGCGGCCGAGCGAGCCGCCCCGGGGCGCGCGGCCGACCTACGGCGCGTGGGCGATGAGACGCTGGCCTTCGTGCGCACGCAGCTCGCGCTCGACGGCGGACGCTTCGGCCAGGCGCTCGCCGCACGCACCGCCGACGCGTCCGGGACCGTTCGCGAAGGCGGCGCCGTTGCCCTGGACGCCGAGACACTCCGCACCACGCTCGACGGCGTCGACCCGGCCGTACTTCGGACCGTCGGCCTCGCCGAGCCGGCGCTCGCCGACGGTCGCTTTGTGCCGCGATTCCCCATGGGCGCGCGGGCCGAGACCGACGCCGTGCTCGTGCGGTTGCGGGCCGCGCGCACTCCACTCCCCCCCGCGCGCCCCGAGGCGCAGGCCGTGCTCGGCACCAATGCGCGGGTCGTCAGCGCCCTCATGCGCGCCTCGTGGACTGCGCCTCCGGGGGCGTCGCGCGACCTGGAGCGACAAGGCAATGCGCTCCTCGACCTGCTCCGCATCGACCTGCCCGAGACGGGGCCCTGGCCCCGCGCGCACTCCAACGGGCAGTCCGTGGGCCGCGCCTTCGGGGAGGACCTTGCGGCCCTGGGGCACGCCGCGCTCGACACCTTCGAGCGCAGCGGTCGCCTCGACGCCCTCGCGCTCGCCCAGGGCGCCTGGCAGCGTCTCCTCGAGCTCGACACCGCGGGTGAGCTGCGCTTCCTCGGAGACGCCGCCGTCCTCGACCCCCTCGCGCAGGCGCTGGAGCTGGGCCTGCGACTCTACGGCCACACGGGGGACGCGACGTTGACGGCCGCGGTCACGAGGCTCTCGGCGACCGTCGGGCCGGTGTGGACGGACCGCCCGCTCATCGCCGGCGGTTTGGCGCAGGCGAACGCGCGCGCGGCCGCGTTCGAGACCCAACTCCTGCTCGTCGTGCCCGACTTCGCGCCCGACACGAGCCTCTCGCCCTTCCTCGCGGCCAGCGCCCCGGCGCGCTGGCCCGCGCTCACGCGCCTCGTGGCGCCCGTCGGCGCCCTGCCCGCTCTCTCACAAGCCGCGCCGTGGATCGAAGGCAAGACCCTCCGCGACGGCCGCCCCACCGCCTACCTGTGCACCCGCGGCCTTTGCCGACGCCCCACCACCGACCCCGCCGAGCTGCGCGCGCAGCTAGATCAGCTGCGGTAGGTAGTGCCGGGCCTGGCGCTGCCGTGACCCCAGAGAGCGTGCCTGCATGGGCAATGAACCTGGCATGGGTCGCGCACCGTTCAGAAGTTCGCTGCCACCTCCACGCCGCCGAGGCCGTCGAATCGCGGCGCCCGACCATCTCGCTCTGACACCGCCAGCGCGTGCAACGTCAGCCCCAAGCCGAGACGCCAGCGTCCAAGGAGTGCAGTCGCCCGCCCCTCGGCGAGCCCGCCCCCTGCGAGTCCCTGGCGCTCCGTGACCGGGTCGACGCCCGCGCGGCGGAATCGTTCGGCCTCCAGCGCCTCGAGTGTCTGAGACAGGCTGCGCCCAAGGATGCCCACCCCGGCGGACACCTCGAGCCACGCCAGCTCGCGAGTCCACGACACCGCGGTGGCGACCTGAACGCCGCGCTCCTCGAGGCGGTCCCTCGTAAGAGTGCGTTCCGTCTCATAGAGAGACGCGTCCAGACCCACGCCGAAGCCGTCGAAACGATACCTGTACCCCAGACGTAAGGCCGGGCCCCACTCCCCTTCGAGTCCGACCAGGAGCGCGGGCCGAACACTCAGCTCGTGCGGGTCGAGGCGCAACTGTCCGCCCTTCGCGGCGAGCTCTCCAAGGGGCCGTTGCTCGAAGTTCTCCGCCACCAAGGGGACGGTCTCGCCCGCGGCGACGGAGAGCGTCAACGCACCGGCGCTGTCGGCAGCGCGTCGTTGCACGAGAAGGCGTCCGGCCGGTACCGCGAGAGGGCGCTGTCGATTCGGGTCCGACCACGCCTCGGCGAGCAGCGTTCCGGCCGGTCGGGCGAAGACGAGGTACTGCTCGTCGGCGGCGGCCGGCAGCAGCAGGCGCCCGGGCGAGGCGTCGAGACGCGTCAAGACGAGCGCGCCCTCCACCTGCAGGTCGGCCGCGAGCACCGGGTGCTGCAGCGGGCCGGCGACGGCGGCCGAGCGACGGACAGTCTGGCTGAAGGCGTGGTCGTAGGCCTCTGCGAAGGTCACGAGCCGGTCCGCGTTGGCGTCGGCCGCCCCGGCGAGCCCGCTGACCAGGTAGTGCGTAAAGACCGCGCCGCCCAGCGTGTCGGCCTCCCGTGCGGCCTCGCCATCTGCCGACGACCAGAGTCGGAGCGTCCCGGAAGCGGCGGGGTCTCGTGCGAGGTCGACCTGGAAGGGTGCGGTTCTCGTGAAGCCCTTCTCGCGCTCCACGTTGCGGCACGCGTCGATGACCGAGAGCCGAAGCCTCGCGGGAACGGCCTCGATGAGTGCTTCGACTCGGGACATGGGCAAGCGGTCGCCGCCCACGTGCAGCGCCTCGGCATCACCGTGGCCGCTGAAGTAGAAGACGAACGTCACTGGCGTCGGCGCGGCGGCGGTGGCGAGCTGCCGGCCGCGCTCCAGGGCCTGCTCCAGCGCCGCGCCGTCTGGCGCGGTGAGCACGACCGCGCGCGCGCCGTCGACTCCCCCGAGCCTCTGCAGCACCTCAGCGAAACGCCGCGCGTCGTCGGCGGCGTGCCGAAGCGGCGGCTCAGCGTCCAGCCCTTCGTTGCTGCCGGCTGCAACGAGCACCCGAATGGTCCCGTCCGGGCTGGCCGCGCTCACCGGACTCGACGAGAGGGCAAAGCCGAGCATCGACAAGAACCCCAGGAAGACCCGCCCCACACTCATGGCGTGCTGAGGATGCGCAGTACGCTGACCCCGGTCGGCAAGGGCGCCTCGGGCTGTCGCTCTGCTGCGGCGATGGCCTCCGGGGGACCCGCCCAGAGCACCGCGTCTTGTTTCCGGTCATCCACCTGAACCGATTCCGGCACCAGGTTCGTCCCCGTGCCGAGCTGCCCGTCGAAGAGCACGATGGGTGCGTCACCGACCGGCCGAAGGACCACCCGCACCGGACCGCCCTCGCTCAACGTCAGCTCGAAGCGCACGGCATCCCCCGGCTTCACTCGAACAGGATCCGTAAGACGAGTCTGCACACCGGCCCGCAGCACAATCGCCGCCAACTGGGTCCCGCCCTTGAGTCGATCCCCCGTAGACGACTCGCCGCCGGGAGACCCAGGCCGGAGGACGACGATCATCAACGCAGCAGCGGCCGCCAGCGTCACCCCCACCCACCACCTTCGAGGGCGGAGCGGGCTCGCGGTCCGACTCGCCGGCGAAGGCGTCGCGGCCGTGACGCGGCGCAGAAACGCGTCGGCTTCGCGTTGGGCGAAAGCGTCACGGGACCCCTCGAGCGACCGCACGTAGACCGCGCACGGCTCACACGCCGCCACATGGCCCGCGGTCTCCGCATCCTCGGCGCCGGCGTGCCAGGCCTCGAGGCGGAAGGCGGACGGATGCTCCGCGAACTCATCCATGGACCGCTCCCAGCACGAGCGACGCTCGCGCGCGAATCACGCCGAGTTTTTTGTTGATCGTCTGGCGGGAGTAGCCGGTCTCGTCGGCGATCTCGCCCTGACTGAGGCCGTCCACGAAGGCCAGCACGGCGATCGTCCGCTCCGACTCCTCGAGCATGTGCAAGAACCTCAGCACGGCATCGCGCTCGTCCACGCGGGCGGCTCCAGGCGCCACGGGAATGTCGGGTATCGGGGCGTCTGACTCGAGGCGACTCTTTCGGCGCTGCATCGAGTCGAAGCAGCTCCGGTCGACGCAACGGTAGAGCCAACGCAGCGGGCTCTTGCTGTTGCGGAAGTCACCGCCGTACCGAAAGATCTTGATGAACGCATCCTGCAGCGCGTCCTCCGCCAGGGCCGGGTCCCGCAGCAACAACGTGCATCGCCGAAGCAGCAGATGGCCGAAACGGCGGTGCACCTCTTCAAGTTCGGGCGGAGTGAGTCCAGCGGCCATCGCGGTGGAGTCTCACACGCGGCAGCCCTCGCGGAAAGACGCCACGCGGTCAGCGACGAGGCTCACGGCGCGTCGACGCTCATCCCGGAGATCGGGCAGGGCCATCCGGGCGCCGGTGCGCTCTCATCGACGACTCGATACTCGACGTCGATGCACGTCGTTGCGCCGCAAGGCCCGGCCTCGGGGTCATTCGCGCTGCACACCGTGGGCGCCTGGTACACGGTCCCCCCGAAGATGCACCAGCCTCCGGCGGGAAAGCCGTTTTCGGCGTCCTGGTCGCTGGCCGAGAACGACTCGTGAATCCCATGGCCAAGGGTCTCTGCGCAAAGCAGTCGCTCATTGGCCGGCGCTCCGTCCATCACCAAGACCAGCGGCTCGTCCTGCGCCAGGGTGCGCGAGCACTCCATGTCGTACCCCTCCCGGCAGCTGAGCTCCAGCGCGGTCAATCCGGGCATCATTCCGAGGAACGGTTCACCCTCCACCCAGAGGTAGCGGTAGGTTCGGTCCTCCCACAGGAGTCGGTCGGGTGACTGATTCGCCCCTGCCGCGATGAAGTCGAGCCGACCGTTGCCGTTGAGGTCGTCATAGGCCACGAGACGCCCCGACGTGAAACGGGTCGACACGGGGAACACCGAATCGAGGTCCTCCAGGTCCGTGTAGAGCTCGAAGCAGTTGGCCCGATCCGCTTCAGGCAGGTCGCCACATCCCTCCTCTTCGCTCTCCGCCTCCATGCGCTGCGAAAGACTGGCCATGCAAGCAGCGAGCTCGACCCGCTGGGAATCGGCCACCTCGGGGCCCGGCTGATACCACTCTCGGCAAGCCTCCTCGACTGACAACTCGCGTCGACGGGCGCCGGAGTCCATGGCCTCGGCCGGCGGTGGGTCACGCAAAACGATGCGGAACTCGGAAGGAAAGACCGACTCGACCTCGGCACTCTGCGCAGAGGCGGCGTAGCCAGACACGGTGTCCTGACCCCAGACCATCGCGAGCGCGAAGCGGCCCTGGACCTGCACGGGAGCGGTCGACGTCAGGGTACCGTGCAGCACGGCGAGGGGCTGTCCGGGTTCGTCGGATCCCGCGACCTCTCCGCAGGCCGGCAGCACGTTGAGGCAAGAGAGCGAGAGGGCAGCCACGGCGGCGCGATTCATCTTCATGATTTTGTCTTCCTTTGTCCTGGTCTGCCTGTGAAGACCGGAACACCCTCGCCCGCTGTAAACCTCGCGCTGTCGATTTTTCGAAAAACCTCGACCCCACGGAGCTCCGCGCGCAGCTACAGGAGCTGCGGTAGGTAGTGCCGGGCCTGGCGCTGCCACCAGGGGTACTCGTGGGCGCTGTCGTGGCCCCAGAAGGCCACGTGGTTCGGGATGCTCTTGCGCCCGAGCCACGTGCCGAACTCGGCCGTCTCCGGGATACAACCCGCCTCGTGCGGGCCGCGACCCACCACGAGGGTCAAGTGCGCGCGGCGTCGCACTCGCTCGAGCGCGGCGCCCTCCAGGTTCGGCAGGAACGCCAGCGGATCGTTGAAGTACACGTCGGCGCTCGACTGCCCTCGGAAGAGCGGGCTCGTCCGGTACCGACCCGAGAGGCACAGCGCCCGCCCAAAGGTCTCGGGGTGCTTGAGCACAAAGAGCGCGGCATACATCGCGCCCATGCTGCACCCCGTCGCCGTCAGCGTCTCATGCGGCGCGCCACAGTCGGCGCGAACGAAGGGCACCAGCGTCTCGAGCACGAACCGCTCGTAGGCGTGGTGGTGCGCCATCCGCGTGTCGACGTGCCCTTCGCCGGAGAAGGTCTTCGAGATGTTCGTCTCGGGGCAGTAGATCTTCACACGTCGCTCGGCGAGCAGCGGCGCCAGCGCGTCGATCATGCCCCCGTTCTTCCACTCATGGGCCACGCCCGCGTTGGACGGGAAGACGATGAGCGGTCGACCCCGGTCGCCGTAGGTCCACACGTGAACACGTCGGCCCATGGCCGGGCTCTCGAGCAGCAGATGGCGCGCGTGCATGGGCGACGAACCTAGCATGGGTCGTGGCATTGCGCTCCTCACCCCTTCAAGAGCGGTTGTCCACTCCAATCCTCGACTCTGAGTCCAGGCACCCGCTGGAACTCGCCCATGTTGTTCGTCACGAGGCACGCGCGCCGCGCCAGCGCATGGGCGGCGATCAGCATGTCCATGTTGCCGATCGGGCTGCCGGCGCGCTCGAGGTGGGCGCGCAGGTCCCCATACGCTCTCGAGGCGGAATCATCCCACGGCAGAATCGAGAGGCGCGACAGGAAATCCTCGATCTCCGTGTTCAGGCGTGCCCTCTCCGGGTGTCGAGCGGCCCCGTAGCGTAGTTCGGCGGCCACGATCGCTGAGACCGCGACGTCGTTTGGTGAGACCGCGACGTCGTCTGGAGAGATGGCCTCCAGCCGCTCGCGAACCGCCGGTGGCCGGCGCTTCTAGCAGGCTGCTGAAAAAGCAGCCTGCCCGGGCCAGGACGGCCCGGCGGAATCATCGAGGCTTTGGAAAAGCCGAATGATTCCGGGAGCGGAGCCGAATTCACTTCGGCGGAGCGGGGCTGAAAAAGTCCATGGACGGACTTTTTCAGCGTCCTGCTGGATGAAGCTGCAGATGTTCGTGTCGAGGAGCCACATCAGAGGGGCTCGCGCTCCTGAGGCGGCGCGTCACCTCGATCGTCGAGGAAGTCGTCTGGGACGCCTGGCCGATCGAAGAAGTCCGCCCAACGACTCGCGTCGATCGGTCGCAGAATCACGGCGTCCCCCGCCCTCTCGATCGAGACCACCTCGCCCGGAAGCCGGAACTCCTTCGGGAGGCGCACCGCGATGCTGCCTCCATGCTTGAACAATCGTGCAGTTGCCATCGCAGGACCTCCGCGTATCTACTTGAGTGTAGATATCGCAGCATGCGCGTCTGTGCAAGGTCCGCCGCTCACATGGAGATCGTTGCGCGCGCGGCAAGTGCTGTCATTGGCCCTCGCCCACACTCACTCCCCCAGGGCGCACCGGCCCACGGGAGGCCGGCAGTCCGCCGGTCGGTCCTCGAAACAACGTGCGCCTTCGTCGGTCTGGCAGCAGGTGCCTTCTTGTCCTGGGCCGCGGCAGTCCAGCCAGGATAGCAGGCTGCTGAAAAAGCAGCCTGCCCGGGCCAGGACGGCCCGGCGGAATCA
>JBMOFP010000250.1:0-7723 GCA_049318805.1 Bradymonadia bacterium
ACGCGCCCATTGGCACGTCTTGCTGCGTGCGCGAGCGGTCGAGAATCAGTGTTGGATCATCGCGCCGGCGCAGGGTGGACGGCACCCGCCGGGAGACCGCACGACCTACGGGCACACGCTGATCGTGAACCCCTGGGGCGAGATCGTCGCCGAGCTCGGTGAGGGTCTCGGGCATGTGGTCGCCGAGTGTGACCTGGCCTCCCAGGACACGATACGGCGTCAGCTCCCCGCCTTGACCCACCGGCGCGCCTTCAACGCGCCGGACCAGGTCGACGGCGCGGCGGCGAGCTCACCCGGGTCTCAGGGCCCGTCGAGGTCGTAGATCCGCAGGTTGTCGAAGGAGGTCTTGGCCTCCCAGTTGTTGAACGCGAAGTGGCGTCCGTCGACAGGGTGCGCGTCGTCGTACTCGAGGAAGAGCTGACCGTCCACGTACCACCGAAGGCGATTGTCGGTGCGCACGAAGCTCCACAGATAGTCGGTCCCGGGCTCCACGCACCGGCGGTCACGCCCACAGCGCGCGTCTTGCTTGCGCTCCTCGGCGTGCTCGTCTCGCCGTGCCAGGCAGCTCACCGTATTCTTCCACCCGCCGGCGATGGCGATGTACCCGCTCTGATGGGTGCGTCCGTCCCCGAAGACCTCGACCTTGGCGTCGCCTTCGGGTGTCTCCGCGCGGACCTCGACATCGACCCGAACGCGGGCGGGGAGGGCCTGCTGGAGCCACAGCGCGGCGTTGTGGATCTTCTCGCCGACGAGGCGTCCACCCTCGACCTTCCAGGTGCCCTTCGCCCAGTTGAGGTCGGGCTCACCCTGGAGATACCCGGGCCCCGGGCTGTCACGCTCGAAGGTGTCCTCAAAGACGAGTCGACCGGTCTCGGGGCCGAGCTCCCGGGGCCGCTGCACGATCGCCACGACCCCCAACACGAGCACCACCCACGGCACGCCCACGGAGAGCCAGCGGAGCTCGACGGGCCAGGCGCGCCAACGGGCCCACGCCCCCTGCCCCTTACTCATCTTCGTCATCCGGGGGCGGAATCGGGTCGTCGGGCAGACGACTGCGTCGGGGTGACCGCTTCAGGTCGATGGTCGAGCGCGCCTCGATGCCGTCTTCCTCGTCCGTGTCCATCGGGCGGGGGCGCAGCGCGGGCATCGCGGTCAGGGTCGGCGGCAGCGCCTCATCGGGCACCTCGGCCTCGCCGGGCGTGCTCTCGGGCGGCACCGGGGCCTCCGGCGCCGTCGGCGGCTTGCTCTCCGCATCACGGTCGTCCTCGAAGCCCGCGGTCTCGATCTCCTCGGCTTCGATGGACTCCGGGGGCGACGAGCCCGCGGCGACCTCGGCGGAGGGAGGCACCGGCAGGCCGGGACGCAGGTCCAGGTCGGGATACGAGAGCGCGGGCGAGTTCGGGTCGATGCGCACCGCGGGATCGGTCTGCGGCTGCTCGCTGTCCGCAAACAGAAAGCCGGGCACGAGCTCGTCCGTGGGCCCGACCGGGAGCACCCCGAAGGCCGCCAGGGAGTGCTCCGCCGGGGGCAGGTCCGCCACGACGCCGGCGCCGTTCAACCGAATCGACTCGATGGTGTCTCGGGCGCGCAGCAGCTCGTCGTTGGTGATCCGAAGCCGCGTGTTCAGGACCTGGATGAAGCTCCACATGAGCTTCACGGCCATGCTCGGATCACGCCGCATGACCTCGTAGAACTGCTGTCGCTGGATGACGAGGAGCCGACAGTCCTCCAACGCGCGCGCGGTCGCGGAGCGGGGCGACTTGTCGACCATCGCCATCTCGCCGAAGTGCCCGCCGGCCCCGAGCTCCGCGAGCCGCTGTCCGCCCTTCTCGATGGCGACGCGGCCGTGCAGGAGCAGGTACAGCTCCTCGCCGCGCGTGCCCTCTTCGAAGATCGCCGTACCCGCCGTGACCCGCTGCGCGTCGGTGATGTTCATCACCTTCACGAGACCCTTGTAGCTCAGGTACTTGAACATCGGGATCGCGCGCAGGGTGTCGAGCTTGAGGCGCACCTCCTGCAGGCGCTCGTTCGCGAGTTCGTCCTGGTCGGGCAGGATCCGCACCACCACGCTGGTGATGTTGTCCTTGCCGCCGCTCTCGTTCGCGAACTCGATGAAGCGGTCGGGGATGTCCTTGACGCTCTCGAGGCTCAGGTAGTCCCGGGTGAGGTCGTTCTCGAGATAGCAGCTGAGCCCGTCGGAGCAGAGCAAGAAGTTGTCGCCGGGCAGGATGTCGAAGTCGAGGGTGTCGACCTCGACGGTCTCGTAGACCCCGACCGCGCGCGTGACGGCGTTCTTGTACGGGCTGTCGAAGACGTCACCGGGCTTGAGGCGGCCGCGCTTGATCAGCTCGTTGACCAGGGAGTGGTCCTCGGTGAGCTGCTCGACCACGTTGTTCCGCAGCATGTAGATGCGGCTGTCGCCCACGTGGCCCAGGAATCCCCTGCGCCCCGCGATCATGAGCATGCACAACGTCGTGCCCATGCCGCGGCGCTCGGTCCCTTCCTGCGCCATCTCGAAGATGCGCGCACAGGCCTGCCGGATGGCGTCGACGATGAGCGCGAGGAGCTGCTGGCGCCCCGTGGTCGACTCTTCGTCGACGTAACGTTCGATGACGGCGCGGCGCTCCGCGATCACTCTGCGGACCTCGCGGACCGCCACCGAGGACGCGATCTCACCCGCCGCATGACCGCCCATGCCGTCAGCGACGATGAACAAGTTCAACTTCTTGTCGACCAGGAAGTTGTCTTCATTCTGTTCGCGGGCCCGACCGGGATGGGTCGCAGCCCAGAAGCGCACCTGCATGGGGTCTCGTTCCGACGCTCGCCGCTGGTCACGCTCTTTAACCCGGTTCCCCCCTGAGGTCAAAGGCGTACGGAGACGGTTGAGGTCAGCGTGTCGAGCCTGCGGCGGACAACTCCGTAAGCCAGGCGTCCTCGAACGGGCAGAGCGCGCGGGCGGCCTCGAGATGCGCGCGGCGCCGATCCCCTGCCCCGTCGTCTCCTCGACGCACGGGCTCCGCGGCGGCGAGCGCACGTCGGAAGCAAAGCGTGACGCGGCTGTCGAGGTCGTCGGGCGAGGCCACTTCGTCTGCGGCGCGCTCGGCCCGCGGTCGGCTCCGGTGGCTCAGCCCGAGGCCATCCGGCCGCAGCGAGTCGCCGAACGCGCCGAGGCGCCCCGCCTCGACGCCGCGCTCGAAACGCACTTCATCGCCGGAGAAGGCGTCGGGGAATGCGCCGAGGCGCGGCTCGAGGTCCGGACGGCGGCGGAGGACTCGGGCCGTGTGCCACGGCGCGTCCACACGTCCGCGGAAGAGCACGGCGAGGTCCGGACGCTCACCGTACAGCGCCCGAAGCCAGAAGCCCTGGAACCACGTGGCGTAGTCGGCCACGACCCAGACACCCGCAGGGGGCACCTCGTCCCACGCCGCGCGGGCCACACGCTCGGCGGTGCGCGACACCGTGCGACCACCCGTGTCGAAGGCCCCGCCGGCGAGGCCGAGGACGACCAGGAGCGCGCCGAGCACGAGCCCATGTGCGCGGCGCCCCTGCCGCGCGAGCGACTCGGCGCACAGCGTCGTGATCCCGAGTCCCGCGAGCAGCGCGGGGGCGAAGTACCCCCCAATGTCCGGGTTCCAAGGGTCGAAGGGGTAGAAGAACCGGGTCAGCACCGTCGCCAGCCCGAGCGCGGCCGCCGCCAGGGCGGGCCCGCCGAGCGGCCGAGCGGCGAACGGCAGACCCGTCAGCACGATGAGGAGCAAGAGCAGCGCGGCGCCCGGCCCGACCTGGTCGAGGCCCCACTCGACCATCTGGAGCCCGTTCTCGACGAGGTCGAGCCCGGCAGACGCCGGCGCCGCCAGGTTCCTGTGCCAGTCTCGCGCGAGCACCGTGTCGATGAAGGCGGCGAGCGAGTTCGCCTGACCCCACCCGACGTCCAGACCGGCCTCGGCGCGGAGAGGCAGGTAGGCGTAGGTCGCCAAGCCGAGCGCCACGGCCGCGGCCGCACCGGCGATGCCCCGACCGAGCCCCGGAGACCGCCGTTGGGTCCACAGGAGCGCGAGCGGCAGAGGCGCGGTGGCGGCCGCGAGGAGGGTGTGGTTCGCGCCGGAGAGCCCCAGCACGAAGGCGACGGCGATGGCCGGTCGCAGATCCCCCGGGCGGGTGCGGACCACGAGCAGCGCCAGGGCCGCCGTGAGCAGGAGGTGCAGCGCGTAAACCTCGGACCGGACGCCCTGGAGCCACACGGCGGGCATCAACACCGGGAGGACCCCGGCCCAGAGCGCCAGCGACGGTCGGACCCACGTGCAGAGCGCCCGCGCGAAGATCGCGAGCGCCGCCGCGAGGGTCCAAGCGCTCACCCAGTTCGCCCGCAGACCCAGATCGCCGACCGGGACGCGCAGCAGGCCGTGGGTCGAAAGCGCGTGCAGGGGCAGCCCGGGCGGATGGGCCGTCGAGAGCCACCACGCCACCGCGGGGAACTCGCCGGTGTCGTGCCAGTGCACCCCGGGCAGAGACGTCTGCGTCAACACCAGCGCCGCGATGCCGAAGACCAGCGGGCCGACGAACCGTTCGTCGACGTGAGGACTTTTCATCCGGGAGCCTGTTCTGGTAACCCCCACGAAGCCTGAGCCGGCTCGGAGGGCGACGGGAGCGGTGACCAGGTCAGTGACCTGGACCGCACGATGATCCGTTTCTTCCCGAAACGGCAAGGTCTCGTGGGTCGAGAGGGTGTAACGCGATGGCATCGTCCGAAGAGCACAGCGAAGGTGGGTCCGACATCGCGCGGAAGATGCGTGAGGACTGGGACCGCCGGGCCCACGTGGACCCGAAGTACTGGGTCGCGGCGACGGCCGAGGCCGACGACGCGAGCTACGAGGACTCGGCGAAAAAGGACGCCGCGTCGCTGCTCGAGGGTTTGAAGGACCGGGTCGGCCCGGAGGCGCGTGTCCTGGACCTCGGCTGCGGCATCGGACGCCTGGCCGCGGAGCTCGCGGGGCGGTTCACCGAGGTCGTCGGCGTCGACGTCTCGCCCGCCATGATCGAGGTCGCGCGGCGCCTCCACGGCGACAAGCCGGGGCTGCGCTTCGAGGCGAACTCCGGCGTGGACCTCGCCGCGCTGCCCGACGGGCACTTCGGCCTCGTCTTCAGCTACTCCGTGCTGCCCCACATCCCGTCGGACGTGCTCGAGGGGTACTTTCTCGAGGTCGGCCGTGTGCTCGAACCCGGCGGCTGGTTTCGCTACCAGTTCTGGGTCGGTGAAGGGCACCCCGCCGCCGCCGCCGACACCTTGAGCATCCGAACCTACGACGAAGCGAGCTTCAAGCGCCTCAACGAGGAGGCCGGGCTCGAGGTCGTGAGCACCGAGACCATCGACTACTTCGACCCCGTGTTGAAGATGCACCCGGTCTGGGTGAACGCGCGTCGCGTCGCGTCACCCAAACGCACGGTCGCGGCGCCCGCCCCCAGGGACACGCACGCCCTCGCGCCGGCCGAGCGCGAGCTCGAGTACGGCCTGTTGCTTTACCTCGCCGTCAAACACGGCGAGCGCGGAGAGGTCGAGGACGGTGAGCGGGTCATCGAACAGGCACTGGCCATCGACCCCGACAGGCCGGAGGCCTACGTGCAGTGGGCGACCTGGCGCATCGAGGCCGACGACCTGCGCGGCGCGCTCAAGATCTTTGAGGCGCTCAACGACCGCGTGCCCGGCTCGGCGCACGGCTGGCTCTACCGCGCTCAGTTCTCCGAGGCGGTCGGCGACCTGAAGACCGTGGAGTTCGCGCTCGATCGACTCGCCGCGCTGCGGTCGCAGGACCCCGAAATCAAGAAGCAGGCGCAGGGCCTGCGCCGTAAGCTGCGGGCGCGCTGAGCGCTACGCGCCGCCTTCCTGGAGCTTCTGGCACAAGACCTCGAGCGCACGCTCCTGGCGGGCCTCGAGCCCCCGGAAGGCGCACGCGAGACGGATGTGGCCGTTGCCGAAGGGGGCACGCCCGACCACCTCGAGGCTCGCGTTGAACTTCAGCTTGCCGTAGAGGTCCAGCTCGGCGTCTCGAATCCGGTCGGGCACGTCCCTGGCCGTCTGCGGGTCGAAGACCAGGCCGACGCCGCCGGGCCCGACATCGAGCACACGGAACGGACGCGCGACCCCGCTGCCGACCCCGAGCGGGTTCTTGATCGGCAGGCTGAACTCGATGATGTCGCGGGCCCCCACGATGCCCCGCGCCTGTTGGCGTCGCTGCCGCCTCAGGAGCGTGAGCGGCCACTGCAGCGTGAGGCGTGTGTCCTTGCCGCCGAGGATGCGCGACTTGAAGCCGATGGTGAGCCCGTTCACCACGATGCACACCGTCACCGGCACGTCGGGGCGCCAGCCGACGCCGACCAGATCCGTGCCGAACAGGTGCACATCGATGGTGCGGGGCGGCCGCACGGGGTTCGCGAGGTTGGTCCCGTCCCTGGCCTGCAACCGCCCCGGGAAGAGGGTGCCGATGCTCGAGAGGAGGATCAGCAGCGGCCGCTCCTGCTCGACGGCGCTGTTCATGAGGCCGCAGATTCGGCCCATGTGATTGACGACCTGGCAGTCCTCGACCTCGCTCAGCCCGACGTCGAAGCCGTCGAACATCCGCGCCAGGGCGCCGACGTCGGACCAGAGGTGCTCGCGCACCGGGAACCGAAAGGCCGTCCGCGGAAAGTCGACGACGAGCCCTCCGGCGGAGGCCTCGGCGGCGTGTGTGTGGCAACCCCACCACGCCTTCTCCCAGGTCCACGACACACGCACGGACTGACCGGGTCGAATCGCCTTGACGGTCGCCGGGTGGTCCGGGCGACCGAGGATCAGCTGCGGCTTGCCGTCCCGAACGCGCGCGGACTCGAGGAGGAACCGGCGGACGTCTTCGTCCGTGTCGACGGCGACGAGCATCCGACCCGCGCCGACCAGCTTGGTCAGCCCCGTGTCGGTGCCGAGGTTCCCGAAAATCGGCTCGGCGAGGTTCGACCGAGACAGGTGCGGGTCCCAGTACGTGTCGACCAGATCCGGCAGCACACGGCGCTTCATCGGCTCCGACCCGCGGCGCGCTGACGGAGGGCTTCGAGCAAGCGCTCGTGGATGCCCTCGAAACCGGACGAAGACATGAACACGACGAGGTCACCGGGCGGGACACGGTCGGCGAGCGTGGCCGCGAGGGACGGGATGTCGGGCCGATGTTCCGCATCGACGCCGCGCCCCTGGAGGTCGTTCACGAGCCGATCCAGGTCGAGCTTTTCGTCGTCGGCGAGTTTGTCTTCTTTGATGAAAGGCCGCGCGAAGTACGCGTGCGGCGCCACGGAGAACGCACGGGCGTAGTCGCCCTGGTGGACGTTCCGCCGCGCCGTATTGCTCTTGGGTTCGTAGACCGCCCAGACCTTGCGTTCGGGGTAGCGCGCGATGAGCGCCCGCAGCGTCTCCTCGATCGCGGTGGGATGGTGCGCGTAGTCGTCGATGACCAGCACACCGTCGGCCTCACCCTTCTCTTCCTGGCGCTTCTTCACGCCGGTGAAGCCCGCGAGCGCACCGACGAGCGCGTCGAACTCGAGGCCGAGCTCGAAGCCCACCGAGAACGCCGCCAGGGTGTTCCACACGTTGTGCCGACCGGCCAGGGGCGACTGGACGCGGCCGAGGGTCACGCCGTCGCGCACGACGGAGAACGCACAGCCAGTGGCGTTCGGCTCGACGTCCACAGCGCGCACGTCGGCC
>JBMOFP010000251.1:0-7669 GCA_049318805.1 Bradymonadia bacterium
GGTCCACAGCCGCGAGAACGTGGTCGGCCTCGACGCCTCGATCGTGATGCACCCGCGGGTCTGGGAGGCTTCGGGGCACTTGGCCGGCTTCAGTGACCCCCTGGTGGACTGCAAGGTCTGCAAGGAGCGCTTCCGGGCCGACAAGGCGCCCCGCGCCGAGACCGGGGCGGCCCTCACCCTCGCCTTCGCCGACAAAGGTCTCGCCAAGACCGCCGAAGAGGTCATCGAGAAGCAGTTCGGGCTCAAGCTCACCCGCGACGGCCGCGAGCTGAAGGGCGCGACGGCGGGCGACCGGGGCTACGTGTGCCCGGTCTGCGGCTCCCCGTTCTTGAGCGACGAGCGCCAGTTCAACCTCATGTTCAAGAGCGCGATCGGGCCGGTCGACCCCATGAGCGCCGTCGCCGCGGCGATCGAGGCGGGCCAGCTCTCGAGCCTGTCGGGGCGCGAGCTGCGCACCGCGCTCGAGGAGCTGGTCAAGCCCACGGCCGTGTACCTGCGCCCCGAGACGGCGCAGGCCATGTTCGTGCAGTACCTGAACGTGCAGCAGTCCATGTCCATGAAGGTGCCCTTCGGCATCGCGCAGATGGGCAAGTCGTTCCGCAACGAGATCTCCGTGGAGCACTTCATCTTCCGCTCGTGCGAGTTCGAGCAGATGGAGATGGAGTTCTTCTGCGAGCCCGGCACGGACGACCACTGGATGGAGTTCTGGTGCGCCCAGCGGATGGGCTTCTGGAAGCGCTACGCCAACACGCCCGACGCTTTCCGCTTCCGCGCCCATGAGAAGGACGAGCTCGCGCACTACGCCAAGGCGTGCTTCGACATCGAGTACCTGTACCCCTGGGGTTGGGGCGAGCTCGAGGGCATCGCGAACCGGACCGACTACGACCTGGGCAAGCACTCGGCCTACAGCGGCGCGAAGCTCGAGTACTTCGACCCCCAGGAGAAGAAGCGCTTCGTGCCTTACGTGATCGAGCCCGCCGCCGGGGCCACGCGCGGCGTGCTCGTATACCTGCTCGACGCCTACCGCGAGGAAGAGGTCGCCGGAGGCGGCGACGGCGAGGGCAATACCCGCGTCGTGATGCGCTTCCACCCGCGCCTTGCGCCCATCAAGGCGGCGGTCCTGCCCCTCGTGAAGAAAGAGGGCATGCCCGAGATCGCGCGGCGCGTGGTCGAGGACTTCCTCAAGCGCGGCATCAACGCGAAGTACGACGAGCAGCACACCATCGGGAAGCGCTACCGGCGCCACGATGAGGTCGGCACACCCTTCTGCCTCACGGTGGACGGCGAGACCGCGAAGGACGGCTGCGTGACCCTGCGCGACCGCGACACGATGCAGCAACGACGCATCTCGGTGGACGGCGCGGTGCAAGAGGTCGAGCAGCTGCTCCGCGCGTGAGCCCGGTTCGGACCTTTCCCCTCGTCGCGCCGCTGACGATCGAGATCGAGCCGACGCCGACGCCGGAGGAGAACGATCCGGTCTTGCGCGCGCGCCTCGAGGCCTTCTGGACGGCCGAGAAGGCGGCGCGGGGCGACCGGCTCTTCGAGGGCCCCGTCTTCCAGCTCGCGGGGTGGTCGACCTCGAAGCTCACCCTCTGGCCGCGCACCTACCGCCACCTCCTGGCGCGGCATCGGGTGCCCGAGCTGGCGCCCGCCCTTGGGTCCTCGTTCGTCGGCGTCACGGGGCTCCTGACCTACGGCGACCAGGTGCTGATGGGGCGTCGAGCCGCGTACCTGGCGGCCGATCCGGGCCGTTGGGAGCTGGCGCCCTCGGGCACCCTTTGCCGCCCCGACCCCATCGGCGTGCTCTCCGACGAGCTGCGCGAGGAGCTCGGCCTGGCGCCCGAGGCCGTCGAGCCTCCGGAGCCCTTCGCCCTGGTGCTCGATGCGTCGTCGGGCATCGCACACGTTTGCCTCCGGGTCGCCTCACGGCTCGATACGGCCGCGGTCGAGGCCCGGCAACGCACCCTGGCGACCGACGAGTACGCCGAGGTGCGCTGGGTGCATCGCGCCGCGCTGCCGGACTTCCTCGCGGCGGCGTCCAGCGCCCTGTTGAACCCACTGCCGGCGATGCTCGTCGCCGCCGGACTGCTGGACCCGAAGGCGGCGCCGGCGCATTCTTGAATCATTCGTCCGCGCTGGTGCGTCGTTCTCTACGCGAGCGCGGGCGGTGCTCGGGAGGCGTTCGATGTTTTCTCTGGCATGGACGATAGGACGCGTTCGGGGCATTCCGGTGCGCCTGCACGTCTCGCTCTTGCTGGTGATCCCGCTCATCGCGATGTCGGTCGCTCGGGACTCCCTGCCCTTCGTGCTCTCCAACATGGGCCTCTCGGCCTCGGACCTGAACCTGCCCGCCGAGCTGCTGGGCCTGGTGCTGGCCATCGCGCTCTTCGCGGGGATCGCCGCGCACGAGTTCGGGCACGCGCTGGTGGCGCTGCGGCAAGGTGGGCACGTCCGCCAGATCACGCTGATGGTCCTGGGCGGTGTGACCGAGCTGGAGCACGACCGCGCGACCCCTTGGCAGCAGGTCTGGATGGCGTTCGCCGGCCCCCTGGTGAGCGGCCTCCTCGCGCTTGCGAGTGGGCTCCTTTCGCTGGTGCCCAGCCTGCCCATCGACGCCGTCGCGCTGCTTCGGATTTTCGGTCTGATGAACCTGATGTTGGCGCTGTTCAACTTGATACCGGCGTATCCGCTCGACGGTGGTCGGATTCTGCGGGGACTGCTCGCGCTGCGCCTCGAGCCGCTCCGCGCGACCCGCATCGCGGCGTTGGTCGGTCGCGGCTTCGCGTTGCTGGGGGTGGCGCTCGCGATCACGCACCGCGATCCGATGCTGCTCCTGCTCTCGGGCTACATCTTCTTCGGCGCGAGCATGGACGAGACCGCCACCCGGATGCGTCACGGGCTCGTGGGACTGCGGGCCCGCCAGGCGATGGCGGGGCGCGTCGCCACGGTCAGCCCCGACACACCGCTGCACGCCGTGGCCCGCCACATGCTCTTTCTCGGCGCGTCGGTGGCGTTGGTCCGCGACCTGACGGGCGTGAAGGGTGTGCTCACGGTGCGCGAGGTCGGCCAGGGCGGAGAGCGCACGGCGAGCGAGGTCCTGAGCGGCCCGGCGCTGTTCGCCCACCCGGACGAGGAGCTCTCGGTCGTCGCCCGGGGCATGCAGCATTCGGCACGCTCCGGCACGGTCGTCGTCGACGACATGAACACCATCCTGGGGGTCGTGACCTGGGAGGAGCTCGCCCGGGCCGTGGCGCTGCGGGCGGGCGCGGACTCGGTCCCGTCGGTCGCGTCGGCGAGCCCCAGCGAGCACGCGCGGGCCGACGAACGCGGCTGACACACCCGAAGAATTCTCCGCGTTTCGTAGATCGGCCGCACAGGCTGTGCGTTTGCGTCTCTGTGACCGGACTTCCCCGGTCGAAGGAGAGCGCGATGCGCAAGGTTCTTGGTCAGTGCACGATGGTGGCGGTGATGGTGCTCGGCACCGGCGGCGTGGCCTCGGCGTGTGCCATGTATCGGCCGAAGATGGTGGAGGCCCCGGAGTCGGTGGTCGCCAAGGCCGAAGCGGCTTCCAAGCGCGGGGACGCACGCAAGGCCATCCAGCTCTTCGAGCGGGCCATGAACGACGAGCGCGCCGAGACCGGGGTCCGCGTGTCGGCGGCGGTTCGGGCCGCGCAGCTCCACCTGGCGGCGAAGCACACCCGCCAGGGGCAGCGCCGGTTCGAGCACGCGCTCGCGCTGGACGAGAACCACGCCCCCGCGATGCTCGGCCTCGCCCGACTGCACGTGAAGGCGAAGAACACGGACGCCGCGCGCGCGCTCGTCCTGCGGGCCGAGGCGCTGCCGAACCTGAGCCCCGCGGAGCGCGCGGAGTTTGCGGCGCTGCGCGCCACGGTGTCGCCGCCCCCCACCGCCTCGGCCCTCGCCCTGGCGCCCGTCGCGCCCGCCCCGGCGCCGGTCGAGTGACCCATGCCTCCCGGCGCCTGGCTCGACCCCCCGACCCGCGCCCTGCCGGGTCACCAGAACAGGCGCCTGGTCCTCGTCTCGTTCCTGTTGCTCGTGGTCGTTTCGGCCCGCGCCTGGGGCGCGCTCCCACCGGCGGCTCAGGCGGGGCGCGAGGCCATGGCCCGGGCCGAGTGCAACCGCTGCCACACGGTCACGGACCTCGACCTGAGCGACGGCAACGACGGCCTCGCCGCCCTGCCCCGGGAGAAGAGCTGCACGGGTTGCCATACGTGGATCCTGGGCACACGCGGCGATGAGGCCGAGATCGCGCGTCAGCGGGCCGACTTTCCCGACTGGGACCGGTACCTGGACACCGTGCGCCACCTCGTCACGGTCCCCGACCTGGGCACCCTGACCCGGCGCGTCCGGCCGAGCTTTGTCCGAAGCTGGCTGGACGCCCCCTACGACCTTCGACCGCACCTGGAGGAATCCATGGTGCCCGTGCGGCTCTCGTCGACCGAGAAGGACGCCGTGGTCGCCTACCTGACGGCGCTTTCGGGTCGACCGGCCGCGCCGCAGCCGTCGCCGCCCTCGAGCGCGCCCGACGCCGCGCGGATCACCGCCGGTCGGGCGGCGTTCGCGCAGGCCGGGTGTGTCGCGTGTCACGTCGTGGGCGCGGAGCCGGTCGTTCCGGGCCTCTCGGCCGCGACCTACGCCCAGATCGGCGACGCCGGTCGCCTCGCCCCCGACCTCGCGCTCGCGCCGGCGCGGCTCGACCGCGAGACCTTCGAGCGGTTCGTGCTGGACCCCCAGGCGCTCGACCCACAAACACAGATGCCGAAGCTCGCCGTCACGCCCACCCAGGTCGCCCAGATCGCCGACTTCATCTACGGCGGCGCGCATGTGCGCGAGGTCGAGGGCCCCGCGCCGGTCGCCGTGCCCGAGGTCGCGCTGCTCGACCGACCCGTACGTTGGGACGAGGTCAAAGACGAGGTCTTCGGCCGCATCTGCGTGCACTGCCACATGAACCCCGAGACGAACGGCGGCGACGGTGGGCCCGGCCACTCGGGGGGCCTCGGCTTCGCCGGGAAGCGGCTCGACCTCGAGACCCTCGAAGGCCTGAAGCGTGGGGCCGTCGTGAACGGTCGTCGTGTCTCGGTCTTGCGCCCCGGTCCAGACGGCACGCCGCCCCTGCTGGCGGCGCTGCTTCGGCGTCACGTGGAGGCGAGCCGCGATGCACGCGGACCCTACGTAGACGTGCCGATGGGCCCGGGCCCGGACCCCGCGGCGCCGGGTATGCCGCTCGGCTTGCCGCCCCTCGATCTCGAGCGGCTCCGCCTCGTGAAGACGTGGATTGCACAAGGGGCGCGGCACTAGCAGGCTGCTGAAAAAGCAGCCTGCCCGGGCCAGGACGGCCCGGCGGAATCATCGAGGCTTTGGAAAAGCCGAATGATTCCGGGAGCGGAGCCGAATTCACTTCGGCGGAGCGGGGCTGAAAAAGTCCATGGATGGACTTTTTCAGCGTCCTGCCAGCCGCTCGTTTGGGTCGCGCCCCTTGCCGCGCCGGGCCGCCCGACGCAGCATGCAGCCATGTCGGAGACCTCGCAGCGGCCCACGATGCTCCTCGCCGCGACGGTCTTCGTCGGCTCGTCCCTCCTCTTTCTCGTCCAACCGCTGCTCGGCGCCTACATCCTGCCGTGGTTCGGCGGGAGTCCGGCGGTGTGGACGACCTGCATGCTCTTCTTCCAGGTCATGCTCGTCGCCGGCTACGGCTACGCGTTTCTCCTGTCGCGGCACCCGCCACGGATCCAGGCGGCGGTCCACGTCGGCCTGCTCGTGCTCTCCGTCGCGCTCCTGCCCATCGCCCCGGACCCTTCGTGGGCGCCGGGGCCCGAGACGCAGCCCGCGTCGCGCATCCTGGCGCTGCTGACGGTCAGCGTCGGGATCCCCTACCTCGTGCTCTCGGCGAACTCGACCCTCCTGCAGAGCTGGGCCGCGGCCCTCTCGCCCCGCTCTCCGTACAAGCTCTATGCCTGGTCCAACGTGGGCTCGATGCTCGCGCTGCTCAGCTATCCGCTGCTCGTGGAGCCTCTGGCCGGCGCGGCGACCCAGGCGCGCCTCTGGACCTACGCGTACCTGGGCTTCACGGGCCTCGCCGGTCTCTCGGCGTGGCGCATGCACCGCGCCAACCCCGAGCTGGACCCACACGCGCCGCCCGCCCCGTTGCCCCCCGCGGGGACCCGAGCGCTGTGGGTCGCGTTGCCCGCCGTCGGCAGCGCGCTCTTGCTCGCCACCACCCACGCGCTCACGGACGACGTCGGGGTCGTCCCGTTCTTCTGGGTGATGCCGCTCGCCTTGTACCTGCTGACCTACGTGGTCGCGTTCGCGACCGAGGGGGTCGGGCGCCCGAGCCGAAGCGCCGCGGCCATGGCGCTCGGGGTGCTCGCGCTCTTGCCCGTGGAGTCGTGGCCGGGCATGCCGCTCTTGAGCCGACAGGGCGTGGGGTGCGCGGGGCTGTTCCTGGTCTGTCTGGCCTTGCACCTCGAGCTCGTGCGCCGGGCGCCGCCGCGCGCGCACCTCACACGGTTCTATTTCTACATGTCGCTCGGGGGCGCCGTGGGTGGGCTCTCGGTCGCCCTGGTCGCGCCCCTCGTGCTCGTCGGCCGCGCCGATTTGCTCGTGCTCCTCGTGACCGCGCCGGCCGTGCTCGCCCTCGCCATACCTCGCAGCTGGCCCGTGCCCGTCCTCGCGCTGGGGGCGACGCTCTTCGTCGCGTACCGTTATGCGGGGGCCTACGAGGTCATCTCCCGAACCCGCAGCTTCTACGGGCACCTGCGGGTCGAGCGCCGACTGGGCGACGTCCAGCACCTCGTGGACGGGCGGGTCAGCCACGGCTTCCAGTACCTGGACGACCCGCGCGCACCCACGGGCTACTACGACGTGCGGGGCGGCGCCGGTCGCGTCCTTCTCCCCATCCAGTCACCGCGCCGCGTCGGCCTCGTGGGTTTGGGTGTCGGCACGCTCGCGACCTACGGCCGCAAGGGCGATGTCTTCCGCTTCTACGAGCTCAACCCCGACGTCGTCGAGATCGCCCGCAGGGACTTCACCTTCCTCGCCGACAGCGCCGCGCAGATCGAGGTCGTGGTCGGGGATGCGCGCATCCGCCTCGCCGCTGAGCCTCCTCAGGGCTTCGACCTTCTGGTCCTCGACGCTTTCACCGGGGACGCCGTGCCCGTCCACCTGCTGACCCGCGAGGCCTTTCAGCTCTGGAAGCGCCACCTGGCCCCGAACGGCATCCTGGCGGCGCACGTCTCGAACCATCACCTCGAGCTCGCCCTGCTCGTGGCCGGGCAGGCTCACGACGCCGGGCTTTCATCCGCGTGGCTTCAGGTCGACATGCCGACACGACTCGGGCGCATGCGCAGCCAGTGGGTCTTCATGGCCTCGCCCGAGCGGCTGGTCGAGGTCGGCCTCCCGGCGGGCGCTACGTCGGCCGAGGACGAGGACAAGGTCGCACCGCTGTGGACCGACGACCACACGCCGCTGTGGCCGTTGCTGCGCTGACCGATGCAGCCCCTTCACGGCCAGACCTGTCGAGCCTTCCGGCGCGCCCTCGGGGCGGTCCACCTGGCGGCGTTCGGCTCGCTGTGGGTTCAGCTTCACGGGCTCGTCGGTGAGCGCGGCGTTCGACCGGCCGTCGAGTTCCTCGAGCGGGCGGCCGCCCACT
>JBMOFP010000252.1:0-7637 GCA_049318805.1 Bradymonadia bacterium
TGTGCGGTCGCTTTCCACGCCGGACGGGTCAAGGTGACCGCGAACGCGACGACCGGGGCGATCTGCGTGGCGACCACGGGCCCGTCGTCGCGCGCCAGGGCCTTGAGACCGCGCACGATGTCGCGCACGCGCAGCGCGCCGGTCTTCACCTGCTGCAGGGCCCTCGTCAGCTCGGCTCTTTGGTCCGGCGTCGACTCACCCTCGTCGCGCTGGAGCTCATTGAGGACGAAGTCGAGGTTGGCCAGAATGTAGGCCAGCGGGTTGTTGATCTCGTGCCCGACCCCCGCGGCCAGCGTGCCGGTCGTGACCAGTCGCTCTTGGCGATTCACCCGCTCGGCGAGAGCGCGCTCGTCGGTCACGTCCGTGAAGGTCGTCACGACGCCGCTGAGTGTCACGGCGTCGTTGAAGAGAGGGCGTGCGTTCACACGCAGCCAGCGTCGCTGCCCGTCCGCTCTCGAGAGTCGAAGCGACGCGCCGTCCACGGGCAGCCCGGTCCGCAGACACTCCGCCGATGGAAACGCGTCGTCGGCGCGAGGCGTGCCGTCTTCGTGGACCGCCTGCGGGACCAGGTCGGACGGCGTGCGCCCCAGAATCTGGTCGGCCGTGAGTCCGAAAATGCGCTCCGCGGATGGATTGCAGGCCGTAATCGTGCCCTGCGCATCCTGCAGGACGACGCCCTCCGACAGGCCCTCGAAGAGCGCGCGCAATCGCCGCTCACTCTCGCCGAGCGCGGCATCTCGTGCCTCGAGAAGGACATGCTCGGCGCGCAGCCGCGCCTGCGCTCCACGCATCTGGATGAGGAGACTCGCCTGACCGGTAAGGGCTTCGAGCACCGCGCGTTCCTTCGCATCGAACTGGCGTGGCTTGAGGTCCAAGGCGCAGAAGGTGCCCAGGACGTCGCCCTCCGCCGTCCGGAGCGGCCAGCCCGCGTAGAAACGAATCTGCGGCGCTCCCGTAACGAGCGGATTGGTCGCGAAGCGCGGGTCTTCCGCTGCGTCCTCGACGACCAACGGGCCGTCGAGGTCGACGACGTGGGAGCAAAACGAGACGTTCCGAGCGGTCTCCGGGACCTCGAGGCCCTGCCTCGATTTGAACCACTGGCGATGTTCATCCACCAGCGAGACGAGCGAGATGGGTACGTCGAGCTGCGAACAGCAGAGCCGTGTCAGGGCGTCGAAGGTCTCTTCCGCCGGGGTATCGAGCAGCTCGAGGTCGCGGAGCGCCTGCAGTCGCAAGCTCTCGTTCCTCTCATGCCCGCCCATGGCACCCCGCTCCTGTTTTCACTCGATGATGAGATGCGTGCCAGGCCCGCCAGGATTCCAAGCGGCGCTACTGTCCCAGCCAGTGTGAGATGCGGCGGCGCCGGGCCTTCTCGATCTGGTGCCTGTGATGTTCCCGCGACAGCAGCGCCGGGTAGTCCGGGACCGCCTGGGACCTGGGGAGCGGCTCCCGGCCGACGAAGCGCAACGCCTCGGCGGCGAAGAGCGCGACGACCTCGGGTCGAACGCCGACGCTGGAGGCCTGCTCGCCGAGATGACCCGCGCGGTCCACGCTCACGAGGCCGCGTCGCAGGGCGTCCTCGAAGCTGCGGACGAGCATCGGGACCGTGTAGTCGTAGCGTTCAATCAGCGCGGTGCCGATGCGCGCGACCGCCTCGGCCCCGAGGCGGCCGTCGGCGTGGAGCACCAGCGACGCCTGGAAGTAGTTGTACACCGGCACGACGCGAGGCCCGTACACGTCGAAGTGCATCGGCGGCGACTTGCGGTCCAGGTGGATGATGATGCGGCGCACGGGGTCGATGCGGGGGAGCCGCTGCAACGCGGCGTCGATGGCATCGCGGGCGTCCGGGTAGACCCGCGCCTGGTCGAGCACGGCGTGTAACGTCGCGCGGTCGACCCTGCGTGCGAGCAGGTCCGCGTACAGGGAGTAGACGAACGCGTCCCGCTCCGCGTCGTCTCCGAAGAGGGTCTCGTCGCTGTCCTTCGGGTCGAGAGCGCGCGCCTCGAGGATGGACGGCAGCTTGTAGCCGATCTGCTCTTTCACCGCGCGGAACCTGAACTGCATGAGGTTGCGCAGGTTGTCTTTCAGGATGAAGCCGTCGAAGTGGACGCCGTCGAGCTGCAGCTTCTCGGTCAAGACACCGCGCATCTGCCGCGGGCTGCCGCTGATGAAGTAGATGAGCGCGTTGCCCGCGGCCGCGACTCTGAGCTCTCGCAAAAGCTCGGAGCTCCCCGGGATGTTGCGCTTGTCCGCGGGTCGCTGCAGAGCGGTCCGGACGAGCCCGCCGAGGCTGTCGAAGTCCGTGTCCAGGTACGTCTTGTCGAGGTCCCAGCGGTAGATGTGGGGCGCGGGGAGCGTCACGGCGGGGCTTCGCTCAGCTTCGCGGGGCGTGGGCGAGCTGCGTCTCGATTTCGCTGCACAGGCCGCTGGCGCTCGCTTTGTGCGCGACCTTGATGGCGTTGGCCAGGGCCCGGGCGTTGCTGCGGCCGTGTGCCTTGATGAAGAGCTTATTGAAGCCCAGCACCGGAGCGCCGCCGTACTGGCGCCAATCCGTGAGCTGCTTGAGCTGCACGATGCCGCCCCGAAGCATCCACAGCCCGAGTCGCCAGGAAAGGTGCGTTCGACCGGCGTACCGGGCCACGTCGAGGATCGTCTCGCTGATGCCCTCGAGCATCTTGAGGACGACGTTGCCCGTGAAACCCTCGGTCACCACGACGTCCGCCGTGCCCCGCGGCAAATCCAGGCCCTCGATGTTGCCGATGAACTCGATCCGCGCATCTTTGGAGAGTCGGCGGTGCGCCTCGACGAGCTCGCTCGGTCCCTTCGAGGCCTCGCTGCCGTTGGACAGCAGGGCGACCCGCGGCCGCGGGTTGTTGGAGACCCGCGCGGCATAGGCGCTGCCCATGTGGGCGAAGGCGACCAGGGCATCGGCGTCGACGTGGAGCGTCGCGCCGACGTCGAGGATCAGGCTGAAGGGATCGGCCCGGGGACCGCGTCTGCGTTCGGTCGGAAAGACGGCGGCGAGGGCGGTGCGGGGCACACCTTCGAGCTTGCGGAAGTGTCGAGAGCACGCGAGGACCGACGCGCCGGTGTTGCCCGCGCTCACGAGCGCGTCGGCCGCGCCCTCGGAGACGAGGCGCGCCGCGACGAGGATCGAGGCGTCCGGCATCGCGTCCAGCGCCTCCCGCGGCGAGGCGTTCATCGGTACGGCCTGGGTCGCGGGGTAGATCGAGATGAACGCCGGGTCGCACCGGTTCCGGGCGAGCTCGGCTTCGATGCGCCCGACGTCGCCGACCAGCAGGACCGTGGTCTGGCGACCGAGCGAGACGGTACAGGCGGCGCGGACCGCGGTGAGCAGCCCGTGGTCTCCGCCCATCGCGTCGAGTGCGACCGTCGTCATGAAGGATGTTCTACTCCACGGCGCGCGGCGCGACCAACAGAACGGCATCGCGCGGCGCGACGTCGAGGAAGGTGCCTGGGGTGAGGGGCACGTCGGTCAGTCCTTCGCGGCCAGCAAGGTCGGCCTCCTCGGGGACCGGACACCGCATCGAGCCGGGGCCGGGGTTGACGCAGGCCAGGAAGAGACCGTCCACGCTCCGCCAGATCCGCGGAGTCGCCGCGAGCCCCGTCGAGGGGTCGACACGCCAGGGCACGAGGTCCACCGGTGAGAAGGCCTCGCCCAGGCGCGCGCCCGAGTCGACGAGGCGACGCACGAGGGTCCAGCGCTCGGCCGAGAGCGTCCGCAGGTCGTCTCCGAGCAAGAGCGTGCCGCCCGCGATCGCGGCCAGCGTGAGTGCAAGACGGGCCTCACCGACGGTCGCCGGGGCCCCGATTCGAACCGCGCCCGGATCGAGGTGCACCCCGGCGCGGGTCCAGTGCCACCGCGCGGCCAGCGCGCGCAGCAAGACGTCCGGGTCCGGGGTCGTCGGGCTGGGCACGTCGGTCGGCACCGAAGCGAGGCGTGCGATGCAGCGGGCGCTCCTCGCCTCAGGGTCCGCGCGCTCCTCGGCGAGGCAGTCGGCCCCCAGAGCGGCGCCCAAGTAGGTTGTGAGGCTCATGGCCTCGACCGCGTCCCGGCTGGGGAGCCCCGACTCGAGGGGCGCGACGATCGCGACCGAGTCCGGGAGCGTGCGACGGACGAGCGCGTAGAGGTCGGGGGGCGTGAACTCCGGCAGCTCGTCGAGCGCGAGCGCGGAGATGCCCGCGAGGCTGAGCACCGCGGCGCGCCGCGCGATCGCCGTGCGGACGTCGGGCGACTCGGGGTCCAGCAGTGCACAGGCCGCGCCGCAAGCACCGTCGGCGGGGAAGCCGGTCGTTTGGATGTGCCTCACGAGAGGTCGCCACGAGAGGCCGAGAGTCCCGGGTGAGCCCTGGGCCACGGGTTCGAGCCCCTCGGGAAAGCCCGGCCCCGGACGGTCATCCCCCGGCAGGCGATACCACGCACCGTCGGCCCGCAGATGGGGCGGGCGGCCGATCGCGGCCTCGAACGCCAAAGCCTGGGCCCGAAGCAGGTCGGCGTTGACGACGGCACCGAAGCTCGCGCCCGAGCGCCAGCCCAGGGGAGGAGCGCTTTCCTGAACCGGGCGCAGGCGAGCGTCGTCTTCGAGGGCCCCCAGTGTGCGCTCTGGGTGCTCGCCGAGAGTGACGGACACCCCCGTGAGCGTGGCTCGGAGCCCGGGGACGAGGCGCGCGGGTGCCGGCAACAGGTCGACGACGACGCGGGCGCCCTCCGGGATGAAGTGTGTCCGCGCTCGGTACGGCCGTGTCGCCTGGAACCAGATGAACGCCGTCTCGCCCTCCGGCCCGAGCAGGAGCTCGTCGAGCGGCGACGGGGCCGGGTCCACCCGCAGACAGCCGTCGGGCGCGCAGTCCGGGAGCTCGACGACGAGGGTGGCGGTGGTCCACTCCAGCGGCTCGGACCCTACGGGTGACTCGAGCTCGAGGGCCATCTCGACCCGCGCCTCCACGTCGGGTGGCGCCGAGGAGAGGCGGAGGTCGAGGTCGAGCGTAGGGCGCCCGGGCTGTACGCTCGACATGCGCAATCGGGCACGGCCCTCTTCGGAAAGCCGCCAGGTGCGTTGGGCCAGGTCGCCCGGCTCGAGCGGCGTGCCGTTCAGGGTCAGCGCCGGGCGGACTCGCCACCGAACGCGGTCCGCGTTGAGGAGCTCGACCGCGCCATCGTCGCATGTACGTAGGGTCAGCGCGCCCACCGTGACGCGGGCCGGCTCGCAGATGCGTTCGCTCCCCGCGTCCACACGCGCCGAGGCGTCCGCGGGCTCCGGTTGAATCGGGACGAGGCGGGGCGGATCGCACGCGAGGGCGAGCCCGGCGATGAAAACGTGGGGCCTCAAGGTGCGGCATCGCGACGGACCGGCGGCCATGAAGGCGCCCGTCCGAAGAACCGCTGCTCCACGTAGGCCGTCACGGCGTCGAGCTGTGATGGGGGCAGGCGCTCGCGGTGCGGAGGCATGCGGCCGCGTCCGGAGCGAATCACGTTCCAGACCTCTTCGGGCGTGGGCAACGGCCGCGCGGGATCGCCCAGCACGGGCATTGGGGCGTTGCGCACCGCCATGGGACCGTCCCCTCGACCCTCAGGGCCGTGACAGCGGGCACACGCCTGAGCGAAGATCTCCTCGCCCGCGGGCGGTCGCGCCGGGGTCTCGTTCGAGGCCTCGGTGCTCGGAGAGCAGGCGAGGGCGGCGCTCGCCAGGACGAGACGCACCCCGACGGCGAGTCGACCGTGTAGGCGAGCAGAGAGAGCGAGACCCGTGAGGACCACGAAGAGAGGATCTACCACCGAGTCCCCGTCGACGTCACGGGCACGCGGGCAGGCGGTGGCGTGGCTCGGCGCGAGCCTTCTGCTCGTGGGGGCGGGACCCGGCGCGCCGGTGCGGCACGAGTGGATCGCCCCCGACGTCCTTCGAGGCTTGAGCGACGCCGCGGCGAGCCCCGAGACCCGCCCGCTGGAACGGGACGCGAGCGGCATGCCGCGGGCCATCGAGCGGAACGGCACCCGGCTCGAAGCCCCCCCGGAGACGGACACCGGCCAAACGACGGAGATGCGGCTCGGGAGCGAGGGTCGGCCGCCCGCGCCCGGGGTGATCGAACGACCCGACACGATGCGCCCGGATCGAGACACGGGCGAGGTCGTCCCGTTGGAGTACCACGCGGTCTTCAACCCCGAGGTGGCTCCGATGCGGCGGAACGTGACGTTCGACGTCGTCGGCCCGGGCCCCGAGTACGAGTTTTCGATCGCGGACCCTACGCCCGTGCCGATCCGCGTCGTGGGGGGGGCGCCCGGACCCGGGCGCGAGGGCTTCTACGGGGACCTCAAAATCAACGTCGTCCCAGGGAAGGCCATGCCGCTGCCCTCGGTCGCGCCCGACATGCGTGTGCTCGCGCTGCGCACGGAGCCCCCCGTCGACGTGATTCAGGCCCGAGTCGCGCGTGACGGCGCCGACAACTTCTACCTGCTCGCGGAGTATACGGGCACGGTGCGCGTCGTTCTCTTCGTCGACGCGGACACGAACTACTTCCAGGGCGGGCTCCCATCGAACGTGCCGCTCGACATCCAGCGGGGCGCCGAGGATACGGCCTTGCCCACCGGGCTGGCGCCCATCGGGGCCGAGGTGCTCGGCGCGCTGCGTGTCGACCCGGCCGCGCGCCTCGATCGGGGGCTGTCCCGTCTGGTGGAGTACTTCCGCGACTTCGACACCGGGGCGTTGCCGAAGGGGGGAGACCTGTACCGCGACGTGGCGCTCGGTGGCCTGGGCGTGTGCCGACACCGGGCGTTCGCCTTTGTCCTCTCCGCGCGCGCGGCGGGCTTGCCCGCACGCTACGTCCAGAACGAAGCCCATGCGTTCGCCGAGGTGCGTCTCCCGGACGGCGCGTGGCGCCGGGTCGACCTGGGTGGGCAGGCGCCGAGCCTCGATCTGAAGGACCGTCCCGGCCAGACCCTCCACAGCCCCTTGCCCGACGCGTTCCCGAAGCCCGAGCGCTATCTGCAGGGCTACTCGGCCCGCACGCTGGCGGGCGGCGGCCCGGGCGCGCCGCCGCCGGTCGGTCCGGGGCGAAACCAGCCCGGAGGCGCTGCGCCCGCAGGACCGGGACTCGAAGGGCCCGCGGCCGAGGTGCCCTTGCCCAGCCCCCCGGAAGGGGAGACGAGTGTGGGCGGTGGACCGGGCGAGGGCCCACCCGGGACGGGAGGCTCGAGCGGCGCCTCGGTGGCGACCTTGAGGCGGGTGCGCCTGGCCCTCGACGGCTTCGCGCCCGTGGACGTCTTTCGAGGGGAGGCCCTGCCGCGGGCGGTTGCGGGTGTGAGCGCGGACGACGAAGGTCGACCCGTCGGCAGCCTCAACGTGCAGGTCTTCCTGGTGCCAGTCGAAGGGGGGCCGCCGGTGGTGGCGACCGCGGCGGCGCGCACCGATGCGGCCGGTCGATTCTCGCTGCCGTTGCGTGTGCCCGCGACGCTCCCGCTCGGCCGATATCGACTCGTCGCGGCCAGCGCCCAGGAGCTCGGCTACGCCGCCGCGCGCAGCGACGAGTAGGGTCCGCGACCTTCGCATCAACAGGACGCTGAAAGAGTCCGTCCATGGACTTTTTCAGCCCCGCTCCGCCGAAGTGAATTCGGCTCCGCT
>JBMOFP010000253.1:0-7517 GCA_049318805.1 Bradymonadia bacterium
CCCTTCTCTCGATTCTGTTGGTGGTCGGAGTGCTTCTCCCAGGCTCCGCCCACGCGGGCGAGGCCGACGTCGCCGCGCGGCTCCTCGCCGGGCTGCCCGCAGCCGATGGCGCGCCGCCGCCCAGGGCGCGCCGCGACGCCTACGCGCGCTATGCCGCGGAGATGGACGCGGCCTGGTCCCGCTACGACACACGCACCCTCGCGCCGCTCCGCGGTTTCGTCGCCGAGCAGCTCGCGGACGTCGCCCACCCCGTCGTCTTCTACCCCTTCTCGGGCCCCGACCTGGTGAACGCCGTCACGGTTTTCCCGCGCGCGACGACCTACGTACTGCTGGGCCTGGAGCCCGTCGGCGACCTGCCCTCGCCCCAACGCGACCCGGCAGGCGTGGTGTTTCAGGGCGTCCGCCGCCTGCGGGTCGCCATCGACAAGCTCCTCGGCCTCAACTTCTTCCGGACCCAGAGCATGAAGGCCGAGGTCCAGCGAGACGCCTACACGGGCGTCGGCGCGCTGATGATGTTCTTCCTGGCGCGCACGGGGCACATCATCGAGGGCGCGCGCGGGGTGCGGCTGACCGACACCGGCGAGGTGGTCGAGGCCGTGGGCCGACCCTACACCGGGCTCGAGATCACGTTTCGGGCGCCGTCGGACGCCCCCGGTGTCACCCGGCGCGCGCTCTACTTCTCGGGCGACCTCTCGGACCGCGCCTTCGAGCAGCGGCTCGGCCTGCGGGAGCTCCTGCGTCGCGAGGCGCCCGTCGCCACGCTGCTCAAGGCCGCGTCGTATTTGATGTACGAGACCGCCTTCGACGATGTGCGCAGCACGGTGCTGGGGCGCAGCGGGATCATCGTTCAGGAGGCCTCGGGCCTGCCCTACCACTACCTGCGCAAGGACCCCCGGTGGCAGGTCAAGCTCTACGGCCACTACGACAAGCCGATCGACCTCTTCGCGAGCCGCTGCCAGCCCGACCTGGCCCGCGACATGAGCAGCCTGAGCCCGGGCCGGTTCGACTTCTCCTTCGGCTACGAGCACCAGGCGGGACGCGGCCACCTGATCGTGGCGCGGCGCGCGCCCGGGGCGCCCATCGCCGAGCCGCTGATCGACGCCTCGACCCGCCTCGGCGAGGGCACACGCTGCGCCCGCGACAAGCTCGTCATCACGACCTGTGTCGTCGGGCGCTGCGCGGTCCGCTTCGAGTGACCCCCGCGCCCGGGCGCCTTGCCGCTTCCGGGCCCACAGGCTAGCGTCCCCCCGCTGACCTGGGCCCACGCCCTCGACCGTACCTGCTGGGAGAAACGACGATGCTCGAGAAGATCCAGTCCGTGCTCGGCGCCGAGGCCGACAGCCTGCTCAACCACACGAGTCGCACGGTGTCGAAGGACCTGCTGCACCTGCCGGGGCCCGACTTCATCGACCGCACGTTTGTGCCCTCGGACCGTCCGATCGCGGTGCTGCGCAACCTGGCGACGCTGCACGGGCACGGGCGCCTCGGGGGCACCGGCTACCTGTCGATCCTGCCCGTGGACCAGGGCATCGAGCACTCGGCGGGCGCGTCCTTCGCGCCGAACCCGATCTACTTCGACCCCGAGGCCATCATCAAGCTGGCCATCGAGGGCGGGTGCAACGGCGTCACGTCCACGCTCGGTGTGCTCGCGGCCACGGCGCGCAAGTACGCGCACAAGATCCCCTACGTGCTGAAGCTCAACCACAACGAGCTGCTCTCGTACCCGAACCGGTTCGACCAGATCATGTTCGCGCGCGTCGAGGAGGCCTTCGACATGGGCGCCGTCGGCGTGGGCGCGACGGTCTACTTCGGGAGCGACGAGAGCCCCCGCCAGATCCAGGAGGTCTCGGAGGCCTTCGCGCGCGCTCACGAGCTCGGTCTGTTCACGATTTTGTGGTGTTACACACGCAACAACGCGTTCAAGACCGCCACGAAGGACTACCACGTGAGCGCCGACCTGACGGGTCAGGCGAACCACCTGGGCGTCACGATCAAGGCCGACATCATCAAGCAGAAGATGCCCGAGAACAACGGCGGCTTCACGGCGCTCAAGTTCGGCAAGACCCACGAGAAGGTCTACTCCGAGCTGTCGTCGGACCACCCCATCGACCTGTGCCGCTACCAGGTCGTGAACTGCTACATGGGGCGTCAGGGGCTCATCAACTCCGGCGGCGCGGCCGGCGACAACGACCTCTTCGACTCGGTGCGCACGGCCGTCATCAACAAGCGCGCCGGCGGCACGGGCCTCATCCTGGGGCGCAAGGCCTTCCAGAAGCCGGTGAAGGACGGCGTGGCGCTGCTGCACGCCACCCAGGACGTGTACCTGGAGCCGGGCGTGACGGTCGCCTGACGACCTAGGGAGGGCGCGGGTCTCGGTTCGGTCGCGACCGGTACGCGCCTTGCGGCACGCGGACCGGAGCTTCACGATGTACTCGCATCTGAGGGTCGACCCTCTCAAAGGAGCCAGACGTTGACCACGCCGTCCCTGCACGTCCCGCTGCAGAAGCCCCCCCAGGCGCTCTCGCTCACGGTGCGGCGCGTACTCGGCAAGGTCCAGTCGGGCGAAGTGCGCGTCCCCGACTTCCAGCGCCCCCTTCGCTGGCGCGCGGCGGACGTCGTCAAGTTGTTCGACAGCATCCTGAAGGGCTACCCGATAGGCTCTTTGCTGTTCTGGAAGAGGTCGGCGCCCGCGGATGAGCGGCTCGGCATCGGGGGGGCCCACATCAGCGTGCCCGCCGTCGCGGACGCGTGGTACATCGTCGATGGTCAACAGCGAACGACGGCTCTCGCGGCCGCACTCCTCGATCTCGACCACGCTGGAGACACACGTTGGTCGGTGCGCTTCGACCCCGCGTCCAGCAGCTTCCTTTCCGGTCCGCCCGAGGCGAGCCAAGTCGGTCGCCATGTCCCGCTCTCGGCGCTGGGGGACATCAGGCGCCTCGGTCGCTGGCTTCGAGACTCCACGCTAGACGACGCGCTTCAGGCTCGGGTGGAAGAGGCGCAGCAGCGGATTCTCGACTACGAGCTGCCCGTGTATCTCATGGATGCGGAGTCTCCAGAGCCTTTGATGGGCGTCTTCGACCGCCTGAACAGCACCGGTGCCCGAATGCGCCCGGACGAGGTCTTCCAGGCGCTCCTCGGGACGCGCTCGCTGGGTCGAGGGGCGCTCAATCTCAACGAACTCCAGCGCGCGTGCGATCTGGACGGATTCGGCGAGCCGCCCCGGGCGGAGATTCACAAGTGTGTGCTGGCCATGAGCGGGCACGACCCGTCGCGGCGCCTCGAGGACCTGCCGGAGGGCAGCGCCGAATCACTCGTCGGTGCGTTCGAGGCCAGGGAAGCGCTCGCACGGGTCGTCGAGTTCCTTCAGGCGTCCCCAGACGCCCCGCTCCCGGGTGCGGGGATCCCAGCGTATGGGTTCATCCCCTATCCGGTCGTCTTCGTCCTCTTGAGCCGCTGGTTCCACGTCTTCCCCGAGTCGATGGACTCGGCCGCGGCGCGCCGTGACCTGTCTCGATGGGTTTGGCGCGGCGTCATTGGGTCGGCGCACCAGCGCGCAGCAGTCTCGGAGATGCGGAAACAGGCGCGACTCATTCAGGAGGGACAGCTCGAAGGGTCCCTCTCGGCGCTGTTGGAGAGCGTCGGCGAGCCGATGCGGGTCGATTGGGCGCTTCGCCCGTTTCACACGAAGAGCGCTGCGAGTCGAGTCGAGCTCCTTGCGCTCCTCGCTCTCGGTCCGCGGGACCGACGCGAACCCGTTTCGTGGCGCTCGCTGCTGTCGAATGAACAGCGTGTGGCCCGCGAAGTCTTCGCCTCGCGCGCTTGGCAAAGCCTCAGCCAGGAAACACAACGGCGTGCGCGCTCGGCTGCGAATCGGGTGCTGTTGGACGCGCGGCACACCGGCCTCGTCGCGGAGTTGCGCCGGTGGAGCCTCGAGTCCGACCGGGAGGCGCTGGCAAGCCACCTGATTGACGAAGTCGCACTTCAAGCGCTTGCCGCCCATGACGCTCCTGCCTTCCTGGCCCATCGCGGCGAAAAACTCCGGGTGGTCGTAAATCAGTTCCTCACGCGTCGCGCCGGTCTCGGCCAGCCGCGCGTTCAGCCCATCTCCGCGTATCTCGAACCCGACGAGGCGACCGACTCCCCAGCGCTCGACTTCGGGCACGTATGACCGTCGGCGCCCGTGGTCGACTGGAGGTTTCGCTTCCCGGCCACGTCGTCGGCCACTTGGAATACAACCGCAACGGTCACCTCGTTTGGCGACCGAACGCCGAGTGGGAAGCGAGCGGACAGCGTCCGCGGCTCGGCACTGCGTTCCTGAGAGATCCGGGGACCCGCAGTGCAGGGGGCCGCTTGCTCCCTTTCTTCGAGAACCTACTCCCCGAGATGGGCAGCGACCTGCGTTTCCGACTCGCGGGCTCGTACGGCCTCGCGGAGAACGATGATGCCGGTCTGCTGGCCGCCCTCGGTCGAGACCTTGCCTGGGCCGTCGAGGTCCGACCCGTCGATGTCGACGGGAACGCGGTGGCCTGGACGACGCCCGAACACGCGCGCGACACTCCGCGCATTCGATTCGCGCTCGCCGGCATGCAGTTCAAGGTCTCGATGTCGCAAGCCAACGATCGATTCGCGCTCCCGGCAACGGGCGATGGCGGTGATTGGATCGTGAAGTTTCCGGGCCGGCGATACCCAGAACTTCCACGCGTCGAAGAAGCGACCATGAAGTGGGCGCGGGCTGCGGGTTTCGACGTACCGGAGTGCTTTGCCGCGCCCAGGGACGTGGTCGTCGACGCCGCCTTCGGACCGGAAGCGGACTCCGAGGAGGTGTTCATCGTTCGCCGTTTCGATCGGAGGGTCGACGGCTCGAAGATTCACCAGGAAGATCTGTGTCAGGTCCTCAACCTCTGGCCGACACAGAAGTGCGGTGATCAACCTGGGAAACGATTCTCGCTCGACACCGTGCTGCAGGTGGTGACCGACCTGGCGGGCCAAGACCAAGGGCGCGAACTCGCTCGTCGCCTTGGATTCGTGATCGCGTCCGGGAACGACGATGCTCATCTTAAGAATTGGAGCCTGCAATGGGGCGCGGCCGACCGGCCCTCCCTGACGCCGTGCTACGACTTCGTGTCCACCATCACCTGGGCGAACCTTCACGGCTGGGACAGCGCTGCGCCCCCCCGCCTCAGGCTCGGATTGGGGGACGCGCAGGACTTCTCGCAAGTCTCCGACTCTGCCTTGGAGACCCTGGTCCGAAAGTCGAGGCAAGCCTGGGCGCGCGACGAGGTCCTCCAGGGCGTCGAGGCCGCGCTCCGCGCCTGGACCGCGGTTGAGGGGGACGTCCCCGAGCCCATGCGAGCGGCTTTACGCCAGCATGGGCAGCACGTTCCATTACTCCGAGCGCGAGGGGCGTTCTCCGGACCGGCCTGACGACCGCTCGGGCGAGGGATACACCCATCTGGCGAAGCCGACGTAGAACGTGTTCTGCTCTCGGCATGCGAACGCTCCACTGCCGTGTGTCTCGTTTATCGCTCGTCGCCCTGCTCGCGCTGGGCTGTGCGGACTCTGCGGACCCGAGCGGCCCGGCCGTCGAGGTCGACGCCGCCATCGCGCCCCCCGGGCGAGACCAGGGCATCGGCCCGGGCCCGGGGGACATCTACGTGGCCCCCGATGCGCAGCCGCGCGACGCCTTCATCCCCGAGCCGCGCCGCGACTCGGAGCCCGATCCGGTCGACGCCGAGGCGCCCCTGGACGGGCCGGCGCCGGTCGTGGACGCCGCGGTCGACGCCGAGGCCGACCTCGCCGTGGACGCGGAGGTCGACGCCGCGCCACCCCCGTGTGTTCCAGTCGACGAGGTCTGCAACCAGCTCGACGACGACTGCGACGGCTTCCCCGACGAGGGTGTGCCGCTCCAGTGGCCGGACAACGACGGCGATGGCTACGGCGGCCCCGTAGGACCCCGCACATGCCTGCCCGGACCGGGCCTCGTGCCCGACGACCGCGACTGCGACGACGACGACTTCGCGGTGAACCCCGACGCCGAGGACACACCGGACCCGGCCTTCGAGGACACCGACTGCGACGGGATCGACGGCTCGCGGCGCACGCTCCTCTTCGTCGAGGACTCGGCGGATCCCGCCGTGGCCGAGGGCACACCCGAGCGGCCGTTCTCGACGGTCGTCGACGCGCTCGCTCTAGCGGCCCAACGGCCCGAGGTCGTCGGCCTCGCCCTCGGCACTGGCCGGTACGAGGGCCGCGTGCAGCTCATCGACGGCGTCTCGCTCTACGGGGGCTACGACCCGGAGCGGAGCTGGACCCGCAGCGCGCGGCTGGTCTCGACCATCGCGAACTCGGTCGCGGACCGCGGCAAGATCGTGGCGCTCTCGGCCGAGGCGATCCGCAGCCCGACCGCCGTGGATCTGGTGACGGTCGAGGCCACGGGCGACCCGGGCCCCGGCGGCTCGGTGTACGCGATCTACGCGCGCGTCGCGTCGGCGCTGACCCTGCGCGCGGTGTCGGCGCGGTCGGGCCCGGCGGGCGGCGGCCGCAACGGAGACGCGGGCGCGCAAGGGGACTCCGGCGGCCCCGGACAGAACGGCGGCAACTGCGGCGGCCCACCGGGGGCCGGGGGCGCGAGCGCCTGCGGAGCAACCGGCGGGGCCGGCGGCGCGGGTCGACCCCGCGGGAACGACGGTGTGCCCGGCGAGTTCCCCGGCTGCGGCGGCAACGGCGGCCCGCGCGGGGGCGGCGGGGCGGGCGGAGACGGCGCGCACGGCTGCAACCCGCAGGCGCCCTCGGCCGGGGGCGACGGTCCGGGTGGGGTCGGCGGCCTGATCGACGCCGTGGGGGATTGGCGCACGGCCGATGGTCAGCCGGGCGCTCAGGGCCCGAACGGCCCTCCGGGCGGCGGCGGCGGCGGCGGCGGCGGCGCGGCGGTCATCGACGGCACGGGCGGCGGCGGCGGCGGCGGCGGCGCGGGCGGCTGCGGCGGTCAATTCGGCACCGGCGGCACCGGCGGCGGCGGCTCGTTCGCGCTCTTTGTGGTCGAGTCCGCGGGCCTGCGCGTAGAGGCGTGCGACTTCCAGTCCGGGGACGGCGGCCGCGGTGGCGACGGGGCGCGCGGTGGTGAGCCGGGCCAGGGCGCGGACGGCGGCCGCGGCGGGAGCGGGCGTGAGGCCTTCGCGTGCGGCGGCCTCGCGGGACCCGGGTCCGGCGGCAACGGCGGTCGGGGCGCGGCGGGCGGCCGCGGCGGTCACGGCGGCGGCGGCGCGGGCGGGCCGTCGGTGGCCGTCCACTGCGACGGCAACCCGCTGCAGATCGGCCCGGACACCCTGCTGCGACCGAGCCTCGGGGGCCCCGGCGGCGACTCCCCGGGTGTGCGCGGCGAGCCGGGCCTGTCAGCGCCGATCGTCGGCTGCGAGTAGGCGCCCGCTTCAGTGCGCACCGCACCCGCGCGCCCGAACGTTTAGCAGGCTGCTGAAAAAGCAGCCTGCCCGGGCCAGGACGGCCCGGCGGAATCA